>CAZHZQ010000128.1:0-6970 GCA_964537235.1 uncultured Actinomycetota bacterium | reverse complement strand
ACCCCAGGACGTCGGTGAACCACAGCCGGATGAACCGGATGTCGCGCTCCTCGACGGTCCGGAGCACGTACTCCTGTTGCTTGTCCATGTGCCTGGCCTCCCTGGCCCTCACCTTCGCCCCCATCGTAGTGCCACGACGGCCGTGGACCCCGGCGCGGGGCGCTCGGGGTCCACGGGGCCGGCCGTGCGTGGCGACTACTCGGTGGCGGTGGCGGCGCTCCCTCTCGGCGCGGGAGCCGGTGCGCGGTAGGTGTACGCACCCGCCCCGGCGGGGCGCGACGGGTCGGCCGCCGACGGCCCCAGGACGAGGTCCGGGTAACCGGCGATCCCGTGCTCGTGGATGTCGAGCCCGTCGAGCTCCTCCTCCTCGCTGACGCGCAGACCCATGAGTGCCCGCACAGCGAGGAAGGTCAGCCCGGTCGCGGTGAACGCGAAGGCACCGACGGCCACGACCCCCAGCGCCTGCACCGCGATCGTGTGCTCGGCCGAGTACACGCCCACGGCGAGGGTGCCGAACGCCCCGCACACCCCGTGCACGGAGATCGCACCGACCGGGTCGTCGACCCGCAGCCGGTCGATCAACAGCACGGCACCGACGACGAGGGCTCCGGCGAGCGCGCCGACGACGACGGCCCACAGGTTCGTGGCGAGGTCCGGACCGGCGGTGATCCCCACCAGACCGGCCAGCGCCCCGTTGCCGATCATGCCGACGTCGGCCTTGCCGGCCTGCAACTTGCTCACGA
The DNA here is from genome assembly GCA_964537235.1 of uncultured Actinomycetota bacterium. GTDB lineage: Bacteria > Actinomycetota > Nitriliruptoria > Nitriliruptorales > JAHWKO01 > CAZHZQ01. The sequence goes on along the minus strand of CAZHZQ010000128.1, from coordinate 6,227 downwards.
TCGCGGCCATCGCGGCGCCGGCAGCACCGGCGAGGGTGGTGTTCATCAGCACGGTGCCGATGACCTCGCCCAACCCGACCGCCCCGAGTGTCGAGCCGCCGTTGAAGCCGAACCAGCCGAAGAACAGCACGAGCACACCGGCGATCGCCAGCGGGATCGAGTGCCCGGGGATCGCCCGGGGCTTGCCGTCCTTGCCGTACTTGCCGATGCGCGGGCCGAGGATCAGCACGCCGGCCAGGGCCGCGGCACCGCCGGTCAGGTGCACCAGGGTCGAACCGGCGAAGTCGTAGAAGCCCAGGTCGTAGAGCCACGCACCTTCGCCGAACCACTGCCAGTGGCTGATCACGGGGTAGATCACGCCGGTGAGGACGGTCGCCACGGCGACGTAGCTGCCGAAGCGGATGCGCTCGGCGACGGCACCGGACACGATCGTCGCGGCGGTCGCGGCGAACACCAGCTGGAAGATGGCCTGGACGCCATCACCGTTGCCGAACGTGTTGACGAAGTTCGAGGCGGGGTCGAAGAACCCGCTCGCCCCGAAGAGGCCGCCGACGTCCGAGCCGTAGGCCAGCGCGCCCCCGACCGCCCAGTAGGAGAGTCCGGCGACCGCGATCGTCACCATGTTCTTGCCGACGATGTTCGCGGCGTTCTTGGCCCGGGTGAAACCGGTCTCGACCAGGGCGAAGCCCAGGTGCATCAGCAGCACCAGGGCCGCACAGGCCGCCACCCAGATCGTGTCGATCGCGTAGGTCAGGTCTTCGGTCGCCGTCTCCTGTGCGAACGCCGGCAGCGAACCGGCGAGCAGCAGGACGGCGGTGAGCGGCACCACCAGTCGGAGCTTGCGCAACATCTCGTTCTCCCTCGTCCATCGTGTACGGGTCCGGGCCGCCCAACCTCGACCTCACGTCGACGGAAGCTACGGACGCCCCGTACACGCCCCGTTCCGCGTTCGTTTCATCCGTGTAACGACTCGTCCCGTTCAGGTTCCGAACGTGTGAACCGGGTGGCCCGACGCCCACCCCCGGGTGAGAACGGACCGACGTCCGGCCTACGCTCCGGACGACGGAAGGAGTCCGCGGGTGACGTTCCGCCTCGCACTCGCGCAGATCAACCCGGTGGTCGGTGACATCGACGGCAACGTCGACCGGATCCTCGACGCCTGGCGTCAGGCCGGCGACCTGGGTGCCGACCTGGTCGCGTTCCCGGAACTGGCCGTGACCGGATACCCGCCGGAGGATCTCCTCCTGCGCCCGGACTTCGTGGACGCCAACGAGGACGCGGTCGACCGACTGGCATCTCAGGGGCCAACCGAGACCACCGCCGTGGTCGGCTACGTCCGCACCCAGGCGACGTCCGATCCCGCCGAGGACTGGGACGTCCCCGTCGCCGCACGTACGGACCTGCGGAACAGCGCGGTGGTCCTGGGCGACCACCGGCGGATCGCGACGTACGACAAGGCACGGCTGCCGAACTACGGGGTGTTCGACGAGGCCCGGTACTTCACCCCGGACGACGAGGCGCTGGTGGTCGACGTCGCGGACGTCCCGGTCGGGGTGACGATCTGCGAGGACCTGTGGACCGAGGGCGGTCCGGTCGCCGCCGCCGCGGATGCCGGAGCGGCCGTGGTCGTGAACCTGAACGCGTCCCCTTTCCAGCAGGGCAAGATCACCGACCGCGACCGCTGGCTGCTGCACCACACGCAGCGGTCGGGCATCACGCTCGCGTACGTGAACGCCGTCGGCGGACAGGACGAACTGGTCTTCGACGGCGGGTCCGTGGTCGCGGGCGCCGGGGGTCAGATCCTGGGCAGGGCCGCCCGCTTCGCGGAGGACCTCCTTGTCGTAGACCTCGAGGTGGACACGCCACCGGTCCGGGGCGCACCCACGGCCCCGGGGTCCGGCAGCGAACGCCCGCCGCTCCCCCGCCGGGAGGAGCCCGAGGCGCTCGACGACGTCGCGGAGGTCTGGGAGGCCGTCGTCCTCGGCACCCGCGACTACTGCCGCAAGAACGGCTTCGAACGCGTCACGGTGGGGCTGTCGGGCGGGATCGACTCGTCGGTCGCGGCGGTCGTGGCCGCGTCCGCCGTCGGTCCCGACAACGTCCTCGGCGTCTCCATGCCGTCGACCTACTCGACCGAGCACTCCAGGACCGACGCGGAGGAGCTGGCCGAACGGCTGGGCATCCGCTACGAGGTCATCGGCATCGAACCGGGGCGACAGGCCTTCGGCGAGATGCTGTCGGAGGTGTTCGCGGAGACCGAGCCGGGGGTGGCCGAGGAGAACATCCAGGCACGGCTCCGCGGGATGCTGCTCATGGCGATCTCGAACAAGTTCGGACACCTCGTCATCGCGACCGGGAACAAGTCCGAGGCGTCCGTCGGCTACGCCACCCTCTACGGCGACATGGCCGGCGGGTTCATGCCGCTCAAGGACTGCGAGAAGCAGCTCGTGTACGCGCTCGCGGAGCACCGCAACGGTTTCGAGGACGGACCGGTGATCCCCCGGAACGTGCTCACCAAGCCCCCGTCCGCCGAGCTGAAACCCGATCAGCGGGACGAGGACTCCCTGCCGCCCTACGACGTGCTCGACCGCATCCTCCACCTGTACGTCGAGGCGGACCGCCCGATCGCCGACATCGTCGACGAGGGGTTCGACGCAGCGACCGTCCGCGAGGTCGCGCGGATGGTCGACCACGCCGAGTTCAAGCGCCGACAGGCCCCGCCGGGGGTCAAGATCTCCGGCCGGGCGTTCGGCAAGGACCGCCGCCTGCCCATCACGAACGGGTGGCACGGCAAAACGGGCAGAACCGGCAGAACCGGCGGAACCGGCTGAACCGGCGGAACCGGCTGAACCGGCGGAACCGGCTGAACCGGCGGAACCGGCTGAACCGGCTGAGCCGACCGTCGAGTGGCAGCTCGGTCGCAGATCTGCAACTGGGCTGCCACTCGACGGGTCGTCTACACGTCGAAGCGCTCCAACTGGGAGGGGTCGAACCGCTCGAGCACGTCCTCGGCCAGCGACGCCTCCGCCGGATCCACGGTGTGGACGCCCACACCCACCTGACCCGGCAGGACGGGGTGGAACGTGAGCTCCCAGGCACGGGACATCTGCGCCGCGCTGGTCGCCCCCGTGGCTGCGCCGGTGCCGAGCCCCAGCACACCGGTGCCCACGACGGCTGCCCAGAAGACGCCCACCGCAGCCGGCCCGGCGTCCCGCAGGACCAGGTAGGCCACCACGCCCCCGAACAGCATCCCGACCGCCAGCCCGACCACCCCACCGATCCACGTCCGGCGCCACATCTCGCCGGTGAACCCGGCATCGGCCTCGGCGACCGACAGATCCGCCTCCGCCTCGTCGGCCGCTGGGCCGAACAGGCTGATCCGCGCGGCGTCGATCCCCGCCATCTGCAACCCCTGGACGGCATCCCTCGCCGCCGCCATAGACCCGAACGTGGCGAGCACGTCGTGCGGCGCGAACGCATCGGGGGGTTCCATGGCCGAGTCCATGCGGACATGGTGCCGTCCGTGTCGGTGCGCAGCGGACGGAACCTCGAGAGGCTCACGCGTTACCCTGGATGACGCACCCCCGACCGCTGGACCCGTTCCGGGCCGGCAGGAGATGGAGGCCTCGCATGTCCGTGCACGCAGACGTCCGTCCCGTTTCGATCCACGACCTCCGGCGCAAGAAGGAAGCCGGTGAGCGTTTCACCATGCTCACCGCCTACGACTTCCTGTCCGCCAAGCTGCTCGACGAGGCCGGCATCCCGGTGATCCTGGTGGGTGACTCGCTCGGGATGGTGATGCTGGGCTACGACTCGACCGTCCCGGTGACGCTCGACGAGATGCTGCACCACACCCGCGCCGTCGCCCGGGGCGCCCCGCGCGCCCTGGTGGTCGGCGACATGCCGTTCGGCACCTACCAGCAGGGTCCGGAGCAGGCGTTGGCCAGCGCCACCCGTTTCATGAAGGAGGCCGACACCAACGCCGTGAAGCTCGAGGGCGGTGGACGGATGGTCGAGGTCACGGACACGCTGGTGTCCTCGGGCATCCCGGTCATGGGCCACCTGGGCCTGACCCCGCAGTCGGTGAACCAGTTCGGGGGCTTCAAGGTGCAAGGACGCGAGGAGCAGGCCGCCGACCGGATCGTCGACGACGCCGTCGCGCTCGCCGACGCCGGGGCGTTCAGCATCGTCCTGGAGTGTGTGCCGTCCGACCTCGGCCGCCGGGTGACCGCGGCGGTGCCCGTGCCGACGATCGGGATCGGGGCCGGCCCCGACACCGACGCTCAGGTGCTGGTCTGGCACGACTTCCTGGGGCTGACCTCCGGTCGGCTGCCCCGGTTCGTCAAGCAGTACGCGAACCTGGGTGCCGAGGTCACCGCGGCCGTCAAGACGTTCGCCAGCGAGGTCGCCGACGGTGTGTACCCGGCTGAGGAACACACCTACGGCAGCTGACTTGGGGGGCCGCGCCCTACGCCTCCCCCGCGAGATCCTGGGCGAGCGCCGAGAAGACCCGCAGCCCGGTCGCGGTGCGCGATCCGTGCCACGTGAGCGCCGCCCCGTCCACGTGCCGGACCTCGGCGCCCCGGCCGCGCAGCTCCTCCGCATCGACCGCCGTGAACGGGTAGGGCTCGTCGGGCAGCAGCACGACCTCCACCGAGTCCAGCACAGCACCGAGGTCCACCTGGGGGTAGGTCTCGCCCGTGTCGGGCCGCACCGACAGTCCGCACTCCCCCAGCAGCGCGCCGGCGTACGTCGACGGGCCGACGGCCATCCACGGATCGCGCCAGATCGCGCAGAAGGTGGACAGCGCGTCCGCTGGCCGTCGGGCTGCCGCCCCGGCCCGGGCCCCGTCCAGATCCTCGACGATCAGCGACACACCCTGCTCCGCCCCGACGATCGCCGCGATCGCTGCGACCGTCGCCCGAGCCCCGTCCACGTCGCGCGGGTAGCTGACGTGCACCTCCAACCCGGCCTCACGCAGGGCGGCCACGTCACGCTGCCGGTTCTCCTCCAGGTTCGCGAAGACCACGTCCGGCGCCAGCTCCACGATCGCGTCCACGTCGGGGTTCTTCGTGCCGCGGACACGCCGGGCCTGCGGGAACCCGTCCGCGGGGGCGACACAGAACGTGGTGACTCCGACCACCCGGTCCGTGACGCCGAGGCGGTGCAGCAGCTCGGAGACGCTCGGCACCAGCGACACGATCCGCGCTCCCGTGCCCACGGTCGGGATCGGCACACCCGTCGCGTCGACCGCGGTCATGCCGGTGCTCACCCCGGCTCCCGCGAAGGGACCGCCTCCCCCTCGGCCGAGCGGGCCAGGACGTAGAGGTAGTCGGACAGGCGGTTGACGTAGCGCAGGATCGTCTCGTCGGGGAGCAGGTCCTCGCGCACGAGGTGGACCACCGCGCGTTCGGCCCGCCGCGTGATGGTGCGGGCCAGGTCGAGGGCAGCGGCCACCGGGTTGTCGCCGGGCACCACGAAACCGTCGGGCAGCGGGTGTTCGTCGACCACGGCGTCGATGCGGTCCTGCAGCGCCTCGACCATCGACTGCTCGACCTTGCTCTCGCCGGGTCGGAGCTTGGCCCAACGTTCCGGGTCCGTGGCCAGCTGCGCCCCGACGATGAACAGCTCGCGCTGGACCTCGAGGATCGCCGCGAAGAGACGGTCGTCCGGCTGGAGATGCGCGCGGGCCATCCCCAGGGCGCTGACCACCTCATCGGTGGTCCCGTAGGCCTCGATCCTGGCGTGGTCCTTGGGCACGCGGCCCCCGTAGAGCAGGCCGGTGTCGCCCTTGTCCCCGGTCTTCGTGTAGATCTTCACCTGGAGGCTCCTCGTCGGACCGCAGCCTAATGGCAGACGATCCCGGGTCACGGCAACCTCCCGGCCGGACCACCGAACGCGTTGCGGGTGTCACGGGACGTCGAGTAGCGTCGCCCGAGCGGTCCCGGGCCCCGCGTCCTCCTCCCGTACGTGCCCACCCGACAGGAACGGTCGCTGCGCTGTGACTTCTGAACCGACGTCCCCGCGGCACTCGTTCCGGGTCCTCACCCGGACCCGGGGCGGCTACGACGGTGCCGTCATGTACGACGTCCAACTGCAGATCGTGGCGAGCGGGGCCTTGGTCTGGGCGCAGACGTTCTCGGACGAGCAGGAGGCCGAGGAGTACCGCCGGGAGGTCGAGGGCGACCTCGACGTGCTCGACGACCGGGAGTTCCGCGCGAAGTGGA
>CAZHZQ010000127.1:0-7010 GCA_964537235.1 uncultured Actinomycetota bacterium | reverse complement strand
TCACCCCCGTGCCGCACAACGGCTGCCGCCCGCCCAAGCGCAGGCGCGTCTGAGGTCCCTCCTCCCGACCACTGCACGATCACCCCACGATCTGAAGAGGAACGAGACAACACATGGCCCGTTACACCGGCCCGGACTGCAAGCTCTGCCGCCGCGAGCGTCAGAAGCTGTACCTCAAGGGCACCAAGTGCGACTCCCCGAAGTGCCCCGTCGAGAAGCGCCCGTACCCACCGGGCGAGCACGGGCGTGGGCGCATCCGCGAGTCCGAGTACATGCTGCAGCTGCGCGAGAAGCAGAAGGCCCGCCGCATCTACGGGGTTCTCGAGCGGCAGTTCCGCAACTACTACGAGAACGCCACGCGGATGGAGGGCCTGACCGGCGAGAACCTCCTGCAGCTCCTCGAGCTGCGGCTGGACAACGTCGTGTTCCGCGGAGGACTGGCCCGGTCGCGTGACGAGGCCCGGCAGGTCGTCCGCCACCGCCACGTGCAGGTCAACGGCCGCACGACCTCGTACCCGTCCTACCGGGTCCGCCCCGGCGACGTGGTCGAGATCCGCGAGAAGTCCAAGAACATCGTCCCGGTCATCGGCGCGCTCGAGATCTTCGGGCGTCACCCGGTGCCGGACTGGCTGACCACCGACGTCGACACGCGTCGGATCACCGTCAACGCACCGCCGGAGCGTCGCCACGTCGACGAGCCGGTCGAGGAACAGCTGATCGTCGAGCTCTACTCGAAGTAACCAAGGCAACCCCACAGCCACGGACCCAGGACATCCGTGGAGGTGGGCCGGAACGCGTCCCCGATGGCCCTGGGATCGAGGGGGACGCTGACCACGAGGAGCAACGCACATGTCGGATTTCGACTTCTACACCGAGGACGGCCCGGTCGGGCTGGGCGAGACGCCCGGCGGATCGCCGTTCATCACCTATCGCCCCCAGCTCGAGGAAGAGGTGGTCGAGGAGGACACGCGCTCACGGTTCACGATCGAGCCGCTCGAACCCGGGTTCGGCTACACGATCGGCAACTCGCTGCGCCGCACCCTCCTGTCCTCGATCCCCGGCGCGGCGGTCACCAGCATCCGCTTCACCTCGGCCGAGTCGGCCGGCGGTGAGGGGGGCCAGGTCCTCCACGAGTTCGACGCGATCGAGGGGGTCAAGGAGGACGTCACCGACATCATCCTCAACATCAAGGACCTGGTGGTCCGCTCCGAGTCGGACGAGCCGGTCGAGATCTTCCTCGGAGGTGAGGGGCCCGGTGTCCTGACCGCCGAGAACATCTTCGCGCCGTCGCAGATCGAGATCGTGAACGAGGATCTGCACCTGGCCACCCTGAACTCCAGCGGCCACCTCGAGATGTACCTGATGGTCCAGCGCGGCCGCGGGTACCGCACCGCCGAGGAGAACAAGCAGGGCGACGAGCCCATCGGGGTCATCCCGATCGACTCCGTGTTCAGCCCGGTGCGGCGCGTCTCGTACAAGGTCGAGTCCACCCGCGTGGAGCAGATGACCAACTACGACCGTCTGGTCCTCGACGTCGAGACCGACGGCGCGGTCACCCCGCCGCAGTCCCTGTCGTCGGCCGGCGAGACGCTCAAGGTCCTGTTCGAGCAGTTCGCCCAGTTCGAGCAGTCCGGTCCCGGCGGCATCGTCGTCAGCCCCGAGGAGGCCTTCGAGGCCCTGTCCCCGGACCTGATGATGCCGATCGAGGACCTGGACCTGTCGGTGCGTTCCTACAACTGCCTCAAGCGCGAGGGCGTCGGCACCGTCGGCGAGCTGGTCTCGAAGTCGGAGAACGACCTGTTGGAGATCCGCAACTTCGGGAGCAAGTCGATCGAAGAGGTCAAAGAGAAGCTCGAGGAACTGGGTCTCTCGCTGGCGGAGTGAGTCTTTCTGTTGGCTCGGGGTCGGTGGCCGTACCCACCCCTTCGGGCCCTCAGGGTTGACTCCCTCCGGGGCGGGCACGGCCACCGACCTTCCCCCAAGACCCCGGACACTCCGCCAGAGTTCGACCCAGTTCACTCTCGCAGAAGCTAGAAGGGAAGTCAGATGCCGAAGCCGAAGCGTGGACCACGGCTCGGGGCCGGCCCCGACCACCAGAAGCAGATCCTGGCCAACCAGGCCTCGCAGCTGTTCGTGCACGGTCGGATCCGCACCACGACGACCAAGGCGAAGACGCTGCGGCCCTACGCGGAGCGGCTGATCACCAAGGCCAAGCGCGGCGACCTGCACGCGCGTCGGCAGGTGCAGGCCAAGCTGCGTGACCGGGACGTGACGGCGTACCTGTTCGAGGAGGTCGCGCCCCGGTTCGCCGAACGCAACGGCGGCTACACGCGGATGCTGAAGCTCGGGCCTCGCAAGGGCGACAACGCCCCCATGGCGATCATCGAGCTCGTCGAGTTCGGCGAGGGTGGCGGTGCCGAAGCGGTGGCCGAGGCCAAGGCCGATCGGTCGAAGGGCCTGATGGGCCGTCTGCGCAGCCGGTTCGGCGGTGGCGGCGACGAGCCCGAGGAGCACGACGACGACCTCGAGGACACCGACACCGAGCAGGACGGCGACGCCGGCGACCTGCCCGACATCGAGGACACCGACGACACGCCGGAGGGGCCGGCCCAGGAGCCGCCCCCAGCCGAAGAGGACCCCGGCGCCCCCGCGGACTACGCCGACGACGTCCCGGATGCCGGGCGGACGACCGGCGGGGGCGATCCCACCAGGAACCCGTGATCCGCTCGTAGTCGCGGATGTTGCGCTTGCGGATCGACCTCGCCTACGACGGGGCGCCGTTCCACGGGTTCGCACGCCAGCCCGACGTGCCGACCGTGCAGGGGCAGCTCGAGGATGCGTTCGGCCAGGTTCTCGACCAGCGGGTCGACGGCACGTGTGCCGGGCGCACCGACAAGGGCGTCCACGCGATCGCGCAGGTGGTGCACATCGACGTCGACGCCGAGGTGAGCGCGGCCAGGCGCGCCCTCGACGACCTCGACGACCTGCGACGCCGCGTCGACCTCATGTGCGGCCCCGCGATCACGATCTGGGGGATCCGCACGGTCAGCCAGGACTTCGACGCCCGGTTCTCGGCCACCGAACGCCGCTACCACTACGCCGTCGCCGACGAGCCGCTGGTGGATCCGCGACGGCGACACACCGCCTGGCACGTCCCCGAGCGCCTGTCCGTCGCCTCGATGCGAGCGGGCGCCCGCCAGCTGATCGGCGAGCACGACTTCGCCTCGTTCTGCCGCTCGCGCGACGGCTCGCACACCGTGCGGACGCTCGACGCGATCACGATCGCGCGCCACGACCGGGGCGTCGACCTGCGGGTCCGGGGCAAGGCGTTCTGTCAGCAGATGGTCCGGTCGTTGACCGGGGCGTTGGTCGAGGTGGGGCGTGGCCGCCGGGACCCGGACTGGGTGGGGCAGGTGCTGGCCGCGCGGGACCGTCAGGCCGCCCCGAACGTGGCACCTCCCGAGGGGTTGACGCTCGAACGGGTGTCGTACGGGCGCCGCTGGCCCGCGGCTCCACCCCCGGAGGCCCGCTGACCCCCGACCCCCCGATGTTGCGGATCGGGGCGGATCTTGTTCAACATGTTGAACTTTTTCGACCCCGATCCGCAACATCCGCCGTGCGGTTGCTGGGGCGCAGGCGTGCGGATACCCTCGTCAGGCGGCCCGTGAGGGCCGCGTTCCATGCTCCCGGCCGATCAGCCCGACGTCCGGCTCGACGTCCGGCCCCACGTGAAGCCACGTCCACGATGCCGGTGCCCGGCCATCACGATGACAAGGACCGCGACGATGCGCACGTACACCCCGCGCGCCGAGGACGTCGAGCGCGACTGGTACGTGGTCGACGCCACCGACCAGGTGCTGGGCCGCCTCGCGACCCGTGTCGCCCACGTCCTGCGTGGCAAGCACAAGCCGATCTTCTCGCCCCACATCGACGTCGGTGACTACGTCATCGTCGTCAACGCCGAGGCGATCCAGCTCTCCGGCAAGAAGGCCGAGCAGAAGCTGTGGCACCGCCACTCCGGCTTCCCGGGTGGCATCAAGTCCGTCCCGTTCCTGCGGGTCATGGACGAGACCCCCGAGAAGGCCGTCGAGAAGGCGATCAGGGGGATGCTCCCCAAGAACACGCTCGGCCGGAAGATGGCCGCCAAGCTCCGCGTCTACCGGGGCGCCGAGCACCCGCACGAAGCCCAGCAGCCACAGCCGCTGCCCGAGTTCTAGACCGAGGACGATCCATGGCCGAGAACATCTACGTCGGACGCCGCAAGACGGCGGTCGCCCGTGTCCGCCTGCGTCGCGGCAGCGGTGAGTTCGACCTCAACGGTCGCCCGCTCGAGGACTACTTCCGCACCGAGAAGCACCGTGCCGCCGTCACCGCCCCGCTCGAACTGCTCGAGCAGGACGGCAAGTGGGACGTGTACGCCAACCTCGACGGCGGGGGGATCACCGGTCAGTCCGGTGCCCTGCGCCTCGGCATCGCCCGTGCGCTCTCCGAGATGGACGAGGACTGGCGCGCCCCGCTGAAGGAAGCCGGGATGCTGACGCGTGACGACCGGATGGTCGAGCGCAAGAAGTACGGCCTCAAGAAGGCCCGCAAGGCGCCGCAGTTCTCGAAGCGTTGAGCCACGGCGCTCCGGCGGAAGTCACCACGTGGGGAAGCTCTTCGGCACCGATGGGATACGGGGGGTCGCCAACGACCTCCTCACACCCGAACTGGCCATGTCGGTCGGTCGGGCCGTGGTCGGCGTGCTCCGCGAGGAGGGGGTCGGCCGGCCGCAGGTGCTCGTCGGCCGCGACCCGCGCTGGTCCGGTGGGGTGCTCGAAGCGGCGTTGACCGCCGGGATCGCGTCGGCGGGGGGTGACGCGCTGACCGTGGGCGTCATCCCGACACCGGGGGTCGCCTACCTGTCGGCGAACTCCGACGTGTCCGCCGGCATCGTGATCAGCGCCTCGCACAACCCGGTCGAGGACAACGGGATCAAGATCTTCGGGGGCGACGGCTACAAGCTGTCCGACGACGAGGAGTCCCGCCTCGAGGAGCTGATGGCGGTCCACGAGCAGGTGGACCGGCCCACCGGCACCGACCTCGGACGGATCATCCACGACGGCAGTCGCACCTCGTCCTACGTCGAGCACCTGGTCGCCGCCGCCGACGAGGACCTGGTGGGTATGCGACTGGTGGTCGACGGTGCCCACGGCGCCGCCAGCCACATCGCCCCGCTCGTGTACCGGCGGCTCGGAGCCGACGTGGTGGCGATCAACTGCAGTCCGGACGGCGCGAACATCAACGCCGGAGCCGGATCGACCCACCCGGACGTGATCTGTGAGGCGGTCGTCGACAACGATGCCGTCGCGGGTATCTCCCACGACGGTGACGCCGACCGGCTGATCGCTGCGGCCGAGGACGGCACCGAGGTCGACGGGGACGTGATCCTCGCGATCCTGGCCCGGGCTCGGAAGGACGACGGGCGGCTGGACGGGGACAAGGTCGTCACCACCGTGATGACCAACCTCGGGTTCAAGCGGGCGATGAAGGACAACGACATCGAGGTCGTCGAGACCAGGGTCGGCGACCGCTACGTGCTCGAGGCGATGCGGCAGCACGACGTCGTCCTGGGAGGCGAGCAGAGCGGTCACCTGATCCAGCTCGACCACGCGACGACCGGCGACGGGATCCTGTCGGCGGTGTCGCTGCTGTCGACCGTGCAGCGCTCCGGGGGCTCGCTCAAGGACCTCACGAGCGTCATGACCCGGTTGCCGCAGGTCCTGGTCAACGTCGGGGTCGCGGACAAGGACCGGCTGGAGGACGCCGACGCGGTGTGGGCGGCGGTCGAACGCGAGGAGGGGTCGCTGGGTGACGACGGCCGTGTGCTCGTGCGCCCCTCGGGGACCGAACCGGTCGTGCGGGTGATGGTCGAAGCGACCGAGGAGGGCGCTGCCGCGGCCGCCGCCGAACGCATCGCCGACGTCGTCCGCGAACGACTCGGGGCCTGAGTCCCCTCCAGGACGTCTACCGGAGCGCCGACCATCAGGCCGCCCAGGCCTGAACCACCTCCGGGCTACCCTTCGTTCGGGCCAGGGAGCCTGTTCCTCCGGAGACGGCCGAAGGGCGTGCGATGTGCGGGATCGTGGGAGTCACGGGCCGTGACGACGCCGTGGACGTGCTGCTCAACGGTCTGAGCCGGCTCGAGTACCGCGGCTACGACTCCGCCGGCGTCGTCCTCAACGAGGATCACGACCTGCGGATCGTCAAACGGGCCGGCAAGCTCGGCGAGCTCAAGCACGCGCTCGAGGACAAGCAGCTCGGTGGGCGGACGGGCCTCGGCCACACTCGCTGGGCCACGCACGGCGCCCCGACCGATCGCAACGCGCACCCGCACACCGACCCCTCCGGCAAGGTCGCGGTGATCCACAACGGGATCATCGAGAACTACCAGCAGCTGAAGGCGTCCCTCGGCGACGGCCGCAGCTTCGCCTCCGAGACCGACACCGAGGTCGTCGCGCACCTCGTCGCGGACGCCTACGACGGCGACCTGCTCGACGCCGTGCTGCAGGTGATCGACCGCATCGACGGCGCCTACTCGCTGTGCTTCACGCACGCGGAGGAACCCGACACGCTGGTCGTGGCACGCAACGAGTCCCCGCTGATCGTCGCCCACCGTGACGGCGTCGGCTACTGCGCCTCCGACGTCGCGGCCCTGATCACCCACACCAAGGAGGTCGCGGCGCTCCACGACGGCCAGGTCGCCCGGATCACCCCCGAGGGCATCGAGGTCGTCGACGCCGACGGACAGGCGGCCGAACCGCACCGCTACGAGGTCACCTGGGACATCGAAGCGGCCGAGAAGCACGGCTACGACCACTTCATGCTCAAGGAGATCCACGAGCAGCCCCAGGCGGTCGCCGACACCCTGCGTGAGCGCTTCGACGACGGGCGCCTGCACCTCGACGAGCTGGACATCGACGAGGACGAGTTCGCCCGGCTCGACAAGGTGTTCGTGGTGGCCTGCGGGA
>CAZHZQ010000126.1:1207-7053 GCA_964537235.1 uncultured Actinomycetota bacterium | reverse complement strand
GGGAAGCACCTCGTCATCGCCGCACGTCGTCGCGGACACCACCTCACGCTGTTCAACCGGGGGAAGACGGCACCGTCGCTGTTCCCGGACGCCGAGCAGCGTCGCGGGGACCGCGACGGAGACCTGTCCTCCCTGGAGGAGGGGACCTGGGACGCGGTCGTCGACACCTCGGGCTACTTCCCCCGCCAGGTCGAGGCGACCTCCGAGCTGCTGACCGGACGGGTGGGCCGCTACCTGTTCGTGTCCAGCATCTCCGCGTACGCGGAGACCTCCCGGCCGGGGATCGACGAGGACGCCCCGACCGCGGTCCTCGCCGATCCGACGGTCGAGGAGATCACGACCGAGACGTACGGGGCGTTGAAGGCCGCCTGCGAGCAGGTGGTCAGGTCGCGCTTCCGCGGAGATGCCGTCGTGGTCCGCCCCGGTCTGGTCGTCGGTCCCGACGACCCCACCGACCGGTTCACGTACTGGGTCGCGCGGCTGCAGCGGGGCGGACGCGTCCTCGCCCCCGCGCCACCCGAGCGCCCCGTCCAGATCATCGACGTCCGGGACCTGGGCGCATGGATCGTCCGGCTGCTCGAGGAGGGGCAGTCGGACACGTACAACGCGGTGGGGCCGGCCTGGCCGCTGTCGTTCGGTCTGCTCCTCCGCGCGGGCGCCGAGGCGTTCGGCCTGGACGACCTCGACGTCGCGTGGGTGCCCGAGCCGGACCTGCTGGCCAGCGGCGTCGCGCCGTGGAGCGAGCTGCCGCTGTGGATCACCGCGGAGGAGCAGGACGTGGGGTTCCGCGCCGACCCCGCCCGCGCGATCAGGGCCGGGCTGCGCTACCGCCCGCTCACCGACACGTTCCGCGCCACCCGGGACTGGCTGGCCGAGACCGGCCAGCTCGACGGGCCGCATCCCGGGGCCTGGCTGACCCCGGAGCGCGAACGCGAAGTGCTGCAGATGCTCGCCCCGTGAACCACGCGATCGTGAACACATCGCGTCGGATACGACGGGATCCGTTCACGATCCCGACGCCACCGGCGGGTCAGCGGACGATCGGCAGGTCGCCCCGGTCGACCGCCGCATCCCAGTTGTCGTCGATCAGCACCGTGCGCCTGCCGGCGCGGTCGAGCAGCGACGCGGCGATCGACGCCCGGTAGCCGCCCGCGCAGTGGACCCAGATCTCGTCGTCGGGCAGCTCGTCCAGCCGCACCTCGAGCTCGTGGAGCGGGATGTGGATCGCCCCGTCCAGATGGCTGTCGTCCCACTCGAGATCGCGCCGTACGTCGAGGACCGTGATTTCACGATCCGACATCTCGTTCGCGACGTCGGCGAAGTCGGCCACCCCGTACGAGCTGACCTCGTCCTCGCCCCAGTCGGGCCCACCGACGAGCACCCCGTCGGGGCGGTCGATCCCGATCCGCGCCAGGTCCCGCTGGATCTCGGCGACCACCTCGTCGTCCGGCGCGAGCAGCGTGAGCGGAGCGCCCCACGGGCCGATCCACCCGTAGTAGGTCGGGAAGAGGTCGTTGGCCTCGATGGACACGGTGCCGGGCAGATGGGCGTCCGCGAAGGCCCGCCGGTCGCGGAGGTCCACCACCCAGCCGTAGCCCTCGCGGATGCGGCGGCGGACCTCCTCGCGATCCAGCCGGTCCGGCGGGGTGCGGTCCCACGGACCCGGCCCGTCCCGGTTCATCGGCGCCATGTACCGGTAGTAGGCCGGGAAGATGTCGTAGCCCGACATCATCTGACGGACGAAGTCGTCCCGGTCCAGCGTGAGCGCCGGGTTCTGCTGCTTCTCGATCCCGATCGTCGACCCGCTCGCACCGGAGACCTCCCCCGCGGTGCAGAAGCTGCCGAACCCGTGGGTGGGGAGGATCTCGACCTCGTCGGCCAGTGCTCCCGCGAGACGGCGGACCGACAGGTGCTGGTCGCGGGTCAGCCGTTCGGTGAGTTCGGTCGCGACGAGGTCGGTGCGCCCGGTCGATCCGAACAGCAGGCTGCCCCCGGTGAACACCGCCCGCGGATCTCCCTCGACACGAACCACGTAGGCGAGGTGGTTGGGGGTGTGACCGGGCGTGCCGATGACCTCGATCCCCAGGCCGCCGGATCCGAGGTGCATGCCGTCGACGGCCCCCACCCGGTCGTACCCGACCGGGTCGGCCGCGGCGACCACGTAGTCCGCGCCCACCTCCCGCGACAGCACCAGGCCACCCGTCACGTAGTCGTTGTGGATGTGGGTCTCGAGGACGTGGCTGATGGCGACGCCCCGCTCGTCGGCCGCCGCGGCGATCCGCTCCCAGTCACGCTGGGGATCGACCACGACCGCGGCCGCACCGTCCGTGACGAGGTAGCTCCGGTCGCCGAGCGCCGGCGTCTCGAACGTGACGACATCCAGCTGGCCCATCGCTACCTCCGTCGACACTCACCGGGGGTCCGCACCGGCGTCGGACCTAGTACAGGAACATCGGCTTGCCGGCGACCTGCCGCACCTTCGGACGGTACTGGTCGACGTCGTACAGGGCATCGACGTCGACGCGTTTCGCTCCCTCGCCGGTCACCGAGATCGGCACGTTGGTGTAGGTGCCGCTGCGCAGCGCGACCATCCGGCCCTTCTCGCCCTGCACCGCGATGTCCGCGGCCATGACCGCGTAGTTCGTCGCGACCATCAGGTCCAGGGAGTCCGGGCTGCCCGAACGCATCAGGTAGGCGAGCGTCTGCTCGATGATGCCGACACCCGTGATCTCCTTGAGCATCTCGCCGACCTGCTGGCCGACGCCGCCGAGCTTGCGGTGACCGTACGCATCCGCCTCGCCCCGCAGCTGCACCTCGCCGCCCTCGATCTTGGCGCCCTCCGAGACCGCCAGCATCGCGTAGTTGCTGGGGTTGGCGGCCCGGTCCTTCATCAGCAGGTCCGCCAGCTCGTCGATGTCCGCCGGCACCTCGGAGATCACCGCCCGGTCCGCCCCGGACAGGTAGGCCGAGATCAGGCACGTCTCGCCGCTGTAGCGCCCGAACAGCTCCACGACCGCGACGCGTTCGTGCGAGCCGGTGCTCGTCCGCAACTGGTGGATGAACTGCACGCTGCGCGACACCGCCGTCGAGAACCCGATGCAGTAGTCGGTCCCGTGGACGTCGTTGTCCATCGTCTTGGGGATCGCGATGACGGGGACCCCCTCCTCGTGCAGACGCAGGCCGTACGACAGCGTGTCGTCGCCGCCGATCGGGATCAGCGCGTCGAGGTTGAGGTGGTCGATCACGCGCAGGACGTGCTCGGTGAAGTCGTACGGTCCTTCGCCCTCGGCCTCGTCGACCAGGAAGTCCGGGACGTCGTCGTCGCGCACCCGCCCCGGGTTCGTCCGTGACGTGTGCAGGATCGTGCCGCCGGTGCGGTCGATGGTCCGGGTGTTCGTGACGTCGAGGGGCATCAGGTTGCGCGCCACCGACGGCTCGTCGTCCGGGTTCGCCGCGAGCAGTCCGCCCCATCCGCGTCGGATGCCGACGACGTCGTGCCCGTCGTCGACGACCCGTTGCACGACGGCTTTGATACACGGGTTGAGGCCCGGCACGTCGCCACCGCCGGTCAGGATGCCGATGCGCATGCGGTGTCCCTCCTCGCGTCGCGATGCGTTCCACACGGTAGGCGTGGGCGTCGGGACCGTACGGGCGGAACGGCAGGGTCGCGGAGGCCCGGCAAGCGCCGCCGTCAGCCGACGGTCACGTCCACCGTGTGCCAACCGGTCGCCCCGTCGGGGAACGGTCGTTGGCGCGTCCGTGGTTGCGTCATCCCGGTCGCGTCCGTGGCCCGCACCTCGATCGTGTGGCGGCCAGGGGTCGCATCCCACGTGAGGCGCCACTGCCGCCAGGCGTCGTCGGACAGCGGTTCGGACAGTTCGGCGGGGCGCCACTCCCCCTCGTCGATCCTGACCTCGACCTCGGCCACCCCCACGTTCGGAGCCCACGCAACCCCGGCGATGGGCTGTTGCCCGGCCTCGACCCGTCCCCCGCGGGGCACGTCGATCCTGGACTGCAGCTTGACCGGTCCCTCCTTGGCCCACCCGCGTGGCACCCAGTAGGCGTCGAAGTCCTCCCACGTGGTCAGCTCGATCTCCGTGAGCCACTTCGTCGCCGACACGTACCCGTACAGCCCCGGCACGATCAGACGGGCCGGGAACCCGTGGGCCGGAGGCAGGGGCTCGCCGTTCATCCCGACGGCCAGCAACGACCCTCGGCCGTCGAAGGCGGCCTCGGTCGGGAAGCCGGCCGTCCACCCGTCGAAGGCACGCCCCACGACCTGCGTGGCCCCATCCTGCACGCCGGCCATCCCCAGGACGTCCGCCAGCGGCACACCGGACCACGCGGCGTTGCCGACCAGTCCCCCACCGACCTCGTTCGAGACGCAGGCGATCGTCACGTAGCGCTCGACCAGCGCCATCTCGAGGATGTCGTCGTAGGTCAGCTCGACCTCCCGGTCGACCATCCCCGTGATGCGCAGTCGCCAGGAGTCGGGGTCGAGGCCCGGGACCGTCAGGCGGGTGTCGATCCGGAAGAAGTCATCGTTCGGCACGACCACCGGGGTCAGGCCCTCGACCTCCGAGAACGCCGCCTCCGGGGGAGGTGCCGCCACCGGCTCCGCCGGTTCCGGGAGCTCGACCTCGGCGGCCGACCGCCCTCCCGCGTTCTGGATCAGCATCCGGCCCACGGCCAACCCGATCACGGCCGTGGCCACCACCCCCGTGACCCACACCAGGAAGCGCCGGCGGTCCTCGTCGGCCGCAACTCCCGTCCGGTCCGCGGGGACGCTCGCGATGCCTGTCAGGCGTCCGTGCAGCCACACCCCGGCTGCAGCCACGACGGCGGCGACCGCCCCGGTTCGGAACGGACCCGTGCCCGGCACGCCGAGGGCCGCGAACCACCCCAGGCCGGCGAACGCGACGAAGGTCGCCCGCAGGACGCCGCGCCAGACCCGCTCGAGCAGTGCAGCGCCCGCCCCGATCCCCATCGCCACCACGACGATCCCCACGTTGAGCGCGAGCTTGTCGGCCAGGCCGAACATCGCGATCGCGAACCGCTCGACGGGACCGGGGACCCGCTCGATCACCGCCGCACCGATCGCCACGATCAGCGACGGCACCCCACCGATGACGGCGGCGAGCAGCTCGCTGACCGCCAACGCCCCGACGACCGCGACGGCACCGGCGGCGGCGACTCGACCCGGCGAGGGTGGCGTCCTGAGGTGCTCGGTCACTGGTTCCTGGACCCGGGGGGATGCACCGAGCGTAACCCGGTGGCGACCGCCGCGGTCAGGCGGCGTCAGGCCGTCACAGGATCCGGGAGCACGCGTTCCAGCTCGGACACGAGCATCTCGTGCTCGATCGGCTTCGTGAGGTAGGAAGCGGCGCCGGCTTGCCAGCCGGACCAGACGTCCTCCTCGGCGGCACGCGCCGACAGCATCACGATCGGGATCTCCCTGGTCGCACGGTCGCGGCGAAGGGTCGAAGCCACCTCCAACCCGTCCATCAGTGGCATCATGACGTCGAGCAGAACGACGTCCGGACGCAGCTCACGGGTCATCGCGACGGCCTCGATGCCGTTGTTGGCGGTCGCCACCTGGTATCCCTCGAACGACAGCGACAGTTCGAGCATCTGGCGGATCGCCGCATCATCGTCGACGACGAGCACTCGGACGGACATCTTCACCCTCCCCATTCGGGGACAGCCGGGTTCGCTGATGCATTGCCTCGCCCTTCAACTATCGGTACCCATCCCATGACTCTATGTAGCGAATCCGAACCAAATCCGGGTAGCCCGGTTCCGGACGGGCGGACTAGTCACTCGGAGCCCCCTCGGAGCCCCTTCGG
>CAZHZQ010000126.1:0-1107 GCA_964537235.1 uncultured Actinomycetota bacterium | reverse complement strand
CCCGGCGGGTTGGTCGCCTCGATGCGCGACATCGTCAAGTCCTTCCTGAACGCCTCCACCCCGGTCATCGTCTGGGTGGCGCCGTCCGGGGCAGGAGCGGCCTCCGCCGGGTACGTGATCACCACGGCCGCCAACGTGGCCGCGATGGCACCAGGGACGAACATCGGCGCTGCCACACCGATCGACCTGCAGGAGGGCGGCGAGGTCCTCGACAAGGTCGTCAACGACGCCGTCTCGTACTCCCGGGCGATCGCCAACGCCCGCGACCGCGACGCCGACTTCGCGGAGGAGGCGACCCGCGACGGGGCCTCGATCACCGCCGAGCGAGCGGTCGAGCGCGACGTGGTCGACCTGCTGGCCTCCTCCCAGCAGGAGCTGCTCGACGAGATCGACGGACGACGGGTCGAGCTCGGTGGTGGCCGGGTGGCCGAGCTGCGCACGGCCGACGCGGAGGTCGTCGCCTACGAGGCGAGCTGGACACGGCGACTGCTGCAGTGGCTCGCGGACCCGAACATCGCCTTCCTGTTCCTGTCGATCGGGACCCTGGCGGTCCTGTACGAGCTCGCCCAACCCGGCATCGGGGCCGGAGCTGCCGTCGGGGTGATCCTCATCCTGCTGGCCCTGTTCTCGCTGTCGGTGCTCCCGGTCAACGCGGTCGGCGTCGCGTTGCTGGTGCTGGCGGCGGCGCTGTTCATCGGCGAGGTGTTCGCCCCCGGCATCGGGGTGATGGCCGCCGGCGGCACCGTCGCGTTGCTCCTCGGCGGGCTGTTCCTCTTCCAACGGCCGACGGGCATCGGCATCGACCTGGTCGTGCTGCTGCCGACGGTGGTGCTCGCCGGGCTCGCGGCCGGCGGTCTGGCCTGGTTGGCCGCGCGCACCCGGTCGGCCCCCTCCACCTCCGGAACCGACGCCTTCACCGGACAGACCACCGAGGTGCGACGGACCCGCAACGGCGTCGCGCAGGTCTTCATCGGCGGGTCGTGGTGGAACGCGCGCACGCGCGGCGACGCGGAACTGCAGGAGGGCGACGAGGTGCGCATCGTCGACCAGGACAACCTGGATCTCATCGTCGAGGCGGCTGCCTCCGACGAACCCCGACAGGAGGGA
>CAZHZQ010000125.1:0-7239 GCA_964537235.1 uncultured Actinomycetota bacterium | reverse complement strand
CGCAGGTGCAGGAGATCCTGCAGCGCTACCGCGACCTGCAGGACATCATCGCGATCCTCGGTATCGACGAGCTGGCCGAGGAGGACAAGCTCACCGTCCAGCGTGCCCGCAAGATCGAGCAGTTCTTCAGCCAGCCGTTCTTCGTGGCCGAGCAGTTCACGGGCATGAAGGGCATCTACGTGCCGCTGGAGGAGACGATCGCGTCGTTCAAGGCGCTGGTCGAGGGCGAGCTCGACGAGTACCCCGAGCAGGCCTTCAACTACGTGGGCGGCGTTGACGACGTGAAGAGCAAGGCCGAGGAACTCGGGAGCTGATGTCCTCAAGTAGCGACAGCGGTAGGACGGACTGATAATGGCTGAGATCAACGCGCAGATCGTCTCCGCCGAGCGCGAGCTGTTCTCGGGGGAGGTCGCCGAGGTGTACGCACGCTCGGTGGGAGGCGAGATCGGCATCCTGCCGGGACACCAGCCGGCGCTGCTGGCCCTCGAGATCGCCCCGTGCCGGCTGAAGCTGCCCGACGGCAGCTGGGAGGTCTACGCGGTCCACCAGGGGTTCCTGTTCTTCCGGGACAACCGGCTGGTGCTGTTGGCCGATCTGGCGGAACACGCCAGCGAGATCGACGTCGAGGAGGCCCGCCGACAGAAGAGCGAGCACGACGGGTCCCGCCGCGAGGAGCTGGACGAGGAGGCCTCCAAGGCGTTGCGTCGCGCGGAGGTGCGGATCACCGTCGCCGAGGGCGGCGGCATGCCGGTGGGGTCCGTCTGAGGCGACGCGCCTGGTCGGACGTCCGAGCCGCCGGCATCCGGGGATACCCTCCGAATGTGTCTGCTGATCCCCTCCGCATCGACGACGTCGACGACGTCCTGGTGGTCCGTGGCGGCAACCCGCTGCAGGGTGAGATCACCGTCAACGGGGCCAAGAACTCGGCCCTGAAGCTGATGGCCGCCTCGCTGCTGGCTTCCGGACGGACCGTCGTCGAGAACGTCCCCATGATCGCCGACGTCCCGATCATGGGCGAGGTGCTGGCCGGCCTGGGCGCCGAGGTCGACATCCGCGAGGAGGACGAGTGCTCGTACGAGGTCACGATCACCCACGAGGAGCCGGGCTGGAACGCCCCCCGCGAGTACGTGACCCAGATCCGTGCGTCGGTGGCCGTCCTCGGGCCGCTGGTCGGCCGGGTCGGACGCGCCCGGATCGCCCTGCCCGGCGGCGACCGCATCGGGGCGCGGAAGATCGACATGCACCTGCGCGGACTGTCCGAGATGGGCGCCGAGGTCATCGAGAACGGCGACGAGGTCGAGGTCCGGGCGGGCGACGGCCTGCGTGGTGCGGTGCTGACCCTCGACTTCCCCAGCGTCGGCGCCACCGAGAACATCATGATGGCTGCGGTGCTGGCGGACGGCCAGACGGTGATCGAGAACGCCGCCCGCGAACCCGAGATCCAGGACCTGTGCGGGATGCTGATCTCGATGGGGGCGCAGATCCACGGCGTCGGCACCCCGACGTTGACGATCGAGGGGGTCGATGAGTTGCGACCGGTCAGCCACGACACGATCCCCGACCGGATCGAGGCCGGGACCTTCGCGTTCGCGGCCGCGGTGACCGGCGGTGACGTCACGGTCCACCACGCCCGACCGGGCCACCTGACCCTCCCTCTCAGGAAGCTCGAGGCGATCGGCGCCCACGTGGAGGAGCTGGACGACGCGCTGCGTGTCAAGGCCGACGGACTCACGTCGGTGGACGTGGTGACCCTGCCGTACCCGGGGTTCCCGACCGACCTCCAACCGCAGCTGATGGTCCTGCTGTCTCAGGCCCAGGGGACCGGGATCGTGACCGAGAACGTGTTCGAGTCGCGGTTCGCGTTCGTGGACGAGCTCGCGAAGCTGGGGGCGGACGTTTCGCTCGACGGGCACCACGCGGTGATCCGCGGTGCGCGCCGGCTGCGCGGCGCCGAGGTGCAGGCGCTGGACGTGCGTGCCGGTGCCGCGTGCCTGTTGGCCGGCTTGGTCGCCGAGGGGTCGACGACCGTGACCGACATCCACCACATCGACCGCGGGTACGCGGCGATCGCGGAGCGGTTGGCCGGGATCGGTGCCGACATCGAACGGGTGACGCCGGGTGCGTGAGGCCCTCGTGGCGTTGGCGGTCCTGCTGGCCGCGACGGGGTGGTCGGCGGCCCCGGCCGCCCTTCCTGCGGCCGCTGCCCAGGAACCGGACCGGGTCGACCTCGGGGCGTACGGGCAGCGGTTGCGCTTCGAGGCGGCCGACGGGGCGGTGCTCGAGGTCCCCGGCGAGGGCCGTTACGTCGAGGCCCTCGAGGTCCTGCTCGGGTCGGACGGGGACCTGACCCTGGTCAACGACGTGTCGATGACGCACTACGTCGAGGGCCTGGACGAGGTCCCGGTGGACTGGCCGATGGATGCGCTCAAGGCCCAGGCCGTCGCCGCCCGCACGTACGCGTGGTACGTGATCTTCAACCAGAACCACGCGGGGTACGACATCTGCGCCACCGTCGCCTGCCAGGTGTTCCACGGCCGCGAACCCGTCGAGGACCCGCAGGGTGAACGCTGGGTGCAGGCCGTGGCGGAGACCGAGGGTCAGGTGCTCACCTACGACGGCGAGCCGATCCTCGCCCGGTACTTCTCGACGTCCGGCGGCCACACGCGCGACAACGAGGACGTGTTCCCCAGCGAGGGCGCCTACCCGTACCTGAAGGGCGTGCCTGACCCCGAGGACTCGGTCTCGCCGCTGCACGAGTGGCAGGTCCGGTTCCCCCGTGACCGCTTCAACGAGATCCTGTCGCGCGGTCAGACACTGGCGGATGCCGCGCCGGTGGCGTCGATCAGGCTGGTCGAGGGGGGTGTGGGTCGCACGGACCAGGTCCACGTCGTCGGGCAACGGGGCGGGCAGGTGACCCTGTCTGCCAGCCGGTTCCGGGCGTTCGTGTCCGACACCGCCTCCCAGTCGTGGCCCGACGACTACCCCTCCCAGCGATCCGACGGCCGTCGTCTGCCCCTGACCCTGCCGTCCAGCCGGATGTCGTTCACCCTCACCGAGGACGCCCTCGTGATCGACGGGCGCGGGTACGGGCACGGGGTCGGGATGAGCCAGTTCGGGGCGAAGGGCAAGGCCGACGCGGGCATGCCCTACGGCGACATCCTGGCCGCGTACTACCGCGGCCTGCGCCCCAGCTCGCCCCCGACGGTCCCGGACCGCGTCCGGGTGGGGGTCGAGCTCGACGGCGAGACCTTCGAGATCCGCTCCGAGCAGCCGTTCCGCGTCCTGGCCGCGGGACAGGTCATCGCCGGGCGGGGACTGGGTGCGTGGCAAGTCCAGCTGCGCCCCGATCGCACGATGCAGCTGTCCGCGCCCGAGGGCTACGGAGCACCCCTGGTCGTGTCGCCGACGACCACCGAGCAGCCGTCTCCCACCGAGCTGGGGATCATCGAGCTCGAGACGGTCGTCAACAAGCCCTCCGAGCTGTTCCTGACGGTCACCGGCCCGGACGGTGACGTGCTGCGGCGTCGGCTCGGCATCGTCGAGAGCGGACGCCACTCGACCACCTGGGACCTCGATGTCGAGGACGGCGAGGCACTGCCCCCGGGTGACTACGAGGTGACGCTCGAGGCCGTCGACGAGGACGGCGAACGGGCCGGGACGGCCCAGCAGGTCCGTATCCGCGAGATCCCGGCGCCGGAGGCTCCGCTCGCGTCACTGCTCGGTGACGTACCGTCCCCTGCCGGCAGCGATCTCCCGCTGTTGGCGGCAGCCGCGGTCATCGGGGCCGCGGTCGGCGCCGCCGTCGGCGGGACACGACCATGGGGAGCGCGATGACAGGGAGCCAGGTGAGCGACCACGAGCCCGGACGCGAGACCGCCTCCGGTCCGTGGCCCGAGCGCCCCGACCGTTGGCGGCACGACGCCCCCGACCCACCGGATGCCTTCGAGGTGCCCTGGCGCTGGACGGACGGCGTGGCCCTCCTGGTCCTCTCGCTCTTCGCGCAGGTGTCAGTGGGCGCGATCCTGTTCGCGATGGGGGTCGACCCCCTGGCGGGGCTGAACCTGTTCCTGACGGTCGGTCTGTCCCAGGCCGCGATGCTCGGGATCGGTGTCCTCTACCTGCGGTCGCGGAAGGCGTTGTCGTGGCACCTCCTCGGCCCGGTACGCCCGGCCTGGAGGCACCTGTGGGTCGGCGTCGGGGTCGGCGTCTCCGGGTACCTCATCGTCGTGACCCTCGCGGCGCTCGCTCAGGCCGTCGCCGGCCCGATCGAGCCCCCGAGCCAGGAGGTGCTCGATCGCAGCCTCGAGGGTGGCACTGCGGCCCTGTTCGGGCTCGCTCTGGCCGGCCTCGTAGCTCCGGTCACCGAGGAGTTCGTCTACCGCTCCGTGCTCTTCCAGGGCCTCCGACAACGCGTGGGCCTGTGGCCGGCCATGGGCATCTCCTCGATCATCTTCGGGGTGATGCATCTGGAGGTCCCGCTCTTCTTCATGGTGGTCCTGGCGATCCTCGGGTTCTGGCTGGCCGGCGCGTTCCACCGGACCGGGAGCGTGGTGGTGCCCGTCGTCGGGCACGCCACCTTCAACGCGATCCAGCTGACGGTCGGCCTGATGTACGTGAACGGCGGCAGCGGGTGAGCGACGAGCTCGCCGCGCACCTCCGGCCCCGCGGACACCCTGCCCGGTGGTCGGTTACGTCAGCGGGCGGTTGCTCGCCTAGGCTCGGACATCGACCCGGCCCCGAGGGGCCCGTCGTCAGCCATGACCAGGTCACAACGAGATCAGCCATCACCCGAGGGGGCTCCCGTGACGGACATCCAGAAGGTCGGCGTCGTCGGATGCGGGACCATGGGATCCGGCATCAGCGAGATCGTGGCGCGCAACGGTCTCGAGGTCACCTTCGTGGAGGTGAACGAGGAGGCCGTCGACGCTGGGCGGGCGCGGATCGAGTCATCGCTGCAACGCCGCGTCGACCGCGGGACGGTGGAGGAGTCGGAGCGGGACGAGATCCTCTCGCGGATCGACGGTTCGACCAAGTTCGCCGACCTGTCCGACGTCGATCTCGTCATCGAGGCCGTGCCCGAGGACCTCGAGCTCAAGCAGAAGGTCTTCGAGCGGATCGACGAACACGTCGCCGACCACGCCATCGTCGCGACCAACACCTCCTCACTGCCGGTCATGGACATCGCGGTGCACACCCGGCGCCCCAACCGCGTGCTCGGCTTCCACTTCTTCAACCCGGCGCCGGTCATGGAGCTGATCGAGCTCGTGCGCACCGTCGTGACCGACGAGGCGGTGGTCGGGGACGCGCAGGCGTTCGCCGAGACGATCGGCAAGACCCCGGTGACGGTCGGTGACCGCGCCGGGTTCATCGCGAACCAGCTGCTGTTCCCGTACATCAACCAGGCGATCGACATGGTCGAGTCCGGGTACGCCAGCAAGGAGGACGTCGACAACGCGATGCGGTTCGGTGCGGGCCATCCGATGGGTCCGATCGCGCTGGCCGACCTCGTCGGGATCGACACGATGCTGGGCATCACCGAGGCGATCTGGGGGCAGTTCGAGCAGACGCGCTTCGCGCCCCAGCCGATCCTCCGGCAGCTGACGTCCGCCGGGTACACGGGCCGCAAGGCCGGTCGCGGCTTCTACCGTTACGAGGAACCCGGTTCCTCCGAGACCGTCTCCGAGGGTCCGCCCCGCGACTCCGCCGATCCCGACGCGATCGCGGACTGGTCGCGTATCGGTGTCGTGGGCACGGGCACGATGGCGACGGGCATGGCGCAGGTCTTCGCACAGGCCGGCTACCACGTGGTGATCCGGGGGCGCGGCAAGCACAAGTCCGAGGCCGTCATCGACCGCATCTCCCGCAGTCTGCAGCGGAGGGTCGACAAGGGCCGGATGGAGGAGCAGGAGCGGGCCGAGGTCGTCGGCCGGCTCGAGCCCTCGGGGGACTACGAGGACGTCGGCGACGGCGATCTCGTGATCGAGGCCGTGGCCGAGACCATCGAGGTCAAGCGTGAGGTCTTCGGCAACATCGATGCCGTCGCCAAGGACGGCGCCGTGCTCGCGACCACGACCTCCAGCCTCCCGGTGATCGAGTGTGCGATGGTCACGCGGCGGCCCGAGGACGTCATCGGCCTGCACTTCTTCAACCCCGCCGCGGTGATGAAGCTGGTCGAGATCGTCCCGACCGTGCGGACCGACGACGCGATCCTCGAACGGTCGCGGGCGTTGATCGACGCGTGCGGCAAGGTCGGGGTGCTGTGCAGCGACCGCGCCGGCTTCATCGTCAACGCGTTGCTGTTCCCCTACCTGAACGATGCCGTGCGCATGCTCGCGTCGCACTACGCGACGGCCGAGGAGATCGATACCGCGATGAAGCTGGGTTGCGGTCACCCGATGGGCCCCTTCGAGCTGATCGACATCGTCGGTCTCGACGTGACCCTGGCGATCATCGAACGGCTGCACGCCGAGTTCCGCGAGCCCTCCTTCGCCCCGGCCCCGCTCCTCCAGCACATGGTCGATGCCGGGTTCCACGGCAAGAAGGCCGGCCGTGGCTTCTACATCTACGACTGACGCCGAGGACCGATGTCGGACCGACCGCCCGAACCACGCGCCGCGAACCCCGAGCCGGTCGGGGAGGACCGGCCGGGGTCGCGGGGGCGGCAGGGCTCGAACGGTCGTGGGCACGTGCAACGTTCCAGCGCAGCCCGGGAGCTCCTGCGCTTCCTGCCCGACGTGGGGCGCCTGCTGTACGACGTCTCCCGGGACCACCGTGTCCCGTTGAGTGTCAAGGTGAGGTCCGGTGTGGCTGCGGTCTACGTCTTCAGCCCGATCGACATCATCCCCGACTTCATCCCGGGGATCGGGCAGATGGACGACGTCGCCGTGGTCGTCTGGGCGGTACGCAACCTGCTGCGCCACGCCGGGTACGACGTGCTCAAGGACCTCTGGCAGGGCACCGACGACGGGTTCGCCCTCCTGCTCGTGGTCGCCGGGATCGACCGCTGACCCTGTGTCACCCGCCGCAGATTCCCGGCTACGAGGTCAGACGCGTCCAACCGCTCCACGCACGCAAGGCCTACGTCTGTCCGGGGTGCGGCAACGCGATCCCTGCGGGGGAGGGGCACGTCGTCGCGTGGCCGGAGCACGACGAGGACCAGCGCCGACACTGGCACCATCACTGCTGGCGGTTCGAGGCGGGGCGCCGGGGGACGACCTGAGGCAGAGGGGTCCACTAGCC
>CAZHZQ010000124.1:5569-7258 GCA_964537235.1 uncultured Actinomycetota bacterium | reverse complement strand
CCAACTACGACGACAAGTTCTCGATCTCGTACGACGAGCGCTGCATCGACTACGCCCGCGACCGGTTCCGGAAGGTGGCCGGTGCCGACCTGACCTACGAGCGGGTGCTCGAGGTCGGTGCCGGCACCGGGTTCTTCCTCATCAACCTGTGGCAGGCCGGGTACGTCGGTGACGACGCGCACGCGACCGACATCTCCGAGGGGATGCTGCAGGTCTGCAAGCGCAACGCGGCCAACCACGGTCTCGAGGTCGAGACCCGCCAGGGAGACGCCGAGGCTCTCCCCTACGAGGACGACCGCTTCGACCTCGTCGTCGGGCACGCGTTCCTCCACCACCTGCCCGACCCGCGGGCCGCCCTGGCCGAGATGCACCGCGTGCTCGCACCCGGGGGGACGCTGGTGATCGCCGGGGAGCCGTCCCGGTGGGGCGACGCGGTCCTGCAGCGGATCAAGCGCGGCACGTACCTGGGGCTGCGGGCCGTCACCGCGCTGCCCGGACTGCGCGACTGGCGGAAGGAGACCCACCACGAGGGCGACGACGCCGACGTCGCGGCGCTCGAGTGGGAGGTCGACCTGCACACCTTCGATCCGGGCGAGGTCGAGGATCTCGCCGTCGAGGTCGGTCTCGACGACGTGAAGGTGGTCACCGAGGACCTGACGGCCAGCTGGTTCGGCTGGGCGGTCCGGACGATCGAGGGTTCGATCGCCGACGGCAAGCTGCCGACCCGCTGGTACTTCTTCGCCCACGACAACTACCTGCGCCTGCAGCGTCTGGACGAGGCGCTGCTGTCACGTCTCGTTCCCCGCCAGCTGTTCTACAACGTGATCCTGCACGGCCGGAAGCCGGCGTAGGCACGATGGCGGCCGAACCGGACCGGCTCGACGAGGGACCGCTCGACGAGCGACCCTTGGACGAGGAGGCGGTCGAGGAGGCCCTCCGTCACCACGTGGACCGGGCCGTCGCTGCCGCGGTCGCTCGCGAGGGTCGGCGTCGGGCCGCCCACGTCGCCGCCGACGAGGCTGCGGCGCTGCCCGACGACCTGCGACGACGACCGCCGCCTCGGCTGCACTACCCGAAGTGGGGGTGGCGACGGGCGATCCGGTTCGCGGTCGAGCGACGGATGTACACCAGCCAGTACCGGCGGCTGTTCGCGCGGTACCTGTGGCACCGGTTGGCCGACCGGCACGTCGAGTATCAAGGCGTCGTCTTCACCGGCAAGCGCGTCGAGTTCCACGCGCGCCCCGGGTACGGCCGGCTCGTGCTCGGTCCGTGGTGCTGGATCGGCAACGACAACAAGCTGCGTGCCCACGAGGGGCAACTGACGCTCGGTCCCAAGGTGGTGATGGGGCGCGACAACGTGATCAACGCCTACCTCGACATCGAGATCGGCGGTTCGTCGATCCTCGCCGACTGGATCTACATCTGCGACTTCGACCACCGGTTCGACCGGTTGGACATCCCGATCAAGGACCAGGGGATCGTCAAGTCCCCGGTCCGGATCGGTCGGGACGTCTGGATCGGTGAGAAGGCCAGCATCCTGCGGGGCGTCGACGTCGGGGACGGTTCGGTGATCGCGAGCCACGGTCTCGTCAACCGGGACATCCCCCCCTTCTCGATCGCGGTGGGGGTGCCCGTCCGGGTCGTGCGTTCCCGTCTGCCCGAGGGGATGGACCCGGAGGAGGCGCTGGA
>CAZHZQ010000124.1:0-5469 GCA_964537235.1 uncultured Actinomycetota bacterium | reverse complement strand
ATCCGTGGGGGAACTTCAAGGAGCGGCTGTTCGGCGGTTCGCGCCGGCTGGGGTGGTGGACGGTCCCCTTGTTCGTGGCGGTCGGACTGCTCGGGGCGGTCCTCGCCGGCTCGCTGGCGGCGGTCTACTACGCCCAGAAGGTCGAGGCGCTGCGGTCCGAGACCGAGGCCGCGCGCAGCGACCTCAGCGACGCCGTCGACCAGGTCAGCGATGCGGCGGAGCAGGCGTTGTCCGAGATCGAGTCGGAGGTGGCGGCCGTCCGTGACGAGCTCGCGGTCACCCCGCCGTTCGAGGATCCGGCCGCCGCAGGCGTCGCCTCGGTCCGGGCGGTGGTCGTGACCCGCCGGGCGCAGGCGCCCGCGCCCGGTCCGGGTGCGACCGAGGAGCCGCAGGAGGTCCGAGCCGCGGAGACCGTCACCCGCGTGGGCTCGGGCTTCGCGGTGGTCGCTGGAGAGGGCCAGACGTTCTTCGTGACGGCATACGCGGTGGTGGCCGACCCGCAACGTCCCGGGTTCCCGGTCGGTCGGGCGCAGGTCTCCTACGCGGGGAACGCCGTGACCGCCGAGGTGCATTCCTGGGACGTCGACCGGGACCTCGCGCTGCTGCGCGCGCCGGGGTTCCCTCGGATCGAGATCCCCGAGTGGCGACCCCGGGAGGACGAGGTGACCGCGGGGGCCCGGCTGTTCGCCGTCGGTGTGACCCCGACCGGCACGATGACCCAGCTCGGCACCTCCGTCGGCGGCGGCGACGCCGCCGCCCTGCTGCTGGACACGGCGCTGCCCGATGTCGTGCGGGGCGGGCCGATCGTCGACGGAGGTGGGCGGGTCGTGGCGGTCGGTTCGACGGCCTACCAGCCGTACGGCGCCGGTGGTACGGCGAACCCCGCGGTGCCCGTGCGCCTCCTGTGCGAGTCGCTGATCCGGTGCGGATCCGGTGAGGTCGTCGAGGGCGGCGAGGCCGGCGAGGGCGGCGAGGGCGGCGGCTGACCCTGGCTACGGCGGGTCACGTCCGCCGCCGTCGTCGTCACATCCGCTCGTGACCACGGGCGGAATGCACGTGCCGTCCTCGTCGGACGGGCTCTCGCTCGGGCGGTCATCGGGTGACGGGTCGCCGGTGGGCTCCTCGGTACCGTCATCGCCGTCCGGTCCCTCGCCCGTGGGCTCCGCGGTGGGGGTGGCGGATGCGGTCGGTCCGGGCGGCGGTGGGGACACCTGCATCCGGGGTCGGACCGCCCGTCCCCCGATCCCGAACTCGCCGGGCTCGGGGAACTCCTCGGGTGGCACGTCCTCCAGCATCGCCGCCGCGGCGTCCCGCCACGTCAGCGCGGGGATGCTGCCTCCGGTCACCCGTGACCAGGTCCGGTCGGCTCCGCGGATGTTGTACAGAGACCGGACCGTGTCGGTGTGACCGGTCCAGATCGTCAACGCGAGGTTCGGGGTGTACCCGCCGAACCAGGCGTTCTCGAAGTCGTCGGCGGTGCCGGTCTTGCCCGCCTGCGGACGGTCGATCCGTGCCCGCGTCCCGGTCCCGCGCGAGACGACGTCCTGGAGGACCTGGGTGGTGATCCGTGCGATGTCACGGTCGATCGCCCGGTGACAGCGGCCCTCGTCGCGCTCCGCCAGATCAGCGGGTCGCGCGCTCAGCACCTCGTCCGGGGGTTGGCGTTCCGCTGGAAGGTCCAGCGTGGAGCCGTCCGGCCCCTCGACGTCCAGCACCGTGCGGGTGGGACACGACACCCCGTCGTTCGCGAGGGTCGCGAACGTCGACCCGACGTCCATCACGGTGGGCCCGATGCCCTCGGCCGGCGTCACGTCGGGGGCGCCGAGCGCCAGCGACAGGCCCAGCGGTTCGTCGTCGTCGTTCAGGGGGCTGCGCACCCCGGCCCGGTGGAGCAGGTCGACGATCGCGGGGGTGCCGACGTCCTGGGCGATCTGCACGAAGACGGTGTTCACCGACTTGACCAGCGCCTCCCGCATCGACAGCTGCCCGTACCCGGAACGGCTGTAGTTGAAGAACCGCTTGTCCCCGAGCTCGATGCTGCCCGGCCCGGGGTAGCTCGCGTCCGGGTGCATCCCCTGCTCGAGGGCGGCGGCGAACACGAACGGCTTCCACACCGATCCGACCTGGTACCGGCCCTGGGTGGCCAGGTTGACCTGGTTCTGCGTGAAGTCGCGACCGCCGTAGATCGCCAGCAGATCGCCGGTCCGCGGGTCGATGGCCACCGCCCCCGCATCCACGGACGGATCGTGCTCCTGGGGAGGCACGTTGGCGCGTACCGCCTGCTGCAGCTGCTCCTGCGAGGTCGGATCGATCGTCGTCGTGACGGTCAGCCCTCCGTGGAGGACCCGCTCCTCGCCGTAGGTCTCCACGAGCAGACGCCGGACGTGTTCCGTGAAGTGCGGGAACCGCGTCGGGGGTCGCTCCGGGGGCCGGATCTCGACCCGGGCCGAGACGGCGCGGTCGGCCTCGGCGCTGGTGATCGATCCCAGGGCCTCCATGTTGCGGACCACCGCGTCGGCCCGTGCGTCCGCCCCGGTCGGATCGTCGCGCGGGTTGCGGCTCGACGGGGCCGGCAGCACCTGGGCGAGCAGCGCCCCCTGGATCGCGTTCAGCTCGTTCGCTCCCACCCCGAAGTAGGTCAGCGCGGCGGCCTCGATGCCGTAGGCCCCCTCACCGAAGTAGACGGTGTTCAGGTACCGCTCGAGGATCTCGTCCTTCTCGAGCTCGCGCTCGAGCTGGATCGAGATGACCGCTTCCCGGATCTTGCGGGTCACCGTGCGATCCTTGTCGGTGAAGGCGTTCTTCACGTACTGCTGGGTCAGGGTCGAGCCACCCTGGCTGATCGATCCCGTGCGCACGTTCGTCACGATCGCGCGCAACAGACCGATCGGGTCGAGCCCCTCGTGCTCGTAGAACCGGGCGTCCTCGCTCGCGAGGATCGCGTTCACCGCGTCGTCGCTGACCTGCTCGAGCGTCACCTCACGACGGTCGACCTCGGAGGTCAGACGGGTGAGGAGGCTGCCGTCCCGCGCCACGATGCTGGTCGGGCCCGACAGCTGCGCCGCCTCGGGGACCTCCCACCGGACGTGCAGCGCCAGCCACGCGAAGAACCCGATGAGCACGACGGCGGCCAGGATCGAGCTGAACCCGATCCCGACGACCCGTCGGACGATCCTCCAGACACTCACATCGGGAGGGTAGGTCGCCGGATGCGCGCCGACCGTTCGAGCCGCCGTTCGAGCCGCCGTATCCTCCCCCCGTGGACCGCTCCGTTGGCCTCCTGATCATCGCGCTCGGTGTCGGCGCGATCGTGGTCGGTGCGCTGATCTGGATCGGAGCGTTCTCGTGGTTCGGCAAGCTGCCCGGCGACATCCGCATCGAGAACGACGACACCCGCGTGTACATCCCGCTCGTGTCGATGCTGATCGTGTCGATCGTGCTGACCGTGGTGGTGAACCTGATCAGCCGGCTCTAGGGCGGGAGCCCAGCCCTTCGAGCACCGCCCCGGCGAACAGGTCCGGTGCCTCGAGCATCGGGTAGTGGCCGATGCCCTCCAACCACCGGATGTGCGTGTCGGGGCGCCGGTCCAGCAGTCGGTCCGCGATCGCCGGCACCGCGATCGGATCCTCGTCGCCCCAGACGACCGTCAAGCGCGACGGATGCTGCTCGATCGCACCCGTCCACCGCTCCTGGTTCTCCCGGCGTTCGTCGAGGTAGCGGATCAGCCGTGGTACGAGCCGGTGCCCGTCGCGGTGCCGGAACAGGGCCCACTGCGCGTCGAGCTCGTCACGGCTCATGGGGGTGTCGGGTCCGAACGTCCGACCCAGCCCCCGCTTCGCGACGATCTTCGGGGGCGCGAGCCACCGTGGGAGCCGGCGATCCGGCAGCGCTTCCAGCAGCCGCTGGATCGGGGACAGCTGTGCCAGCTCGAGGTAGATCGAGCCGTTCGTGAGGACACGCCGCTCGATCGTCACGTGGAGATCGCCGTTGAGATCCCTCGCCAGCAGCTCACCACCGATCGTGTCGCCCATGTCGTGGGTGACCAGCGCGACCTCCTCGAGGCCTCGTCGTCGGGTCACCTCCTCGACCAGATCGGCCTGTGCGAACAGCGAGTAGGGTTGGTCGGGTTTCGCGGACAGTCCGTAGCCCAACAGGTCGAGGGTCACGACGCGCCGTTCACGGGCGAAGCGGTCGACCACGAGCCGCCAATCGAACGAGCAGGTCGGGAAGCCGTGGATGACGAGGACCGGCGGGGCCTGTTCGTCCTCGGCGGGGATGTCCACGACGAAGACGTCGTCGCCGCCGACGTCGGTCAGCTCCCCTCGGGACCGCCACGCTTCGACCCGGGGATGCACGTCAGCCGGCGATGTCGTCGTGGAGGATCCTCGCACCGTCCAGCAGGACGCGCAGGGGTGGCCGCGTGTCGGATCGGCCGCGCAGCTCCTGCTCCTCGGCCACCGCCTGGGAGTAGATCCTCGCGGTCCGACGTGCGACCTTCGACCAGTCGTAGCGACGGCCGATGACGTCGCCCGCGCGGTCGATGAGCTGCTGGGTGAGTTGCTCGTCGGTGAGCACCTCGATCAGGGTGTCCGCCAGACCATCCGGATCCTCGGGTTCGAACCGGAGACCCGCCCCGCCCTTGGCGATCTCTCGCAGGCCACCGGTGTCTCCGACGACGACCGGTGTGCCGCACGCCATGGCTTCGATCGCCACGAGACCGAACGGCTCGTAGATGCTGGGTGTGACCGCCACGTCCGCGGCGCTGTAGTGCAGCCGCAGGTCGTGATCTCCGAGGAACCCGGTGAACTCGACGTGTGGGGTCAGGTCGAGCTCCCGAGCGAGCTTGCGCAGCTCCGTCAGGTAGGACCCCTCGCCGGCCACGAAGAACCGCACGGGACCGAGCTCGTCCAGTATCCGTTCCATCGCGTGCAGGACGGTCTGCACCCCCTTCTCCCACTCGAGTCGACCGGCGAAGACGACCATCCGTTCGCCCGGTCGCAGCACCTGTTCGCGGAAGGCGGCGACCTCGTCGGCAGGGAGCCGGAAGTCCTCGACCGCGACACCGTTGGGGACCACGTCGATCTTGTCGCTCGGGAGGTCGAAGAGCTCGCCGACCTGGCGTTCCATGTAGCGGGAGCAGGTGATCACCCGCCGTGCCTCGTAGGTGAGCCACCACTCGACCTGGTGGATCACCTTGCTGACCTCGGACGGCAGGTGGCCCTGGTGGCGGCCGTACTCCGTCGCGTGGATCGTGGCGACCAACGGGAGGTCGTGGCTGGCCTTCAGCCCGGCGGCGGCGTAGGCGACCAACCAGTCGTGGGCGTGGATCACGTCGATGTCGTGTTCCCGCAGGAGTCTCGCCGCCGCGGACTGCAGTCCGATGTCCAGCGCCATGACCCAGGCGAGGAGGTGTTGCGTGTCGAACGGGATGCGGGGCGGGGGCTCGTTGACCCGGACGATGTGCACGCC
>CAZHZQ010000123.1:3197-7481 GCA_964537235.1 uncultured Actinomycetota bacterium | reverse complement strand
GTTCGTCGCCCAGCAGCGCCGGGTCGAGGCCCGTCGGCTGTGGATCGGGTTCGCCCTGAACCCGCATGGGCGGGTGCACATCGACGAGGGCGCGGCCCGGGCGCTGACCGGCGGCGGGACCTCCCTGCTGTCCGTGGGGGTGACCCGGGCCGAGGGCGGGTTCACGGCCGGTGACGCCGTCGAGATCGTCGCTCCGGACGGGACGGTGGTCGCCCGCGGGCTGGTCAACTACGACGCGACGGATCTGGAGCGCATCGCGGGCTGCAGCACGGGTGAGGCGGCCGAGCGCTTCGGGCCCGCCTACGCTCGCGAGGTGGTGCACAGAGATGATCTGGTCGTGCTGGTGAGGTCGTGAGTACGGCGGTCGTCACCGGCATCCAGGGGTTCATCGGAGCCCGGATCGCCCGCAGCCTGCGCGACCGCGGATGGGACGTGCGAGGCGTCGACATCGTTCCGGGCGACGACACCACGACGACCGGGGACATCACGCGTCGCGGTGGGTGGGAGGAGGCGCTGGCCGGGGCGGACCTCGTCGTGCACGCCGCCGCCGTCGTCGAGGAGTCCGGCGAGCGGGGGGTCTTCGAACGCGTCAACGTCCAGGGGACGCGCAACGTCATGGAGGCCGCTGCCGACGCCGGGGTGGCACGTGCCGTGCACCTGTCGTCGATCGTGGTGTTCGGTGCCGACTTCCCCGACGATGTGGACGAGACGGCGCCCGTGCGGATGACCGGCGCCCCGTACACCGACACCAAGGTGGCGGCGGAGCACCAGGCCCTGGCGGTCGGCGCGACCGGTCGCGTGCCGGTCACCGTGGTGCGCCCCGGCGACGTCTACGGCCCGGGCTCGCGGCCCTGGACGATCCGTCCCCTCGAGATGATGCAGGGGCCGGTGGTGCCTCTCCCGGACGGCGGCAGGGGCATCATCAGCCCCATCTACGTCGACGATCTGGTCGAGGGCGTGCTCGCCGCCGCCACCCATCCCGATGCGGCCGGGGAGATCATCACGCTCACCGGGGGTGTGGGCGTGACCGTCCGTCGCTTCTTCGGCTACTACGCCGAGGCCACGGGCACCCGTCTCGTCGGTGTCCCGGCAGGCCCGCTGCGGGCGGGCATCGCCGCGCTGCGGGTGGCCGCCGCGCCGGTCGGGGTCGATCTGCCGATCGCTCACGAGAGCATCGAGTACCTCACCCACCCCGGGACCTACTCGATCGCCAAGGCCGAGCGGCTGCTGGGCTGGCGGCCGTCGGTCGACCTCGAGGAGGGCATGCGTCGGACCCTGTCGTGGGCGCGGGACGAGGACCTCCTGTAGGAGCGGGCTCGGATCGAGCCTCTCTCCCACTACACTCCGGCCGCCCCGACCGGAGACCGTGATCGTGTCGTTGCTCGTCATCGCGGGGGGAGTCCTGGTCGTCATCGCCGCGTGGGTGGTGGTGACGTACAACCGGCTCGTGGCCCTGCGCAACCGGCTCCGGGAGGCGTGGTCCGGCATCGACGTGCAGCTGCAGCGGCGCGCCGATCTCGTCCCCAACCTGGTCGAGACCGTCGAGGGGTACCAGGTGCACGAGGCCTCGACCCTGCAGCAGGTCACCGAGGCGCGGGCGGAGATCGTGGCGGCCGAGGGCCCACGTGAGTCGGGGCGCGCTGACGACCGGCTGGAGGGTGCGCTGCGGTCGCTGTTCGCGGTGGCCGAGGACTATCCGGAGCTGCGAGCCAGCGACAACTTCCTCGCCCTGCAGCAGGAGCTGACCGCCCTGGAGGAGGAGATCGCGTTCGCTCGCCGGTACTACAACGCGCTGGTCGAGGACCTGAACACGGCGATCCAGCGGTTCCCGGCCCTGCTGATCGCCGGTCCGTTGGGCTTCCGCGCGGCGGAGTTCTTCAAGGCCGAGGACGAGGATCGGGCGGTGCCCGCGGCGGGGTTCGGCGGATGACGCGGACCGTGCCGGCAGCCGGGCTCCGGGTGCCCCGTCCCGTCAGCGCCGTCGTCGGGGTCGTGCTGGGTCTCCTCGCCGTCGTGCTCCTGGCGACGGCGTCCCCGGCCGCCGGGCAGGAGACCGGTTGGTTGATCGAGCGCTTCGACGTCGACGTCACGGTCGGGCCCGACGGCACGCTGCAGATCACCGAGCGGATCGACGTCGACTTCGGCGGCCTCGACAAGCACGGCATCTTCCGCGTCATCCCCGTGCGCTACGAGCTGACCGGCGAGCCGCAGGAGGTCGGTCTGCCGCCGGACGAGGATCCGCGGGACTGGCTGCGCGTGATCGACATCTCGGACATCGACGTCACTTCCACCGCTCCGGACGACGTGGAGGTCACCCGCCCCGGCCGCACCGGCGGCGACCGGGAGCTGCGCATCCGCATCGGCGACCCCGACCGCACCGTCAGCGGACCGCAGCGCTACGAGATCTCCTACGAGGTCCGGGGCGCGATGAACTCGTTCGCGAACCACGAGGAGCTGTACTGGAACGCCACCGGCAACGGCTGGGGCGTGCCGATCCGACAGGTCGACGTGACCGTCTCCGGCGCCCCGATCGTCCGTCACACCTGCTTCCAGGGGCCGACGGGCTCGACCCGGCTGTGCGACGGCCAGTCTGTCTCCGGATCGCAGGCCGATCTCCACGGCAGCGGTCTGGCCCCCTACAGCGGCCTGACCGTGGTGGTGGGCTTCGAGCCGGACGCGGTCGACGTCGGCGCTCCGCTCCTGGAACGGCGGTGGACGCTGTCACAGGCCTTCCTCGGCAGCCCCTGGGCGGTCCCGCTGGCCGTCGTGGTGGGTCTGGCTGCACTGGCCGGCGTCGCGTTGCTCGCGTTCCGTCAGGGTCGTGACCGTGTCACCCGGGGGGACGTCTCCGCGGCCGGTCTGGTCGACGAGCCGGTCCGCCGCGGGTTCCTGCAACCGCGGGTGGTCCCCGTCCGGTACCGCCCTCCCGACGAGCTGCGCCCCGCGCAGCTCGGGCTGATCGTCGACGAGCGCGTCGACCCGGTCGACATCAGCGCCACGATCGTCGACCTGGCCGCCCGCGGCTACCTGACGATCGAGGAGGTCGAGGAGGACCTCCCGCTGTGGTTCAGCAGGACGGACTGGCGGCTGCGGCGCACGGAGCAGCCGTTCGGCGAGGAGCTGCTGGGCTACGAGGAGACGCTGCTGACGAGCCTGTTCGAGGACGGCGACACGGTGCTGCTGTCCGAGCTCAAGGGCGAGTTCGCCGAGGACTACGCCGACGTCAAGCGCCAGGTGTACGCCGACGGTGTCCGGCGTCGTTGGTTCAACCGATCGCCGGTCAAGACGCGCAGCCGGTGGCTCGCGTTCGGCGTGCTGGCGGTCGCGGCCGCGGTCGGTGTGACCTGGTTGCTGGCCGTCTACACCAGGGTGGCCGTCGTCGGGATCGGGCTGCTGGTCCCGGCGCTGATCATGCTCGTGGCCCACCGTTGGATGCCTCGCCGCACCGCACGCGGGAGCGCGGTCATGGACGAGACCCTCGGCTTCAAGGAGTTCGTCGTCACCGCCGAGGCCGACCGGATGAGCTTCGCCGAGGACGAGCGGATGTTCGTCGGCTACCTGCCGTACGCGGTGGTGTTCGGTGCGGTCGACCACTGGGCGCAGGTCCTCGCCGATCTCGGGATCGAGCCGGACGCGGTCGGCTGGTACGTCGGGGCGCACCCCGGCCGCGGGTTCGCGAACCTGTCCAGCGGCCTGTCGACGTTCGCGACCACCGTCGGTCCGAGCTTGGCGACGACGCCGGCCAGCAGCGGTTCGTCCGGGTTCTCCGGCGGGGGCGGCTTCTCCGGAGGCGGCTTCGGTGGAGGTGGCGGCGGCTCCTGGTGAGCCTCACACGCACGCGGGGCCGAACCGCGCCCGTCAGCCGGTCTCGTCAGTCGCGTCCGTCAGCCGGTGACCTGGGACGGCAGCACCAACGCGAAGACCGCCAGCTGGACGATCGCGAGGGTCGCGGCGAGCAGCGCCGCGTGCATGGAGCGGCGCGAGAACCGTCCGGACCGCGACGAGTCGCCGCGCATGATCCGTGGGTAGCCGGCCGAGATGGCGACCACGCCGCCGAGGATCGAGGCCAGGGCGATGGCGGAGGACACGAGCAACAACAGGCCCGGTCCCACGTGCACGGCCGTGAGCTCGTCGGTGATGCCGTAGAGCGCCTTGACCGTGCCGGGCAGTACGAAGAAGAAGGTCGCGAGGAGGATCACCAGGAGCACCGCGTCGAGGGCGACG
The DNA here is from genome assembly GCA_964537235.1 of uncultured Actinomycetota bacterium. Classification (GTDB taxonomy): domain Bacteria; phylum Actinomycetota; class Nitriliruptoria; order Nitriliruptorales; family JAHWKO01; genus CAZHZQ01. Next base: position 3,257 of record CAZHZQ010000123.1, on the reverse strand, counting down.
ATCTGCGGCACCGACCGGATCGAGTGGATCGGCGGGGTCCACCGGTCGGATGACCGGCGG
>CAZHZQ010000123.1:0-3097 GCA_964537235.1 uncultured Actinomycetota bacterium | reverse complement strand
TGTGCGGTGTTGCCCATGCGTGCCTCCCCAGCCCCTCGCTACGGGGAACGATACCTGCCGCGCCCGGTCCCCGTGTGGCGAACCGCGCCTCCAGACGGGATGATGGGAGTAGGACCGCCGCAGCCGACCACCGGAGGAGCACCCGTGCGCACCGTCCTCGAGATCTGTCAGGCCGCGAAGCAGGCCAGCCGGCCGGTGGCGTCGCTGTCGACCCTGCGCAAGAACGTGCTCCTGAACGACATCGCCGATGCCCTCGACCAGCGGGTGAGCGAGATCCAGGAGGCGAACCGGAAGGACGTCGAGGCCGGCCGCGAGAACGGCCTGAGCGAAGCGCTGATCGACCGCCTCCTCCTCACCGAGGAACGGATCGCCGGGATGTCGTCCGGGCTGCGACAGCTGGTCGCCCTCGACGACCCGGTCGGCGAGACCGTCGCCGGGTGGACGCTGCCCAACGGGGTCGAGGTCCGCAAGGTGCGCGTCCCTCTCGGGGTGGTGGCCATGGTGTACGAGGCCCGCCCCAACGTCACGATCGATGCCGCGGGCCTGGCGCTGAAGTCCGGGAACGCCTGCGTCCTGCGTGGTTCCTCCAGCGCCCTGCACAGCAACCGCGTCCTCACGGACATCATCCGCGAGCAGCTCGCCGCACACGACGTCCCCGAGGACGCCGTGTGTCTCATCGACGACCCGGGTCACGAGAGCGTCCAGGACCTGATGGAGGCCCGCGGGCTGGTCGATCTGCTGATCCCACGGGGCGGGGCGGCGCTGATCCAACGGGTGGTCCGCGGGGCGCAGGTCCCCGTCGTCGAGACCGGCGTGGGCAACTGCCACGTGTACGTCGACCGGGCGGCGGATCTGTCCCAGGCGGTGGCGATCACCGTGAACGCCAAGGTCCAGCGTCCCTCGGTGTGCAACGCGGCCGAGACGCTGCTCGTGCACCGTGACGTGGCCGAGGAGTTCCTTCCGAAGGTCGCGGCCGAGCTCGAGGCCGCGGGGGTCGAACTGCGCGGCGACGAGCGAGCCCGGGCGGTCCACCGGATGTCCGAGGCCACCGACGACGACTTCGCCACGGAGTTCCTCGACCTGGTGCTCGCGGTGCGCATCGTCGACGACGTGGACGAGGCGATCGCCCACATCGAGCGGTACGGGACGCTGCACACCGAGGCGATCGTGACCGAGGACCGTGCCGCTTCCCGGCGGTTCCAGCAGCAGGTCGACGCGGCCGCCGTGATGGTCAACGCGTCCACGCGCTTCACCGACGGCGAGCAGTTCGGCTTCGGGGCGGAGATCGGGATCTCCACCCAGAAGACCCACGCCCGGGGTCCCATGGCCCTGCCGGAGCTGACCTCCGTCAAGTACCTCGTCGAGGGGGACGGCCAGATCCGGACCTGAAGTCGGTCGGCCGAGCGGCCGACACACGCCGGGGGGGCGAAGAGGAGTACAGCGTGCGTACACACCGATCAGCGTTCACCGTCCTGGCGTTGCTCGTGGCCCTGGTGGCCGCGGCGTGCGGACAGGGCAGCGGTCCGGCCGATCCGACCGAGGCGGTCGTCGACGCCGTGGACCGGACGTTCTCCGGGCCCTTCGCCTTCGACCTGTCGGTCGAGCTCGACGACGCGGCGCGCGCCGCGATCGGCGCCGAGGACCCCCAGGCGGCCCCGCTGATCGAGGGGACGGGCATCTCGGGTGCGGTGGGCGACGAACGCTTCGAGATCGTCGTCGAGGTCATGGGGGTCGAGGCCTTCGCGCTGCGGCGGACGGATCCCACGCACACGTACCTGCGGTTCGCTCTCGTGCAACTGATGGAGGCCATGGGCGAGCCCTTCCCCGAGGACGAGGCGCTGGCGGGTCTGCAGACCTTCCCGCCGGAGCTGCGCACGGCGGCCGAGGCGCTGCTGGACGGTCGGTGGGTCGCGTTCGTCGGTGATCCGGAGGCGCTCGAGACGCCCTCGGCCCTGAACCTCGGTCCCGATCCCGAGGAGTTCAGGTCCGAGCTGCAGGAGGCGTTCGGCGGCTCCTTCTCGGCGTTCGCCGAACGGTTCACCGTGATCGAGGAGACGGCCGGCGACGGTGCCACCCGGACGTTCACGGTCCGGCTGCGGGCACGCGATCTGGCCCGCGCCGGCGTCGAGTTCGCCGCCGACGCCTTCGGTGGCCTGGTGGGCGGGATGATGCTCGGGGCGCAGGACCTGGAGTCGGATCTGGCCGAGATCCCCGAGCTGATCGACGGCGGCGAGATCGTGGTCGACGACCGGGTCGTCGAACGCCTCTCCGTGGACTTGCTGGCGATGGCCCGGAGCGCCGCCCCCGACGACCCCGACGTCCCCCAGGGCAGCGCGAAGCTCGTCGCGGTGTTCTCCGATCACGGGGTCGAGCCAGAGGTGGCCGTGCCCGACGATGCGGTCGAGCTCGACATCGCCGAGCTGATGGAGACGTTCATGCAGGGCTTCATGGGGTTCGGTGAGAACATGACCAGCGGCTTCGAGACCGTCGTTCCGCTCGCACCGCCCCCGGACGGCTGAGTCGGGGCCGGTTCGCCGAGGGGGACCTCGCCGACGTACCGTTGCGGTGCCCCCCTTCCCGTGCGAGGAGCTCCCGTGCCCAGCGAGTTCGCCGGCGTCGACGATGTGACGAAGCGTCTCGGCGAGGTCGGCTACCTGCCCGACGAGTCGATCGCCACCGTCACCTACCTCGCCGAGCGGCTGCGCAAGCCGATCCTGGTCGAGGGCCCGGCCGGCGTCGGGAAGACCGAGCTGGCCAAGGCGGTCGCGGAGGCGCGTGACGCCGAGCTGATCCGCCTGCAGTGCTACGAGGGCCTCGACGAGGCCAAGGCGCTGTACGAGTGGAACTACAAGAAGCAGCTCCTGCGGATCCAGTACGACAAGGCGCGTGGTGGTGATCACGACAAGCAGGGTGAGGATGGCACGGGGAGTTGGGACGACCTGCACGACGACATCTTCGGCGAGGAGTACCTGCTGGAACGGCCGCTGCTGCGGGCACTCCGTCACCCGGCCTCGGCCGTCCTGCTCGTCGACGAGGTCGACAAGGTCGACTTCGAGTTCGAGGCGCTGCTGCTCGAGATCCTGTCGGACTTCCAGGT
>CAZHZQ010000122.1:6364-7915 GCA_964537235.1 uncultured Actinomycetota bacterium | reverse complement strand
CCGCATCGGCACCAGCCTGCAGCGCGATGGCGAAGCCGATGGGGAGGATGCTTCGTCGAGGCCCTCCAGCGGGGTCATGGCGGGTGCCTACGCCGGCGTCGACTACCGCAAGCCGGCGAAGGAGTTCCTGAAGAACACGGACCAGAAGATCAGGAAGACGTTCGAGACGAACGAATGGGAGAACACCTGCGCTGCCCGCCTCAGCGTGGCACTGATCGACGCTGGCCACGGGATCCCCTCGAAGGGCTTCCTCGACAGCAAGGGGCGACGGTGGATGGCCAGCGCGCGGAGCACGCGGGCCGCACTCAAAGGCATGTGGGGACCACCCGACCGCACGCTCACGACGACGGAAGAGGTGGACGAGACGCTCAAGGGCCTCGCCAGCGGTCAGGTGGCGGTGTTCGCGGGACAGGGCCACGTCGGCATCCTCAAGCCGGGCTACCGCGACCCGCACGTCCGCAGCAACGTCCCTGTGGACGTCTGGATCCTGGCCCCGTGAGGTGAGGCGGAACGCAACAGTTAGTGGCCCGAGGTCGGCGAGGCGTCGTCGTCGAGCCCCGACATGTGCTCCTCGAGGAGGGTCTGCAGCCGCCCTTCGTTGCCACGCCCCTGTTTCATCATGAACGGCCGCATCAGGGTCCAGGCCGCCCGGCGCTTGAGGCCTTGCAGCTTCTGGCCGCGGACACGCAGTTCGGTGCGGTCGTCGTCGAGAGGCTCGAACTCGAACGTCCAGGTCCAGCGGCCGATGGCCGGGAAGCCACTGCGCACCGTGTGGTAGCGGAACGGACGCCAGTCCAGGATCTCTTGGACGGCGACCCCGTTGCCGTGCATGCAGTGGGCGACGGTGCCGGTGCCTCGGCGTCCCCCGGTGGTCTCCTCGTCGATCCGGTCGACCCCGCCCTGCCACAGCGGACGTTTCTCCGGTGAGGTCACGAACTCCCAGGCGATCTGGACCGGGGCGGGCAGCTCCATCACGTGTTCGAACTCGGCGGCGTCCCGGGTGACGTACACCCGGCGGCGTTCGTCCTCGAACCGCCAGCGGGCCTCGAGGTCCTCGACGTAGGCGTCGATCTGCTGACCGTCGACGTGTTCGCGGTGTTCCTCCATCCCGAGGGACTCCGGATGGATCTGCAGCGCTTCGATGCACGGTCGGGTGAACAGGGCGTACCCGCCCAGTCCCAACCGGTCGCGGACCGTGTTCTTGAGGAGCCGGTGCACCAGGATCACGTCGGGGCCGGTCAGCTCCTCGTTGCCGGCGACCTGTTGGCGGGCGAACCGACCGTGGTGGGTCACGATCTTCAGGTCGAGGTCCGGGATGCGCTGGCAGGCGTTGCAGTCGCACGAGGTGGCCTGGTCGATGTCACGGACGCGGGTGCGGAAGGCGAAGTAGGTCTCCTCGACCGTGTCGAGCAGCATGGACGCTTCGATCTCGGTCTCGAGCGCGTAGACGAAGGCCGCGTCGCCTTCCAGCTTGCTCAGCCGCAAGGTCGGGGTGAGGTGATCGACCATCGTCTCGGTCAGGTCGGCCAGGACGTCCTGGGCGTGCTCGAG
>CAZHZQ010000122.1:0-6264 GCA_964537235.1 uncultured Actinomycetota bacterium | reverse complement strand
CGGCATCGAGCTTGCTGAGGATGCTGCCGACGTGGGTCTTGACGGTCGAGACGGTGATGCCGAGGTCGTCGGCGATCTCCTGGTTCGATCGTCCCTTCGGGAGCCGTTCGAGGACCCGCAGCTCCTGCAGTGAGAGGTCGAACGGGCCCTTGGCTCTCTGGCCGTTCAGGGCGAGCCGCACGATTCCGTCGGCGATCCGCGGGTCGAGGAACGTGCCCCCGCCCGCGGCCGACCGTACGGCGTGACGGATGGTGGCCGGCTCGGAGTCCTTCATCACGAAGCCACGTGCGCCGGCGGAGAACGCTGCCAGCACGTTGTCGTCGTCGGGTGTGCCGGACGCCATCACCGTCCGCACTCGGGGATCGCGCTGGCGCAGCAGCTCGCAGAGGCGGTTGCCGTCGATGCCGGGCAGCCGACGTTCGAGGATGACGACGTCGGGAGCCGCGTCCTGGACCGCACCGAGCAGTTGCTCGCCGTTGCCGAACTGTGCGATCACCTCGACGTGGCGATCCTGGACGATCGCGGCGATCAGCGCCTGGCGAACAGCAGGATGGTCGTCGACCACGACGAGACGGATCACGCTCGTTCCTCCTGGAAGCACCGCGAACGCCGCTGCCCCTGACCGCGGGGGCGCGGTCTTCATGACTGACGAACACCCCCGAAGGCAACTCGGAATCTGTCGATCACCGCCCGCTTCGGGGACGACTGCACCCTACGGACGCCCGCACCGCAGGTCGACGTCACCGACGGCGACTTGACGCCGCCAAGTTGCCATCGGCGGCGAGTTCGACCGATCGCTACGCGCGCTCGATCATCCGGCCGCGTCACTGGTCGGAGGGAGGCGGTCCGCGTGCACACGCAGCATGCGGAGGGCTACCCCGATGTCATACGCGCTGCGGATGCTGTTCGGATCGACACCCAGGAGTTCGGTGATCCGGACGAGGTGGCCGCGGACGGTGCGTGCCGCCAGCCCGAGCGCCGCGGCGGCCTCGTCGGTGTCGCCGTCGGCGTCGTGGAGGGCGTAGAGAGTGGCGAGGGGGTCCCAGCGGCCTGACCCGACGCTGAGCACCGCCCCGAGCACGTCGCGGATGAACCACTCGGCGTCATCGATCGACGGGTCGACCAGGACGGCATGACGCATCAACCGTCGGGTGGTGACCACGCCGGGACCCGGCACCAGTCGCGTCACGAGGGCGAGGTGACGCTCCACGACCCGGTAGGTCTCCGTCAGCCGCGATGTGTCGTTGGACCGCGCGACCACGAACGTCACGCCGTGCCGGTGTGCGAGCGGTTCTAGCTGCAGCGGATCGTCCGCTCCGTCCTCGGGCGACGTGTCCAGGAGGACCGGCACGTGATGGAGCGGATCGACGAACCGCCGCCCGCGCGCGGCTCTGGGCCGCGCCGCTTCCACGAGGTCGTCGGCGGCGGGTTCCACATCACCCTGCCCTGGATGGCCGACCACCAGGACCAGGTTCCAGCGCTGGCTCGAAGCGGACGGTGAGCGCTCCAGGGCCTCCGCGAGCTCCTGCGGCTCAGCGGTCCCGGTCAAGATGCCGGTGACCAACGCGCGGAGGTTGCCTTCCGCGGGCAGCACGCCGCTCCGGAAGGCCGCCCGGTGGCCGCGCTCGATGGCGTCCCATGCCTGCCGGTAGAGGCTGGCGAGCTGGGTCGCCAGTGAGGCGGCGGCGATGGCGCCGACCTCCCCGCGAGCGTGTGCGGCACGTGCCAGGTGCTCGTACGCGCGCCGGTAGCCGACGTCGAACCCCTGTTTGACGTGCCCGAGCTGGATCCCGTTCCACGCCCTGGTCACACCCAGCTGCTCGAAGAAGGGCCGATCCTGGTCGGTCAACTCACCGTCCCCCGTCTCCATCTGTCCGATGAAGATCCCGACCGTCCGCCGGACGGCTGCCCGGACCTGCTTTCGCTGGGGCGAGGTCAGGTCCTCATAGCCGCTCATCTTCCACAGCTCGTCGCAGGCCTCGTCTTCGATGTCGCCCTCGCGACTTCGCAGTTCACGGAGGATCTCCAGACGGACCGTCGCTGCATCGCGGGACATCCGTGTGTCGTCCACTCGTCCTCCCACGTGCGGTCAGGCCAGTCCGTGGCGCATGGCGATGGCTGCCGCTTCGGACCGGTCATCGGCGTCGAGCTTCTTGAGGACGCTGCCGACGTGGCTCTTGACGGTCGATACGGCGATGCCGAGGTCGTCGGCGATCTCCCGGTTGGTGCGTCCCTTGGGAAGCCGTTCCAGGACCCGCAGCTCCTGCAGCGTCAGGTCGAACGGACCCTTGGCTCGCTGCCCCGTCAACGCCAGCCGGACGATCTTGTTGGCCACTCTCGGGTCCACGAACGTGCCGCCGCCTTCCGCTGATCGCACGGCGTGACGGATGGTGGCGGGCTCGGAGTCCTTCATGAGGAACCCACGCGCGCCCGCGGCGAACGCCTGCAGGACCGATGCCTCCGAGGGGGCGCTGCTCGCCAGAACCGCTCGGACGCGCGGGTCACGCTCTCGGAGGCGGCGGCACACGTGGTTGCCGTCGATACCGGGGAGCGACAGCTCCACGATGACCACGTCGAGCGACGTGTCGTTCACGGCCTCGAGGAACTGCTCGCCGTTGCCGAACTCGCCCACCACCTCGACGTCGCCCTCGTCGGCCATGGCAGCGATCAGCGCCTGGCGGACGGCAGGATGGTCGTCGACAACGGCAAGCCGGATCACCGCGACTCCCACTGATGGTCCGCGGCCCCTCGATCCCCGGACCCGTTGAGATCCCCAGAGGGGCTCACGTGCTCCTGCACAGCGAGGTCGACGATCCGTCCGGCCAACAGTGGGTCGACGTAGGTGCCTCCGGAGGCCACTGTCCGGACGGCCCGTCGCACCGCCCCGGCGTCTGAGCTCTTGACCACGACCGCCGAGGCCCCGGCGTCGAACGCCGTCAGGGCGACCGTGCCCCGGACGTATCTGGTCAGCACCACGATCCTGACACGCCGGAAGCGTCGCCGCAGGCGTTCGGAGATCTCCGAGCCGCTCAGCCCCGGCAGCGCGTGATCGACCACCACGACGTCCGGACTCAACCGTCCGATCTCACGCAACGCCTCCTCGCCGCTGGCGAAGAGCCCGACGACCGTGAGATCCGGATCGTCACCCAGCGCGTCGACGAGCGCACCGCCGACGTCGGAGTTGTCCTCGATGACGACCACGCTGGTCACCGGCGTCCTGCCAGCGGCACTCTGGCCTCGACCTCCGTGCCGTGCGGGCGGATGTTGTGCAGGCGGAACGAGCCGCCGACGTCCTTGGTCGACCGGCGCATGTTGTGCAGCCCGATGCCGACGTGATCGAGACCCCCGGTCGAACGCAGTCCGATGCCGTCGTCCTTGACCCACAGGACGAGATCACCGTCCTCGATGTCGAGACACACCCGCACGACGGAGCAGTGGGCGTGTCGCCAGGCGTTGGTCATCGCTTCGTGGGCGACCCGGTACAGGGCGCGCTGCGCCTCGGCGGGGACCTCCTTCGGCCACGCCTGGACGTCGACCACCACGTCGATGCCGCTGTCACCCCGCAGCGCCTCGGCTCGCTGTCGCAGGGCCGATGGCAGCGCGCGGCCGGCGGCCGGCACGGACGCCAGGGCCCGGACCGCCTGGTCGATCTTCCACTTCCCGCTGTCGCCCAGGTCGGCGATCCGGCGGAAGGTCTCGGACCAGCGGGAGTCGTTGGGCAGGTGTTCCTCGGCCCGACGGGCGAGCAGCCCGATCGCGATGAACAGCTGGCCGACCACGTCGTGCAGATCGGCGGCGATGCGGTCGCGCTCGTCAGCGACGGCCCGGCGTCGGGCCGCCTCCTCCAGCGACGCGCGCAGCGTGCCGCGGTGGACGACCTCGGCGACTCCGCGCGCGAGGTTCCTCACGAAGCCGCGGTCGTCGTCGGCGAGCTCCGCCGCGCGGACCCGCAAGCCGCCCACCACACGGTCCTGCAGCCGCATGGGCATGGAGATGGTGCCGTCGACCGGCACCTCGGTGTCGAGCGGGTCGTCCTCCCAGCAGGCGAGCTCCTCGGCGGTGGGCGACGCGCTCCCGAGCCGGGAGGCGACGTCCTCGTCCCGCCAGGCCAGCGAATCCACCTCGATGCCGGCGGGAGCCAGCAGCCCGTTGAGACGATCGACGATCGCCCTCGCGTCCGCGTCTTCCACGACTGCCGTGCTCGCTTCGTACAGCGCCTCCATGTGCCTCCCGTGCTGCTGGAGGCGCTCGATCATGGCGGTCCGGTCCAGACCGGCGGAGGTCAGCGCAGCCAGCGCCAGAGCCGCCCGTCGCTCCTCGCCGGCCAGACGACGCTCCTTCTCGAAAGCCGCGAGCACCGCCCCTCGGGGCGTGACCTCCGCGGGCAGTGGCACCACGAGGTGGTGATCGCTGTGGTCCTCCCGCCCCAGGATGCGCGCGAACCACGGGTCGGGTCCGTAGACGACCGGGCGGCCGGGATCGTCCGTCCAAGCCTCGGTGAGCCGGGTGACGACGTTGTCGGGGACGCTCGAGATCGGGATCGGTGGCCCCGACTCGCTGCGGTCGTGGGTGGCCACCGTGGTGATCCGTGTCATGTCCGAGTCGAAGAGCCCGATCGCGCAGCCGGTCGAACCCAGCAGCTCGGCGAACGCGGACACCAACTCGTCGAGGAGGTCGGACCGGCGTTCGGGTGCCACGAGGGCCCCGGCCCCCCGCGCCAACGTGCGCTGCATCCGTGCCTGCTGATCCGCGGCCTCGAACAGCCGCGCGTTGCGTACGGCGACCCCCGCGTACGCGGCCACGGACTCCAGCAGCGCGATCTCGTCGTCCCCGTAGCTCCGCTGGGTCGGATGGTCGACGACGAGCAGCCCGCACGGCTCACCGGCGGCGTGCAGCGGGACGAGCACGAGCGACTTCACGTCGAACCTCTCGACCCATCGGCTCGGGATCAGAGAGGAACCGACGGCATCTTCGATCGGGACGGCCTCGGCGTCGGCCAGGCGGTTCCAGGCCTCGGGGAGACGGTCGAGCCTGACGGGCCCCATCTCCCGGAACGCGGCCCACAGGTCCTCGTCGCGGATCGTGCCGATGGCCACCGCCGGCTCGAGCACCCGTCCCCGGAGCAGGAACAGGCTGCACCGGTGGGCGTCGGTGACCTCGAGCGTCAGCTTCGCGAGGCGGTGCAGGACCTCCGGCAGCTCGAGGGTGGAGTTGAGGGTCAACCCGATGCGGTGCATCAACTCCGCGTCGACCGCGGGACTGGTGCCACGGCGGTCTCGCTGGTTCGCCAGACGTGCGTGGGTCAAATCGATCACGCGTCCGTCGGCGTCGGTCTGGTCGTCCGCGTCGGTCTGGTCGTCGGCGTCGGTCTGGTCGTCCGCGCCGGTCCTGGTTTCTGTGATGGCAACCTCGATCCACCGCTGGTCGCTCACAGGTACGAACGGCGGGGTCGCCCGCTTACGGGATGCCGCACTCGCGAATGGGACGTTTCGGACGTTCGTGGCCATGACCCGGGTACATCTCTGCGGGTGCAAGTACCAACTCTCGCACCCTGATCGGGGGGGTCGGAGCCCATCGTCACGTACGTCGTTGCGGGCGGCGCGGGGCAACCCCAGGCAACCGTTCCCCCGCAGAGTGTCGGTTCCCCCAACAGTCGCGAACGGGCTCAACCCGGGGGATTTTGGCACTTCTCGCACATCTGGTGCTGCCCGAGTCCCGTATCGGAATCCCGAACCGTGGTGGCCATCCGGACGGGTTCGCGGGTTACAGATCTGATCCGAGCCGTTCCGTGACCACAGGCAGGTGAACACGTTCTCAACAGCGAAGAGGGGAACGAGCGGGGCTCTCCTGCAAGGAGGAGCGATGGCGATGGCGGCGACGATCGTGCTGGAGGCGGCGACGGGGGAGACGCGGCCTGACGGTCGCCTCGTCGCGGCGCACGTGGACGGGGATGCGCGGGCGTTCGACGTTCTGTACCGGCGCTACCGGAACCGCCTCGTGCAGTTCTGTCGGGAGCAGACCGGTGATGGTGTCCTCGCCGAGGACCTCGCCCAGGACACCATGATCCGCTACCTGGAGAAGGCGGAAACCTTCGATACCTCCCGGCCGATCTGGCCGTGGTTGCGCACCATCGCCCGCAACCTCGTCATCGACCACCACCGGCGTCGCGACGAGTACCTCGATGTCGACGCGTCCGACAGCCCTCTGGAGGACGACGCCGCCGACGCGACCACCGGCCTGGACCGGATCGAGGCGCGCAGCCAG
>CAZHZQ010000121.1:4640-7988 GCA_964537235.1 uncultured Actinomycetota bacterium | reverse complement strand
CCATCGTGGCGGTCCCGGCCATGGCCTCCGCCCAAGAACTCGTCTCGGCATCCGCTGACGCCGAGGCCGGGCCGGAGGGTGATCAGTACCTGATCGAGACGGAGGTGACCGTTGAAGCGGCAGAGGTCGAAGTAGTCTCCAACGAGTCCAGCACCGTCATCTTCTGCGAACCCACGATTGCCGGACAAGTCACCTGCGCCTTGATCGGGGACCTGACCGTTGACTCGCACGGAGACGCGACCGTCCAAGCCGACTAGACCCATGTCGGGGCGAAGTGGCCGGCGTACCAGGCGACGGCATCCTCGCCGTCGAGCTGTTCGGCATCTACGAACAGGTCCAGTCTCACCCGCGACCGGACCGGGTGTCGGTGAAGCCTTGCCCGTCGTCGATCTCGTCGGGGTGGTAGCGCAGGAACCAGGTGTCACCGGCTCCATAGACATCGGTGGCGTCGGCGCGGGCGTCGTCCCAGCCGGGTTCGCGGACGACTTCGCCGAGCGGATGCACGACTACGCGCAGGGGCCTGGGCCGACGCGCTTGCTGCATCGGTTCCTCGTTTCAGTGCGTTCAAGCCCGGATACTGGAACGCACTGAAACGACGGGGCCCGCGGTTGCACCCGCGAGCCCCGGAAGATGAAGGTGTCGACTCCGTTTCGACACTGGACAGACTAACCACTTCGTGACCCGCGAAGCGAGGAGGCTGTGCAGCGTCGGTCGACGCCCCGGACAAGGAAGGTGTTGACCGATGAAAGCCTCGATCCTGCTCGCTGATGCCGCCCAATCCGTCGGAGGGAAGCTCTACATCCTCGGCGGTGGGTGGACCGTTATCAACCCAGGGCCCGTGAAGATGGCCGTAGCCATCAAGCTCGAAGTGCCGTGGAGCCGCTCGAACGAGCCCATCCCCTGGCTCGTCGACATCGTCGATGCGGACGGTCAGCCCTTGAACGTCCCTTCCCCGCCAGATGGGCAGGAACGCCCGGTGCGGATCGGCGGTGAGGTCGAGGTCGGTCGCCCGCCAGGACTGCGGAAGGGAACGCCCCTCGACTCGGTCATCGCCCTGAACTTCCAGGGGCTCCCGCTCCCGCCGGACCGGCGGTTCACCCTCCGACTCCACATCGATGGTGACACGGACGAGCACTGGCAGTGCGGGTTCTCGACGAGGCGTGTCCGTGGCCAGTGACGGCTACGTCGTCACCTACCACTCGCAGGTCACCAACGACGAGGACGAGTACGGCCTCCTGACGAAGGCGCAACACCGGAGGATCCAGCGAAAGCTCGCTCAGGACCCTCTCCGGTTCAAGCCACTACGAGGGGACCTCGTGGGGCTTCGTCGGATCCGTGAGGGTGATGTGCGGGTCATCTACGCGGTGACAACCGACGTGGTCGTCATCCTGGCCATAGACATGCGTCGTGACAACGAGGCCTACGACCTGGTCAAGAAGCGGCTGCCCGGGAGCTAGGAGTCGTCCCCGAACATCCGGCGCATGGCTTCGTCCGCATCGATGGTGTCATTGATGGTGGCCATGCGCTCCATGACGCGAGAATGGAGCTCCTCATCCGCCATGATCTCCAAGGTCTCCTCATCGAGGTACGGGAGGAAGTCCTGGTAGACCGTAGTGTCCCGAACAGCGCTCTCGATGTCCGAGACCTCCGGGGCCTCAACGTGAGCGCGAGCTCGTTGGGTGATGGGCATGGGTCCTCCGTGCGGGGAAGATCACGGGGTCAACGGACTGTTGACAATGTCACGGTAGGGGCTTCCCGTCAAGGTTCTATCGACGGTTGAACGACGAACCCTTAGCTCACGTTCCCGAACGAGTCAACCAATTCGCGGTACTAGAACTCAGATTCCGTGTGCAGGTCCTCGAGCTCGTATGGGTACAGCTCAGCGGCCGCCCCCCGACGACGCCCGACCTCATTCGCCGATCCCATCCATCAACGGCATGCGCTGGGCAGGGGGCTCAAATGGGTGGTAAGCACAAGAAGGATCCGCGCGCCTAGTGGCGCCTGCAGATCGAATGACAGGAGGTCTCGGGTGTTGCATTCGATCGGCGGGTTGGCGTAGTTTCACAGGTGCTCGGAAACCATCTGAGCGCCTTGGGTGTCAGCGAAGTCCGGTGTGAGTCCGGCGCTGTCCCGCAACTGTGAAGCCCGCCGCAGCCAGCGGTGTGGACGAGCCAGGTCGCCTGCCCCTCGGCCACGTAACGCGTCCTCGGAGGAAGGGCCGTTCGTGCGGCGAGTGTCGTGTGATCGTTCGGCGTTCGCAGCCGACGTCTCTTCATCCTCCGGGTTTACGGAGGATGATCATGTTCACACCCCGGCCCCTGCTTCTGTCTCTGGCGCTGTCTCTCGTTGTGCTCGGCACGGCATGTGGCGTGCCCGATGCTCCGTCTGCCGAGGAGGTTCCTGAGCAGCCGGATGCTGCGCTCGGTTCCGCCTCGCCGGAGGAGCCGCTGCCGGCCTCGTCAGCGACGTTCCCGGTGACGGTGTCGGTCGGCGATGACGACGTGACACTGGCCGAGCGTCCGGAGCGGATCGTGTCGTTGTCACCGACCGCGACCGAGATGCTGTTCGCGATCGGCGCCGACGAGCAGGTGGTCGCCGTCGACACCCATTCGAACTTCCCGCCGGAGGCGCCGACGTCTGACCTGTCGGGGTTCGAACCGAACGTCGAGGCGATCCTCGGCTACGAGCCGGACGTGGTGGTCGCCTCGTCGGACCCGGGTGGTCTGGTATCGGGGTTGGCGGCGGCGCAGGTGCCCACGATCGTGCACGCAGCGGCCGGGTCGTTGGATGATGCCTACGCGCAGATCGAACAGCTGGGGGCGGCGACCGGCCACGTGGCCGATGCCGCCCGGCTGGTGGCCCGGATGCGGTCGGAGATCGGGGACATCGTCGCGCAGGCGGCGGGGCGTGGCGAGGGACTGTCCTACTACCACGAGCTCGACACGAGCCTGTTCTCGGTCTCGTCGGACACCTTCATCGGTGAGGTCTACGGGCTGTTGGGGCTGGACAACATCGCCGATGAGGCCGCGGAGCGGGCGGGGTCGCCCTATCCGCAGCTGTCGGCGGAGTACGTGGTGGAGGCCGACCCGGACCTGATCCTGTTGGCCGACACCAAGTGCTGCGATGTGGATGCCGAGACGGTGGCCGCACGGCCGGGCTGGGGCGAGGTGTCCGCCGTCAAGCACGACGCGATCGTCGAGCTCGACGACGATGTGGCCAGCCGCTGGGGCCCTCGGGTCGTGCAGCTGTTGCGACGGGTCGCCGACGAGGTCGCCGCCCTGCAGCCGCAGGAGGGCTGAGGTGTCCGGTGAGGTCGCCGTCTCCGAACCGGTCGGCAGCCGACGGGCG
>CAZHZQ010000121.1:0-4540 GCA_964537235.1 uncultured Actinomycetota bacterium | reverse complement strand
GGCCTGCTGGTGGGTGCCACCCTGTCGGTGGCCGGTGCGGCCTACCAGGGGGTGTTCCGCAACCCGCTGGCCGACCCGTACCTGCTCGGCGTGGCGGCCGGCGCCGGGCTCGGTGCGACCGTGGTGATCGTCGCCGGTCACGGCGGACATCCCGTGGCGTTGCCGCTGGCGGCTTTCACGGGCGCAGCGGTCGCGGTGGCGGCGACCTACTGGCTGGGACGCACGGTCGGGGGGTCGCACCGCAACGCCGCGATCGTGCTGGCCGGGGTGGCCGTGGCCGCGTTCGCGACGGCGGCGCAGACGTTCGTGCAGCAGCGTCACGCCGAGTCCCTGCGTGAGGTGTACGCCTGGATCCTGGGCCGGCTGGTGACCGCCGGCTGGGGGCAGGTCGTGCTGGTCGTCCCCTACGTGGCGGTCGCGATCGCGGTGATCGTCTCGCATCGACGGCTGTTGGACGTGCTCGCGGTCGGCGAGACCGAAGCGGCGAGCCTGGGGGTGCGTCCTGCCCGGTTGCGGCTGCTGCTGGTGGGTGCGGCGACGTTGGGAACGGCGGCGGCGGTGGCGGTCTCCGGCCTGATCGGCTTCGTCGGGATCGTGGTGCCACACACGGTGCGGCTGCTCGTCGGGCCGTCCTACCGGGTGATCGTTCCGCTCGCGGCGATCGGTGGTGGGGCGTTCCTGGTGGCGGCCGACGTGCTGGCCCGCACGGTGATCGCGCCGGCGGAGCTGCCAATCGGGGTGGTGACCGCCGCGGTCGGCGCCCCGTTCTTCACGGCCGTGCTGCGCCACCGGACGGCCGTCCTGTGAGCACGTTGGAGGT
This sequence comes from uncultured Actinomycetota bacterium, assembly GCA_964537235.1. Lineage (GTDB taxonomy): Bacteria > Actinomycetota > Nitriliruptoria > Nitriliruptorales > JAHWKO01 > CAZHZQ01. Next base: position 3,720 of record CAZHZQ010000121.1, on the reverse strand, counting down.
GTCCGGACTCCGTGTCGTGCGCGACGGCCGTGAGGTCGTCACGGACGTGGAGCTGACCGTCGGGGCCGGCGAGTGGGTCGGCCTGATCGGACCCAACGGCGCCGGCAAGACCTCGCTGCTCCACGCGGTGGCGGGCCTCCTGCCGTCCGACGGGCGGGTCCTCGTCGCCGGTGACGACCTCGCCGGCCTGGACCGGCGGGAGGTGGCACGCCGGATCGCGCTGGTCCCTCAGCGGCCCCAGCCGCCTCCCGGGATGTCCGTGACCGACTACGTGCTGCTGGGCCGCACTCCTCACATGGGCTACCTGGCCGGCGGATCCGCGCACGACCTGGACGTCGTCGACACGGTGGTGCGGCGGCTGGAGCTGCACGGGTTCGGACCCCGACCCGTCACCCACCTGTCCGGCGGCGAGCTGCAACGGGTGGTGTTGGCCCGGGCTCTCGCCCAGCAACCGTCGTTGCTGCTGTTGGACGAGCCGACCAGCGCGCTGGACATCGGCCACCAGCTGGCCGTGCTCGAACTGGTCGACGGGCTGCGTCGCACCGACGGCCTGGCGGTCCTGTCGGCGATGCACGACCTGACCTTGGCCGGCCAGTTCGCCGACCGGCTGGCACTGTTGGTCGACGGACGCATCGATGCCACCGGCACTCCAGCCGAGGTATTGACCGAAGGTCTGCTGCGGGATCGGTACGGCGCCGAGGTCCGCGTGCTGCGCGAACCGGAGGGAGCCGTGGTCGTCGTGCCGACCCGCCGGATGCCGGCCGCCGCGGTCGCTGACGTCGGGAAGGGACCTGCTGTGGGCGCGCGACGGGGGGTCGACCACTGATGTCCGGGTTCCGCGCCGCGCTCGCACTGTCCACCAGGCTGCCCGTTGCCCACCCACCGGGACGTGCCGGACATCCGCTGACGCTCGGCTGGCTGCCTGCCGTCGGTGTCCTCGTCGCCGCAGCCGGGACGGCAGTTCGTGCGGTCGCGCTTCCGCTGGTCGGTGGCCTGCCGTCCGCCGTGCTGGCCGTGGCCGCCGCCGTCGCGATCACCGGGGCGCTGCACGAGGACGGACTGGCCGACACGGCCGACGCCGCGTGGGGAGGATCAGACCCCCGACAGCGTCTGCAGATCCTGCGCGACAGCCGCCTGGGGACCTACGGCACTTCCGCGCTGACCGTCGGCCTGCTGCTGCGCGTCGCGCTGCTCGCCCCACTGTCGACCGTCGGCACCGGCAGAGCGTTGCTGGCCGCGGAGGTCCTGGGCAGGGCCACCAGCCTGCCGCTGGTACACCTGCTGCCTCCGGCGCGCGACGGCGGTCAGCTCGCCCACCTGCGCACCCCGGGCAAGGCATCGTGGGCGGTCGCGGCAGTCACCGTCGCCGGGGCCGTCACCGTCGCGTCCGGTCGCTGGGCGGTCCTCACCGTCGCCGCGGCGATCGTGGCTGCGGCCGGCGTCGCCCGGATCGCCCACGTCAGGTTCGGTGGGATCACCGGTGACCTGCTCGGCGCCGCCAACCAGACCGCTCACATCGCCGTGCTGCTCGTCGTCGTCGCCCTCGACACCTCGGGGGGATCATGAACGACATCATCCTGCTGCGTCACGGAGCGGTCACCGCACCCGATCTCGCCCATGGACAGCGGTCGGACCCGGGGCTGTCCGCCGAGGGTCACGATCAGGCCCGACATGCCGCGTCGGTCCTCGGGCGGATCGACACGTTGGTGTGTTCTCCGTCCCTCCGGTCGCGACAGACCGCTGCCCACCTGTCCGGCACACCGACGCTCGACGACCGCTGGGCGGAACGGGACCTCGGCGACTGGGAAGGCAGACCGTGGGACGACTGCTGGGCCGAAGTCCCCCGCGAGATCACGTCCGACCCGCAGGCGTTCGTCCGCTACACGCCACCTGACGGAGAGCCGACCCAGACGGTCGCCGACCGGGTCGTCTGTGCCCTGGACGACCTCGCGGCCACCCGTTCCGTCGGCCGGGTCGTGGTCGTCACCCACGCCGGTCCGATCCGGCTGGCCGTCGCACATCTCACCGACACCAGCGCCGCCGACGCGATGGCCCTGCCGGTGGACTGTGGGACCGGATGGGAGCTCCACCCGACGGGAACAGGGTGGAAGGTACGGCGGTGGGAACCGTGACCGCCCGGCTGCACCTGCTTCTGGGCGGTCAGAAGTCCGGCAAGTCGACGGCGGCCGCCCGCCTCGCGACCGACAGCGGCCGACACGTCGTCGTGATCGCGCCGGCCGAAGCTCGTGACGATGACGAGTTCCGCCGACGTGTCGCCCGCCACCAGGCCGACCGCCCCGACCACTGGACCACCATCGAAACGTTCGACCTGACCGCCGGGCTGCGCCAGGCAGACCCCGACAGCTACGTCATCATCGATGCGCTCGACACCTGGCTGCTCGAGATCGCCGACCGCCACAGCCTCCTCGACAGACCCGCCGACGACGCCAGCAAGGAGGTCCGGTCAGGCGAAGCGTCGCTGTTCGCCGAGGTCGACGGCTGGATCGACGCCGCGACCGGCCGACCGGCACCCGTGGCCGTCGTCGCGGGACAGCCCGGCCTCGGCCCCGTAGCGGCCGACCGGATCACCCGCCGGTACGTCGACCTGCACGGGCTGGTCACCCAGCGCATCGCCGCACGCGCCCACCGGGTCGAGCTGGTCGTCGCCGGCCGCCGCATTCCACTGGACGCGCCCACCTCCAGGACGACCCCTCCCCCGGCCGACCGACCCGACGGCCGCACGACCCCAGCCGTCAGCCGCACTGTCGCCGATCTCATCTCCGCGGTCAGCCCGATCGATCCCGCGGCCGCCAGCGCGGCCAGACGCCGACACGCCCGGCTCGCCAAGCCACCGGGCAGCCTCGGGCACCTCGAGGACATCGGCGTGCAGCTCGCCGCCATCGCCGCACGCTGTCCACCACCCGTCCCACAGCGCCCCCGCCTGCTGGTGGCAGCCGGGGACCACGGCGTCCACGACCAACACGTGTCCGCCTGGCCCCAACACCTGTCGACCGCCATCGCCCAGAGCATCCTCGACGACCAGGCCACCGCCAGCGTCATCGCCGAACGAACAGGCACCGATCTCTCCGTGCTGGACGTCGGACTCACCGGCAACCTCACCAGGAATCTCACCGACCACCCGCGGCTGCACACCCGCAAGCCACGGCGCGGAACACGTGACTTCACCCACACCGACGCCATGACCACCGACGAGACGACCGCCGCCATCCACGCCGGCTCACGCACCGCCCGACAGCTCATCGGCGACGGCACCGACCTGCTCGTCGTCGGCGAGGTCGGCATCGCCAACACCACCCCCACCACCGCGCTCATCGCCGCCCTCACCGACACGCCGCCAGCCGACATCGTCGGCCGAGGAGCCACCCCGGACGACACCACCCTCGCCCACAAGACGGCGTCCATAGAGGCCGGCCTCGAACGGCACGGCCCGGACCGTGACCCGCTCAGGCTCCTGGCAGCCGTCGGCGGTCTGGAACACGCCGCACTCACGGGGGCGCTCCTCGCCGCGGCCGCCGCCCGCGTGCCGGTCATCCTCGACGGGGTCACCACCGTCGCCGCGGCCATCGTCGCCACCCGGCTGGCACCCGCCACAGCCGGCTACCTCATCGCCGGTCACCGCTCCACGGAACCGGCCAACCTCCCAGCCCTCGAACTGCTCGGACTGCGACCGCTGCTCGACCTCGACCTGCGCCTCGGCGA
>CAZHZQ010000120.1:1940-8017 GCA_964537235.1 uncultured Actinomycetota bacterium | reverse complement strand
GATCCAGTACTGGTCGCGTTCGAGCAGCAGCGGGTATCCGAGAGCGGTCGGCTCGTAGGTCTGTCGTGCCCGCTCGTGCAGGCCGTGGGTCCACGGGTGGTCACGGTCGAGGTCCGCGTACCCCACGTAGCCGCGGTGCTCGTTGACGTCGCCGTCCTCGATCGGCAGGAGGTCGGGCACGAGTTGGAGCGCGGCGTCGGTCAGGACGACGTTGCCGCCGGCGTCTGCGAAGTCGCGCAGCTTGTCAGTATCCACACGGGTGTGGTCGGCGACGACCACGGTGGCGAGATCGGGCCAGACCTGCCGTCCGGACGACAGGTGCACGACGTGACCGGAGATCGATGGGCGCAGGTCCTCGAGCCAGTCGGTGTTCGACACGTCGTAGCTGACCTGCTCGATCGACGGGTGGAAGGGGGTGCCCGGGTAGCCGGCCGGAGGCGGGGACGGGTTGCCGTCCGCGTCCGTTACGCGCTGGCCGCTGTCCACGTACCCGACCGGACCGCCGAGGTCGTGCTGCCGTACGACCTCGCGGTCGAAGCGGGTGGCGGCGTGCACCAACAGCACGTCGGTCATCGCGCGCACGTTGTCGACGAACAGCTGGAACAGCTCACTCGGCTCCGTGCGGTGCCGGCTGAAAGCCGAGCTGCACGGGATCTCGTGCGCGAACGTGTCGGCACCAAGACCGACCTCAGAACCGAAGAACAACGCCCACGCGTTGGGGGCGTTGTAGTCGATCTGCTCCCACACGGTGGCGTAGCTGTTCCAGTGCGCGGTGATGTAGGCGAGCTTGTTGGTCTCGACCTCGTCCCGGTGCTCGTCCCAGGTGCGCATGACGTGCCCGCGGGCCTGCTCGGACGCACCCACGAGCTGCTGGTGCGCCGGCGTCACGATGCCGTGTCCGTCGCGCCACAGCGTCTGGTAGGCGCGCTGGTCGATGCGCTCCGCGACGTCGTGGAGCCGGTCGATACGCGCGGCGTCGCCGCCGTGGTCGACGAAGATCATCGCGCCCGCGGGAAGCGGACCGTGGTAGTCCATCGCGACCGCGAACGGTCGTCCGTCCAGCTCGTCGTCCCGGACCTGGCGTAGGTACGTGGTGATGGCGCCGCCGGCGGGCTGGGTCAGCGTCGAGTACCCGTAGTCGTTGATGACCTCGTCCTTCGGAACGACCCATCCGGGCCCGTAGGCGATGCGGTTGGTGTTGGCGCCGGCGCCGTTGAGCTGGCTCCTGCCCCACCCGTCCGGAGCGATGACCACGAACAGCAGCTTGGTACGGCGGAGGAGCTCACCGACGGACATCGCGAGGCGCTCGTCGGTGGTCCCCGTCCCGGCCTGTACCAGCGTGTCCGGGGCCTCGCGTGCCGCTACGGCGAGGTCCTCGATGATCCGCGGGATCGCTTCCAACCCGCACCACTCGGCCGCGTGCGCGACCGTCAACAACAGGTAGCCCTTGTCGGCATCAGGGACCGACCGGTCGGTGATCGTGGCGACGTGAAAGTCGTGACCGTCGCTCGCATCGTCGGGGTCCCACGGTGGCAGCCCGTCGTCGCCCACGCTGACCGCGTTCGGCTCTCCCAGCTCCTCACGCACGGTCGTGAGCGAAACGAGGTCCGGGTAGCGATCGACCAGCGCCCGCATCCCGAGCACGAAGTCGGCCCGGCGGACCGGTTCACCGCCTGCGTCGCGCGGCTCGGGGAACACCCTCCCGTCGAAGCTCGGGGTCGCGAGGGCGATCGGACCCGCCGCTGGTGGCGGGGCAGACGACGAGGACCACAGCACCACGTCGTCGATCCAGACACCGTCGTAGGTCTCCACGCAGGGGGCGAGTTGGTCGAACTGTCCGGAGCAGTGCGTGTCGCTGGTGAACCGGAAGCGCACCTGGAAGGATCCGGACGGAGGCGTGAAGGTGACGCGGGCGGCGTTCCAGTCCGGCCACGAGCCGTTCTCGCCGCTCAGCGCACGGACCTCGTGCCACGTCTGTGCGTCGCTGGACCAGGCGATCGTCAGCACGTCGTCGGGTGACGGCGACGGCAGGAAGTCCGCCCCGCCCTGCGTCCGATGCCGGTACCACCAGTCCATGGTCACGGCGCGCCCGTCGCTGACGATGAGCGGAGACACGAGGGCTGTACCCGCCAGATCACCGTACGGGGCGACCTGGAAGGAGATGCTCGAGCCTGCGCCGGGTTCCCCTCGCTCCCAAGTCGAGGTGGGTGCCCCGAGCGTCCGGACCGACCATCCCTCGGCACCGTCCTCGAACCCGAACGGTCCGGCGATCGGCCCCGAGGAGGCGGCGTCCGCGGTCAGCGTGCCCAACGTCGTCAGCAACGCCACGAGCAGCGCGCCCACGCGGTACCGGTGCGTCCCCATCTCGGCCTCCGTCCTCGGTCGATCACTCGGGGATCAGGCAACGGGGGACAGGCGGGTCCCACATCCGTAGCGACTACGTATCTGACGGAGACGGTTCCGGTTGCGCCGAGCCCTCGTCGCTCGGAGCCCGCCCTGCGAACAGGGCGGTACGGACCCTGAGAAGCTACGTAGACGTGAGGTCCGTGGCTGGGCCGGCGTCCCTCGACGGCGCGGCCCCGTGATCACGTCCGGGCTACCGCAGGGGGCGTGGCCCGCCGAGGTAGGTGAAGCAGCCGCAGTCCTTGTCGTAGGCGACGTCCCGGTAGGTGGCTGCGCCGTCGCGGCGGTCCGGACCGAAGCGTGTCTGCTGGACGGTCGGCGACTCGTGGCTGGTGGCCAGGTCGCGCGCCCCGGCGATCACGCCGTCGGCGGACAGTGGTCGGGGCGCGGCCTCGATCGCCGCGCGGGTGAACCAGAACGCCTCGCAGACCGACACGGCGAAGATCCGGTCGACCGTCGTCGCGGTCTGGAAGCCGCGCTCGTGGAAAAAGTCGAGACATGCACTGCGCGCCGGCCAACTCTCGGGGCGTCGTGGCAGCAGATCCAGGTCCGGGTACCAACCGAGACCGCGGGCACCGACGAGCTGTTCGGCGGGGACCTCCAACGCCGCGACCGGCAGCTCGACCGTGGTCAGGCCGTAGCGCGGCCGGTAGTCGTTGCGCTCGGCCGCCTCCATGAACGCAGCGGCGAGACCGCTGCCGCGGACGAACAGGACCCGGTCGACGTCCGCGAGCTTGAACCGCAGTGCAGCGTTGGCGACGTCGCGGTCGCGGGCCACCAGATCCGACGCGTCGACGGGGGTGGCGACGGCGCTGCGCTCGGTGAGCAACAGGCCGTGAGCGGCGAGGGCCGAGCTGAGCGTGCCGTCGACCGTGCGGGTCTCCCGGGGGGCGTCGTAATGGAGGACGCCGATCCGAGCGTCCGTTGTGAGGAAGCCCTGGCGGACGAGCGCGTGGACCTGCTCCGCGGTGCCACGGTCGAGGCGGGCGCTGTTGACCGCGATCAGGCGTGGGACCTCGTCGAAGCCACCTCGGTCGCGGAGCGAGGTGCCCCGCACATCGATGATCGCCACACCAGCTCGGTCGAGGCAGGTGTAGAGCACGTCGTACGGGACGTTGCTACCGCCTGGGAACGCGGCGAACACCTCGTCGTCCTGTGTCCAGGTGGCGCACATCGCCTGTTCGCTGGCCGGTCCGAACGCCAGCGATCCCACGTCCACGTCGTGCCAGACGACCCTGACCTGTCGACAGGCGATTCCTCCGGTGCCGTTGACGTGGTCGACCATCGCGTCGACGTACTCGTCCAGTTCCGCGTCGGGCCGCTCGAGGCCAGACGCCATGGCGGTGACGTTGGTCAGGCGCGGCGCGCCCACGGCGATCTCGCCATCGGTGACCCCTGGCGTCCCTGGCGCCACCGGGACCGGACACGCCGCCGTCGGCACGTCGGATGTGGGGAGGGATCGCTCGAGCCCATGCTCGTCTGATGCGGTCACGGTCGCCGGCGCCGTGCCATCTCGCGACAGTTCCGAGGGCGATGTCGACAACGGATCGCGCGGTTCAGGTGCCGAGGCCGAGGTCGACGTCGACGGAAGGCTCGCCACCTCCCCCCGCGCGACCCCCGCGGCAGCGGTCTCGCCGGCCGCGGGCTCCCCGGCGGTCGAGCTACAGGCCATCGCGACGACGGCGAGGACGGCAGCGGCCGCGCGCAGGCGCCCCGTCCGTCTCGAGGCCCCCACCGTCACGGGTCTTCCCACCGCCGCAGTCCCCGTCCACCGGGGTCTCTCCTGGACCGATCGTACGCCACGGGATCGGCCCTGGGAAGGCCGCCGACCGGCGTCGTCCTCCTGCGGCCCGAGCCTCGCCGTCGTCGATCGCCTCGCCCGACGCTTCGTGCACCTCCCATTGCAGTCGCTACGTAGATGCGCCGGTCACCCCTCCGAGGTACGCGGCCAGCACCTCCGGGTGGCGGGCCACCTCCGCCGGACGTCCCTGGGTCACGATCCGGCCGCGGTCCATCGCGACGAGCCGGTCCGCGATCGACGTGATGAGCCGGACGTCGTGTTCGACGATCACGAGGCTCGCGTCGAAGCGTGTACGCAGCTGGAGCAGGAGCGGGCCGAGGCGGTCGACCTCGGCCTGTGCGAGCCCGGCCGAGGGTTCGTCCAGCAGCATCACCCGCGGCTGGAGGCTCGCCAGGCACGCGAGCTCGCAGATCCGTCGCACACCGGTCGACAGGGTCCGAACTGGGACGTCCACGTATGCGTGGAGTCCGAACGCGGCGACGATCTCGTGGGCGTGGGCCGTCCTGCGGCGCTCGTCGCCCCGCCTGCCGACCACAGCGGGAACCAGTCGGGTCGGAGTCTCGAGCTCCTGGGCGACACGGATGGTGTCGAGCACCGTGAGGGTGGGGAACAGCCGGGTCTCCTGGAACGAGCGCACGATCCCCAGCCGTGCCCGGCGATCCGCTCCGAGGGGCGTGACGTCCTGTCCGCCGAGGAGCACCCGGCCGCCGTCCGTGGGCTGTGCACCGGCGAGGAGATCGATGACGGTGGTCTTGCCGGCCCCGTTCGGTCCGACGATGCCGACGATCTCGCCGGGGCGGATCTCGAGGTCCACCGCGTCCACGGCGGTCAGGTCGCCGAACGTCCGGCGCAAACCGGAGGCTTCGAGCGTGGCAGGAGAACGGGCCGGTGCGGCTACAGAGCCGGGCAGGCCCGGGGCGGTGGGTAGCGCCCTGGGTGCCTCCTCCTGAAGTGTGGGCGCGTCCAGATCGGTCGCGGGATGTCCTGCGAGCGCGCACGCGAGACGGTCACGGAGCAGCCGTAGCGGGCGCGCCAGACCCGCCGGGACGTACAGGATGAGGACCAGCCAGCCGAGGGCGGTGGCGGCCAACCAGGCCGCGTCGAGCGGCAGGAACGCGGGCACCCCGATGATGTAGAGGGCGCCGATCAGCGGGCCGAGGAGCACGCCGACGCCCCCGACCACGACGATGGCGACCACGACGATGCTGGCCGGGACGGGGAACGCTCCCGGGGTGGCCAGTGCCAGGCTGTGCACGTAGGCCGCGCCGCCCAGCCCGGCGATCGCGCCGCTGAGCCCGAACGCGAGGGAACCGGTCCGTGTCGCGTCGATCCCCAGGGCCTGCGCCGCCGGTTCGTTGTCGCGGACGGCGACCAGCCGACGGGCGATCCCACTGCGGTGCAGGTTCCGGGCGACCCAAAGCGCGAACCCGCCCACGGCCAGTGCCACGAGGTAGTAGCCGCGGCCCGTGTCGAGCGCCACCGCTCCGATGATCGGCTTGCCCGGATCCACGCCGGTTCCCAACGCCCAGGGGCGCGGGAGCAGCCACGTCTCGGCCGCCACGGCGAAGGCGAGGGTGGTCACGGCCAGGAACGGGCCGCGGGCTCGCAGGGCCGGTATCCCGGCGACCGACGCCGCGACCACGCCCAACGCCCCGGCGGCTGTGAACCCGAGCAGGAAGTTGCCGGTCCACGTGGCCACGTGGACGGATGCGACCGCACCGACGCCGGCGATGGCGAAGTGCCCCAGGGTGAGCCTGCCTCCGAGCCCGGTGACGATCGCGACCGACAAGCCGACGGTCGCGAACGCGACGATGGTCGTCAGGACGACCGCGGTGCTGTTGGACACGACGACCGGCAGGGCCACCGCGGCCAG
>CAZHZQ010000120.1:0-1840 GCA_964537235.1 uncultured Actinomycetota bacterium | reverse complement strand
TCAGGACGACCGCGGTGCTGTTGGACACGACGACCGGCAGGGCCACCGCGGCCAGCGCCCCCGCGACTGCCGCCAGCCAGAACGCACGGCGCACCCGCGGCGACGACCGCACCACCTGCGGTAGCGGCCGCCACACGTCCACGTCCACCCAGCTCGGTGCGTCGGTAACCGAGCTCGACGGCCTCGTGCGCCGCACGATCAGCGCCGCAGCGACAGCGACGAACAGCAGGGCGTCAGCGATCCCTCCACTGGCCGTGTTCCACCCAGCCACCTGGTCGATCACCCCGATGCCCACGCCGGCGATCAACGCCGCCGGGAGGCTGTGCATCCCGGCGATGACAGCGGCGGCGAGCGCCCGCAGCAGCAGCCCCGGTCCCGAGACGCTCCCACCGACGAAGCCCGGAGCCGCCCCGACGAACACCGCGGTGAGTACCGACAGGGCCCCGGCGACGCCCCACGCGAGCGCAGATGAGCGATCGGCCGGCACGCCGATCAGCCGGGCCGCCGATCGGTTCGCGGCAGATGCGCGCAGCCGCAACCCACTGGCGGTGCGTGTGAGCCACGCCCACACCGCGATCACCGCGACCGGTCCGATGGCGAGCATCGCGGAGGTGGCCTGGCCCACGTGGAGCGCACCCAGGTCGAACGTCGGCAGCCCGGGTGGCTCCGGGAAGCGCACCACGGCGGCGGTCCCGGCGACCGCGGATGCGGTGAGTACCAGCACCTGGCCGAGCCCGAGGGTGGCCACCACACTGATCAGCCGGGGCACGTCGCGTAGCCGGCGGACCACCGCAACGTGTGCGATCGCCCCGACGACCACCCCGAGGAGCAGCGCGAGCGGCAGCGCCGCCCAGTAGGGGGCATTCCAGCGGGTCACCGCGACGGCGAACACGGTCGCGACCGCCACACCGATGTCGGCGTGTGCCAGGTTGAGGACCTCGCTCACCCGGTAGGCGAGCACGAGCCCGACGGCCGACAGCCCGTACACGAGACCCAGCACCACACCGAGGGCCACGACCTCCGGCACTACCTCTACCCCCAGGAACGTCACGGCGCCGCCAGGGGGAGGAAGATCGAACGCAGCAGGTCGTCGCGCCCGAGCAGATCACCGGCGGGACCGTCGAAACGGATCGCCCCGCGTTCGAGGAACACCGCGCGGTCGCAGACCGACAGCGCCACGTCGACGGATTGGTCCACCACGATCACGGCGGTGCCCTCGGCGGCGATCGTGGCGATGGCGTCCAGCAGCGGCCTGACCAGCCCTGGCGCCAGCCCCGCGCTGAGTTCGTCGACCAGCAGCAGCGCGGGCCGGGTGATCAGCGCGCGGCTCATCCCGAGCATCTGGCGTTCCCCGCCGGACAACGACCGCGCCACCACGTCGCGACGGTGAGCGAGCGCGGGGAACATCCGGTCGATCCGCTCGAGCGCCGTCCTGGCGGCCCGGCCGTCCAGCCCGACGGACCCCAGGTACAGGCGCAGGTGCTCGACGACCGTGAGCGGATCGAACAGCGTGCCGGCACCGGAGACGAGGACGACACCGAACCCGCTGCGACGCTCGGGATCGACGTGCGAGATGTCGCGCTCGTCCAGCCGCACGCTCCCCGACAACGGCAGCAGGAGTCCGGCGACCACGCGCAGCAGGGTGGTCTTGCCGGCACCGTTGACACCCAGCAGCGCGACCCGCTCGCCGGCCGCAACCGTGAGATCGAGATCTCGCAGGACCGGTTGCCCGTCGTAGCCGGCCCGGAGCCGACGCACCACCAGGACCGGCGGCGTGACACCCTCCTCCACGCGACGACGAAACTCCTCCTCGTCGACGGCCTCGTCGAGCACCCGCTGG
>CAZHZQ010000119.1:0-8121 GCA_964537235.1 uncultured Actinomycetota bacterium | reverse complement strand
CGGCGATCGCGACAGGGAAAGGGAGCCCGATGAGGATGAAGCTGTTGGCCCTGCTCGGCGTCCTGGCCCTCCTCCTGACCGCATGCGGCGGGGGGAACGGCGGAGGCGACGAACCCACGGACGGTGAGACGACGTCACCCACCGAGGAGGCGACCGGCGAGCCCATCAAGGTCGCGGTCGTGTCCTCCACCAGCGGGCCGCTGGCCAGCTACGGCAACCAGTACGTCGAGGGCTTCGAGGTCGGCCTGGAGTACGCCACGGACGGGTCGATGGCGGTGGACGGACGGCCGCTGGAGGTCACCTACCACGATGACACCGGCGATCCCGCGCAGGCGACCTCGCTCGTCACGGATCTGATCGGTCAGGGCCACAAGATCATCGCCGGGACCGTCGTCTCCGGTGTCGCCCTGCAGGTCGGACCTCTGGCCGCGGAGAACGACATCCTCTACATCTCCGGCCCCGCCGCGACCGACGGGATCACCGGCCTCAACCGCAACACGTTCCGGTCCGGTCGCCAGACCTACCAGGACGTGATGACCGCCGCGCAGTTCCTCGAGGACGTCGAGGGCAAGACGGTCACGGTGTTCGCGCAGGACACCGCGTTCGGACAGGCCAACGTGTCCGCGGTCGACGCGATCCTCGGTGGTGCCGGGGCGACCGTCGACTCGATCCTGGTTCCGGCCGAGACCAGCGACTTCACGCCGTTCGCGGCCCGGGTGAACGAGGACCCGCCGGACCTGCTGTTCGTCGCGTGGGCGGGCGAGACCGCGGCCGCGATGTGGCAGTCGCTGGGTCAGCAGGGCGTGTTCCAGAACACCACGGTGTCCACGGGGCTCGACCAGCGCTCGACCTGGGAGACGACCTTCGGCGACGTCGCCGACCGCATCGACTTCCTGGCGCACTACTTCGCCGAGGCTCCGGACAACGAGGTGAACGCCTTCCTGTCCGAGAACCTCGGGGGCACCCCCGACCTGTTCACCCCTGACGGCTTCGTCGGCGCGCAGATGGTCGTCCGCGCGCTGCAGGAGGCGGGCCCCGACGACGTCGAGGGCATGATCTCGGCGCTCGAGGGCTGGACCTTCGACGCTCCGAAGGGTGAGCAGACCATCCGCGCCGAGGACCACGCGATGCTGCAGCCGATGTTCCAGGCGTCGCTCACCGAACAGGACGGCGAGGTCGTCGCCGGGCTGGTGGACACGATCGCGCCCGACGTGGTCGCGCCGCCGGTGGGCTCGTTCGAGGAGGGAAGCTGAGCAGGTAGCCGGCAGCGAACAGCGCGCCACGGACCCGAGCGGGGCGTCCCATGACGACGATCCTGACGACCGACGATCTCGGTCTGACGATCGGCGGTGCGCGGATCGTCGAGGACGTCTCGCTCGAGGTCCGTGACGGCGAGTTCCTCGCCGTCATCGGCCCCAACGGTGCCGGCAAGACCTCCCTGTTCCACCTCCTGACCGGCATCTACCGGCCGACCGCCGGTCGCATCCGGTTCCTGGACCGGGACATCACCGACATCCCCACCTACCGGCGGGCCCGGGCGGGGCTGGTCCGCAGCTTCCAGGTGACCAGCATCTTCCCGGCCCTCACGGTGCTCGAGAACGTCCGCCTCGCGGCGCAGGCCGCGCTGGGAGGCAACATGAAGCTGTGGCGTCGGATCACCGAGCGCGACGACGCCGTGGTCCGTGCCCGCGAGGCGCTCGAGCGGGCGGGTCTCTCCGGCGAGGAGGACACCGACGCCGCATCGCTGTCGTACGGCAACAAGCGCAAGCTCGAGCTGGCCATCACCCTGGCCGGCGATCCGCGCGTCCTCCTGCTCGACGAGCCGACCGCGGGGATGAGCGTCGAGGACGTCCCGGACCTGATCCGCGTCGTGCAGGACATCCAGGCCACCGGGACGACCGTGGTGATGGTCGAGCACCGCATGGACGTCGTGGTGGACCTGGCCGACCGGATCGCGGTCATGCACCACGGATCCCTGCTGGCCTGCGACACCCCCGACGCGGTCATGGCCAACGAGACCGTGCAGTCGGCCTACCTCGGGGAGAGCCTGTGATGGGCGGCACCGGGACCGGCAACGGGGCGAGCAGCAACGGGACCAGCGACGGGACGGGTGCCACAGGCAACGGGAGCGCGCTGCTGGAGGTCGAGGACCTGGACGTGTTCCTCGGCGAGTCCCACGTGCTGCACGGTGTCTCGCTGGAGGTGCCGGAGGGCGAGATCACTGCGCTGCTCGGTCGCAACGGCGTCGGCAAGACCACGACGTTGCGCGGGGTGCTCGGGCTGGTGGACCGTCACGGAGCGGTGCGCTTCGACGGTGACGACATCGCCGCGCTGCCCACGTTCCGCATCGTTCAACGCGGCATCGCCTACGTCCCCGAGGATCGCGAGGTGTTCAGCGAGCTGACCGTCGCGGAGAACCTGCGTCTGGCCGAGCGCGCCGACAGCGAGCACCGCTACGACCTGGTCTACGAGCTGTTCCCCAGGCTCGGAGAGCGGGGGCGGCAGGCCGCGGGCACCCTGTCCGGGGGCGAGCAGCAGATGCTGGCGCTGGCCCGGGCCCTGCTGAACGAGAACCGCCTCCTGCTGATCGACGAGCCGACCAAGGGGCTGGCCCCGAACCTCGTCACGGAGGTCGCCAAGGTCCTCGAGCGCATCAGCGAGCTGACGACCTGCGTGGTCGTCGAGCAGAACCTCGGGGTGATCCGACGGATCGCCCACCACGCGGTCGTCCTCGACCAGGGCCGGGTCGTCTACCGCGGTGGCGTCCCGGAGCTCCTGGACGATCCCGACCGCACGCGCGAACTGCTCGGCGTCTCGTCGGCCGGGCGGCATCGGACGGAGGGCGGGGCGTGACGACCTTCGTGCTGCTCACCCTGACCGGTCTCGGGCTGGCCGCGCTGTACTTCCTCGTGGCGTCCGGTCTCTCGCTGATCTTCGGCCTCATGGACGTGCTGAACTTCGCCCACGGCGTGTTCCTCACGATCGGGGCGTACGCGACCTGGTGGATGTCGCAACGGTTGGCGGCGGTCGGTTCGGAGACCGTGGCGTTCCTGCTCGCCGTCACCTTCGGGGTGGCGGTCGGCGCCGTGGTCGCCGCGATCGTCGAGCTGGTGTTCATCCGGAGGCTCTACGGGCAGCACGTGGGCCAGATCCTCGTGACCGTCGGGATCGCGCTGGCCGGGACCGCCCTGATCCGTGCCATCTGGACCCCGGACGCGCGGACGTTCCCCACGCCGTCGTGGATGCAGGGAACGGTGGAGGTGCTCGGGGCGAACGTGCCGACCAACCGGTTCGTCGCGGTCGCCGTCGCGGTTGCCGTGTACGTGGCGCTCGTCGCCTTCCTGCGGCGCACCCGCTACGGCCTGGTGATCCGGGCCGGGGTCGAGAACCGCGCGATGGTCACGGCCCTGGGGATCAACGTGACCCGGGCGTTCACCGTGGTGTTCGCGCTCGGCGGCGTCGCGGCCGCGCTCGGCGGCGCCCTGGCCGGGGCGTACTTCGGGACGATCAACCCGGAGCAGGGCGGGAGCATGCTGATCTTCGCGTTCATCGTGGTGATCATCGGCGGCCTGGGATCGCTGCGCGGCGCCGCGATCGCGTCGGTGCTCGTCGGACTGCTGCAGCAGTACGCGAACTTCTACGCGCTGGTGGGCGCCGGGGACCTGATCGTCGTGCTGCTCCTGGCCGTCGTGCTGCTCTGGCGACCGCAGGGCCTCGCGGGGAAGGCGGTCACGTGAGCCGCGACGTCACCGCCCCACCCATCGACCGCGACCGGACCCCCGGCGACGCACCGGACGGGGCGCGCGGGGCGCGTGCGGGCAGGACCCGCTGGATCGGTGTCGCCGTGTTGCTGGCGGTGCTGGCCGCTCTGCCGTTGATCCCGGTGCGCATCCCGTTCGTGTTCGGCGGACCGCTGGACAGCCCCGGGACGCTGAACGTCCTCGCGCTCTGTCTCGTGTTCGGGGCGCTCGCCCTCACCTACGACCTGCTGTTCGGCTACACCGGCCTGCTGTCCTTCGGTCACGCGCTGTACTTCGCGGTCGGCGTGTACGTGACCGCGATCGCGGTCAGCCACCTCGGCTGGGGGCTGCTGCCCGCCGTGGGTCTCACGATGGTGGTCGCACTCGTCGTGCCTCTGGTGCTGGGCATCATCTGCCTGCAGGTCGGCGACATCGCCTTCGCGATGGTCACCCTGGCGTTCGCGCAGGCGGGCCACATCTTCGTCATGCGCGACCCGCTGCGCGTGACCGGCGGCGAGGAGGGCCTGTCGCTGGCCTTCCGGCGTGTGCCCCAGATGTTCGTCGGGGTCTTCAACACCCAGAACGTCTACTGGCTGGCGCTGATCTTCGCGGTGCTCGTGTACGCCGTCGCACGCTGGGCGGTGACGTCGCGCCCCGGCCGCGTCTGGCAGGCGATCCGCGAGAACGAGCAGCGCGTCGAGGTGATCGGCCTGAAGCCCTTCGGCTTCAAGCTGCTGTCGTTCGTGCTGTCGTCGTTCCTGGCCGCGATGGGCGGCGTCGTGTACCTCCTGCTGGTCGGCGGGGCCCACCCCGGCATCACCTCGGCCGTGTTCACGCTGACGCTGCTGGTCATGGTCGTGCTGGGGGGCACCGGGACCCTGTGGGGCGCCGTGCTCGGCGGGGTGCTCTACACCTACCTGAACCACCGGCTGATCTCGCTGTCGAACTCCCGGACCATCCAGGATCTGCCCGACGTCCTGAGCCGGCCGCTGTCGGAACCGCTGTTCATCCTCGGGACGCTGTTCGTCGTGCTCGTGCTGTTCTTCCCCGGGGGCGTCGCCGGGCTGCGCGACGTCGCGGTGAGGCAGCGCCTGCGCGGTCTGCTGGAGCGTCTCGTCCCCGCACGGAAGGGTGCATCGTGAGTTCGGAACTGGTGATCGGACGCTGGATCCGCGACCGCGGGGTGGTGACCCCCGACCGCGTCGCGATCGACTTCCTCGACCGGGAGACCACGTACGCCGAGCTCGACGAGCGTTCCGAGCGGCTGGCGGCCGGACTCCTCGACCGGGGCCTGCAACGCGGTGACCGGGTGTCCACCCTGACCGGCAACAACCCCGAGCACGTCGAGCTGCTGTTCGCCTGCGCGAAGGCCGGGCTGATGATGGCGCCGATGAACCCGCGGCTGGCTGCGGCCGAGCTCGCGTACCAGCTGGACGACGCCGAACCGGCGCTGCTGCTGGTAGACCCCGACCTCGACGAGCTGGCCGACGCCTCGGTCGATGAGGCCTCGACGGAGCTGCCGCGCGCCCCGCTCACGCGCGACGGTCTCGACGGGCTGGCGGTCGACGGCCACGCCCGCGACGCCGAGGTCGAGGACGACGACCCCCTCCTGCTCGTCTACACCTCGGGGACCACCGGCCGCCCCAAGGGCGCGCTGCTCACGCACGCGAACTGCTTCTGGACCAACCTGTCGTTCGACCGGACCTCGGACGTCACCACCCGCGACCGGGTGCTCCAGGTGCTGCCGCAGTTCCACGTCGGCGGGTGGAACGTCCAGGCGCTGCTGGCCTGGTGGAAGGGCGCCACGGTCGTGCTCGAGCCGTCGTTCGAGCCCGACCGGGTCCTGGACCTGATCCCCCGCAAGGGCATCACCACGATGATGGGGGTGCCCGCGACCTACCTGTTCACCGCTGAGGAGGACGGGTTCGCGGACGCCGACCTGTCGAGCCTGCGGTTGGCCGTCGTCGGCGGGGCGCCGATGCCGGAGGCGGTGCTGCGGATCTGGGGCGAACGGGGCGTCGAGGTCGTGCAGGGCTACGGGCTGACCGAGGCCGCGCCGAACGTGCTGTGCGTGCCGCCGGAGCACGCCGCCCGCAAGCTCGGGTACGCCGGGAAGCCCTACCCGCACGTCGAGGTGGCGCTGCGCGACCCCGAGAGCGGGGCGTTCCTCGACGGTCCCGCGAAGGGCGAGCTGCTCGTGCGCGGTCCCAACGTGTTCGCCGGGTACTGGCGCAACCCCGAGGCCACCGATGAGGCGGTCGTGGACGGGTGGCTGCGCACCGGAGACGTCGCCGAACGCGACGACGAGGGCTTCTACCGCATCCGCGACCGGGTGAAGGACATGTTCATCTCAGGCGGCGAGAACGTCTACCCGGCCGAGATCGAGTCCGTCCTGCACGACCACGACGCGGTGGTCGAGGCCGCGGTGATCGGCGTGCCCGACGAGCGGTGGGGAGAGGTCGGCGTCGCGTACGTCGCGACCCGACCCGGCAGCGACGTGATCGAGGAGGAGCTGCTCGAGCTGTGCGAGGAACGCCTCGCGAAGTTCAAGGTCCCGACCGAGGTGGTCTTCATCGAGGAGCTCCCGCGCTCCGCGATGAACAAGGTCCTCAAGACCGACCTCCTCGAGGACTGGAAGGTTGCCCAGTGAGCGACGCCCGCTGGGACGTCGAGGACCAACCGCCCCCGACCGGGACGAGCGGCAACGTCCTGTCCGCGCGCGGCCGACGGACGCGCGGTCGCCTGCTCGAGGCGGCCGAGTCCGTCTTCGCCGACCACGGATGGCACGACGCCTCGATCGTGAAGATCACCGCGGCCGCCGGCGTCGCACAGGGCACCTTCTACCTCTACTTCGAGAGCAAGCAGCACCTGTTCGAGGAGCTGGTCGACGACCTGAACCATCGGGTCCGCCGGGCGATGTCCGAGGGGGCGGCCAAGGGCGGGACCCGTGCCGAACGCGAACGGCTGGGCTTCGAGGCCTTCTTCCGCTTCACCGCCGAGCACCCCGCGCTGTACCGGATCATCCGGCAGGCCGAGTTCGCCTCCCCGGAGGCGCTGCACCGGCACTACGAGCGGATCGCCGACGGGTACGTGGACGGACTGCGTGCGGCCATGGACCGTGACGAGATCATCGCGGCGGATCCGGAGGTGCTGGCCTGGATCCTGATGGGGATCGGCGAGATCGTCGGGATGCGCTGGATCCTGTGGGGGGACACCGACGAGGTCCCCGGGTGCGTGTTCGAGGAGATGTACCGCTTCATCACCAGGGGCCTGGGCGCCCAGGAGGCCGACCGGTGACCCACGCGGGTATCGCGGCGACCGCGCACTACCTCCCGGACCGGTGGATGACCGCCGCCGAGATCGGGGCGGCGACCGACATCCCCGAGGACGTGATCGTCGAGAAGTTCGGTCTGCGGGGCAAGCACATCGCCGCCGCGGACGAGCACGTCAGCGACATGTGCGTCGCCGCCGCCCGGCGGCTGTTCGACGAGCACGACGTCGACCCGAGATCCGTCGACGCGGTCGTCTACTACGGCTCGACCTGGAAGGACTACGCCGTCTGGCAGGCGGCTCCCCACATCGCCGACCGGGTCGGGTGCCACGAGGCGTTCGCCCTCGAGCTCGAGTACGTGTCGTGCGGCACCCCGGTCGCGCTGCGCGTCTGTCGGGACATGCTCGTCGCGGAACCGCAGATGGAGACGGTGTTGGCGGTCGCCGCATGCAAGGAATCGCAGCTGCTCGACTACACGAACGAGCGGGCGCGGTTCACCTTCAACTTCGCCGACGGTGCCGTGGCGGGCCTGCTGGTCCGCGATCACCCGCGCAACCCGATCCTCGGGGCGCACATGATCACCGACGGCAGCTTCTCGCTGGACGTCTACGTGCCGGCCGGCGGCAGCGTCGAGCCGGCCTCCCACGAGACCGTCGACGACGGCCGGCACACCCTCGACGTCCCCGATCCGCAGGGGATGAAGGAGCGGCTCGATCCGGTCTCGCTGCCGCGCTTCGTCGAGGTCGCCGAGGTCGCCTGTGAACGCTCCGGGATCGAACTGTCCGACATCTCCTACCTCTGCGGCATCCACATGAAGCGCTCGATCCACGACGCGCTGCTCGAGGAGCTCGGGGTGGCCCGGGACCGCGCGATCTACCTCGACGACACCGGCCACATGTCGGGCGTCGATCCCCTGCTCGGGCTGGACCGTGCCGTCCGTGCCGGGGACGTGTCCGACGGCGACCACGTCCTGCTGCTCGCCGCGGGGACGGGGTACACGTGGGCGGCGACCGTCGTGCGCTGGGGGCCGGTGCCCTGACCGGGGCCTACCCTGTGGGCGCCCCGACCGGAGCCCCCGCGTGTACCCAGGCGTCGACGTCGACCTCGACA
>CAZHZQ010000118.1:0-8123 GCA_964537235.1 uncultured Actinomycetota bacterium | reverse complement strand
GTGGTTAGGTACTCGCCCTCTTCTTCAAAAAGGGCGGTCCGAGACGAACATAACCAGCGGCGGTCCCGACGAGGGTTCGGAACGCGACGTGACTCCCAGACGTTCTCACAGTGCAGTGTCAAGGGCATCAGGCGATTGCTCTGCAGGGTATTCCCGCGGACCGATGAAGAGCGGACGCTCGGAACCAGTGGGCTTGCGCCGCTCGGCTCATGGCCGCCCCAAGGACGGCCATGAGTTTGGGGGCTCTAGATGTGTAAGACTTTTACGATGTGACCGTATGGGCGATGCAACTGATGGTGCGGAAGCCGTGGTCGGCCTGGATCTCACGGGACCGCTGGCTTTGCAGGGCTGGGAGGCGGCGGCCGGACTACGTCTGTGGGCCGACGCGACGGAGGTAAATCTTCGAATCATCGACCTCAACAGGTCGAAGGATTCTGTGGTCAGGATGTATGCGTCGTGGGTCAGGTCTGGCACCGACATGGTTCTCTTGCCGTATGGGAGTGGAAGGGTCCGTGCCGTGCTTTCGGGGGTGGGGATGACGGGCGGACGGTTGATGTGGAATCACGGTGGCTCGGATGACGAGCTCGCACGTAGGTGGGCTCCGATGGTACTTGTTCCTGCCTCGTCATACTTCGTGCCTCTCGTCGACCTGGCGGCTCGCCGCGGATGCCGATCGGTGGCGGTTGCTAAGGGCTCGGGGGGCTTTGCCGCGAGGGTGAGTGACGGCGCGGTCGTGCGTGCAGAGCAGCTCGGCCTGCGCACCGATGTTCGTCCCTTGGCTGGAACGGACATCCGCCGTCTGGGTCAGGAGGAGGCGCTGCTGGTGGTTGGTCGGTTCGAAGACGATGTGGCGGTTATCGCAGGATTGAAGTGGCTGCCCAGGCTCACCGGCTGTGTCGCCGCCGGGATCCCGGCCTTCGGGAAGGAGCTCGGGACCAAGGCCGATGGTGTCCTGGGTCCTGCACAGTGGCGGCCGGATACGGCTGTGCCTGAGTTGGGCCCTTCGGGCTCCCAGTTCAGCGAGCGATACCGCGAGCGCTTCGGGAAGCAGCCCAGTTACGTAGCTGCCCAGGCCGCAGCGGCTGGCTACCTTGCTTCGGCGGCCACGCGACGCTCCCTGACCACAGCAGAGATCGACAAGTGGTCCACCTCGACGCTGCTCGGGGACTTTGAGGTCGACGAGGATGGACGCCAGGTTGGACACAGTGTGACGGTCGTGGGCTGGGAGCAGGGACGGATGGTCCCTGTTACGTGAGGAAGACCGGTTGCGACGCCGTCGCGAGGTATGCGGGCACGTTCACAGGGGTGCGGTCAGCCTCGGGTGACCTGGAGCACATGCCGGTATGAGGATGGGTTGACGTGCACGTCGACCAGGCGTGGTTGGTCCCACTCACCGCTGAGCGCCTCTTGGAGGTCGTTGATGTCGCTTACGCGGGTTGCGGACATGCCGGTGGCGCGGGCGACGGCGGCGAAGTCGATGTCGCGGTAGCGGACGGCGGCGCTTCCGCCGTGGGTGTCGCCTTGTTTGATCTCGATGAGGCTGAGGGCGGCGTCGTTGAACACGATGACGGTGAGGGGAAGGTCGAGGCGGGCGACGGTTTCGAGTTCGCTGAGTGCCATGCCTAGGCCGCCGTCACCGGTGAGAGCCACGGTGGGCTGGTCGGGTCGGGCGAGGGAGGCGCCGATCGCGGCGGGTAGCGCGAAACCCATGGTTGCCAATCCGTTTGAGATCAGCATCCCTCTCGGTTGGGTGACCGTCAGCATCGGGACGGCGACGAGCATGTGGGCGCCGGCATCGACGGTGACGGTGGCGTCGGCGGGGAGCGCGCGCTCGAGAGCCTCCACTAGGTCGGCTGGGTCCAGGTCAGATGTCGAGTGCTGCCTCAGAAGGTCGAGTGTGGTGTCGCGTTGCGCGGAGGCGGCGCCGTTATCCCAGCCGGTCGCGTTCGCGTGGGCCTGTAGTTCTTGCAGGGCGGGGCCGATGGGACCGATGACCTCGATGATGGGTTCGTAGTAGCGGTCCTGCGGCGACCAGGGCATGAGCGACACGAGCGGGGCGGTGTAGGTCCAGTCGCCCGGGATCGGCTCGACGGGATCGACGCCGGCGGCGAGGATCACGTCGGCCTGTTCGACGAGCGGACGCTCGATCGTGGCGTTGGTGAAGATCCCGGCGATGTGTGGCGACTCGTCGGAGATGAGCCCGCGGGCCTGGTAGGTGGTGAGTGTGGGGCATCCCGTCGCTTCGACGAACGCCCGGACGTCGTCGTACCAGGGCCAGGCCTCGGCGCCGACCAGAAGGACTGGCCTGTGAGAGTCGTCCAGCAGCCGTGCGGCCTCGTCCAGTCGTCTGGTGTCGGGCGCAGTCGACCGCTGCGGGATGGCTGGTGGTTGCTCGCTGGGTGCGCTCGGGTCGAAGTCGAGGTGGACGGCTCCCATGGGTGAGGTGCGGGTGAGTTCGACAGCGGCTGCGGCGACGGCGTCGGGCTGCCCGGCTCCGATCGTGCCGCTCCACTTGGTGGCGGGACGCATCATGGCACGTTGGTCCAACCGCTGGTGGGCGACGCGGTCAGCCTGATCCGCGGAGACGACGTCCGTGACGAGTAGCAGCGGGGATCTGTCGAGGGTTGCCTGGGCGACCCCGTTCATGGCGGACGAGGCACCTGGGCCTCGCGTCACGGTGACGGCACCGGGTTGGTCCCGCAGCAGGCCGTAGGTGCTGGCGGCGATACAGGCCGCGGTCTCGCCATGGGTCAGGATGAAACGCATGCCGACGTCCGCGCCTGCCCCGACGAGCTCAAGGTTCGCGCCTCCGCCCGGTACGCCGAAGATGCTGTCGGCGCCTGCGACGACGAGAGCGTCGACGATCGTCTCTGCGAGTTCGCGTGGGGTCGGTGACATCTCAGGCGGACTCCGGTCCATCGATACCGTTGAGGATCTCGGTGGTGTGCTGTCCGAGGTCAGGGGCGGGGCGACGTCGGGTCGGACCGGTCGGTATCGGGCTGCGGACGACCTGGTAAGGCGGTGTCGCGTCGACCGTCTGGACGAGGCCTTGGTCCCGGACGTACGCAGAGGTCAGTGCGTCGACCGGTCCACGCACCGGTGCGTGAGGCACCCCGGCCGCTTCGAGCAGCTCGCTGAGTTCCTCGGTGGTCTTGGATGAGGTCGCCACCGCGATGGCATCGTCGATGCGTCCTCGCTGGTCGGTGCGACCGGCGTTGGTCGCGAGACCGCCTTCGGATGCGAGATCGTCCAGTCCCAACGCTTCGCACAGTGGCCTGAAGAACCGATCGCCGATCACGGCGATCACCATCCATCCGTCGGCGACGGGGTACGCCCCGTACGGAACGACGGAATGGTGGCCGGAGCTGACCCGGGGAGGGTCCTCGTTGTCGGCGAGTGCGGCAGTGGCCATGTAGGACAGTAGGCCGAGGGTGGCGTCGAACAGAGGGACTTCGAGGTGGCGTCCTGCGCCATCCCGACGTCGCGAAGCCAGGCCACCGAGCGCAGCGATCGCGCCCCACATCCCCGCGGCTAGGTCACCGATCGGCACGCCGGCCCGAACGGGCGGCCGCCCGGGTTCCCCGGTGACCGACATGATTCCGGATTCGGCCTGTGCGACCAGGTCGAGGACGGGCCGGTCCTGCTGTGTCGACCCTCGTGCGTAGCCGGAGATCGACACGATGACCAGGTGCGGGTGCTGATCCAACAGTTCGGCCGGAGTGACGCCGAGCCGCCGGCCGACGTCGGGCAGGAAGTTCTCTATCACTATGTGGGTGGTACCCAGCAGCGCGTGGAGGTCTCGTTGACCCTCGCGTGTCTGCAGGTCCAGCACCACGCCGCGCTTGCCGGAGTTGACCGAAGCGAAGTACAGGGAGTGGCCATCGACGAACGGCCCGATGGAACGCGCCGGATCGCCGGACGGAGACTCCACCTTGATCACGTCGGCGCCGAGCTCGGCGAGGATCGACGCGGTGTAGGGCCCTGCGAGTACTCGGGACAGGTCGAGGACCCGGACGTCCTCCAACAAGTCTGTGGCTGCTGCGGTCACTGACGTTCCGCTCGGAGCTGCCTACTACTCTGCCGATAGACGGTCAAGGAGATGCACCCATGCCCGAGGTCCTGGAGGAAGGCACGTTCGACGTCGACGAGTTCGACAAGGAACTCGCGGCAGCACCGGACAACCGCGAGATCGGATCGTCGGTCCTGTTCGAGAACGACCGGGTCCGGGTGTGGGAGGTCAGGTTGCAGCCAGGGGAGCGCGGCGCGTTCCACCTGCACGACCGCAACTACTTCTGGACCGTGGTGGACGGTGGCATCGGGAAGCAGCGGTCTCCCGACGGGACGTACAAACTTCGCCGGTACGACACGGGGGACACCAGCTTCCAGGACAACACGCCCGACGATTCGATGATCCACGACTTCGAGAACGCTGGCGACGCCGAGATCCGCTTCATCACCGTGGAACTCCTCGACTGATCGATGTAGCTCACTCCGGCCGGACTCGGACCGCAACGGTCTTGACCTGGGTGTACTCCCGGATCGCTTCGAGACCCTTGTCGCGACCGAACCCGCTGTTCTTCCAGCCGCCGAACGGCATCTCTACGCCGCCGCCTGCTCCGTAGGTGTTGATGAAGATCTGCCCGGCCTCGAGTTCGCGTGCCAGCCACAGCGCCCGGTCGATATCGCGAGTCCACACGGCAGCGACGAGCCCGAAACGGCTGTCGTTGGCGATCCTCAAACCTTGGGCGATGTCGTCGTAGTCCAGCACAGAAAGGACCGGCCCGAAGATCTCGTCCTGAGCGATCGCGGCAGACGGTGCGACGTCGGTGAACATGGTCGGTGGCACGAAGTATCCGCCTGGCCGCTTGTCGTCCTCGAGTCGGTCTCCGCCGGCGACGAGCGTGGCACCCTCCTGGCGTCCCCGTTCGACGTACCCGAGGACTCGTTCCAGCTGCTGTTGGGAGATGAGGGGTCCGAGGTCGGGATCGTCGATCCCGCGCCCGATGGTGACGTCATCGAAGGCAGCACGGACAGCATCGACCAGGTCGTCACGAACCGTCCGGTCCACGACGACACGCGATCCCGCGGAACATGTCTGTCCAGCGTTCTGGATCAGCGCTTTGACGATGAACGGAACGGCTGCCTCGATGTCAGCGTCGGCCAGGACGACGTGCGGAGACTTGCCTCCCAACTCGAGGGATACCGGCGTGATGTTGTCCGCCGCGGATCGCATCACCTGGCGGCCGACCTCGGGCGACCCCGTGAACGCGAGGTGGTCGATGCCAGGGTGGCGGGCAAGGGCCGCGCCTGCCTCTTCACCCAAACCGGGCACGACGTTGACAACCCCCGCGGGAAGACCCGCCTCCAGGGCCAGCTCACCCAGGACCACCGCGCTCATCGGTGTTTCCTCGGCAGGCTTCAACACGACACAGTTGCCGGCAGCCAACGATGGTGCGACCGTGCGCGCCGCGATCTGCAAGGGGTAGTTCCACGGGACGATGTGGCCAGTGACGCCGTAGGGCTCACGCGTCGCGAACGAGAACACCTCAGGTGATACAGGGATCGTGTCGCCTTGAATCTTGTCGGCGATCCCTGCGTAGTACTCAAAGTACTTCGCGGCGACGGTGACGTCGGTCCTTGCCTGGCTCAGCGGTTTCCCCGAGTCCAGGGACTCCATCTCGACCAGCGCGTTGGCGTGCGACGACACCGCATCGGACAGCGCCCGTAGGTGCCGGGCGCGGTCGAACACCGGCACATCGCGCCACGTGCCATAGAAGGCCGAGCGTGCGGCCGAGACCGCTGCGTCGACGTCGTCGGCGTCGCCTCTCGCGACCGTCGCTAGTTCTGCTCCGGTCGCGGGATCCGATGTTGAGAAGCGCTCCCCGGACGCAGCGGGGCGTGACTCGCCGTCGATTATGACATCGAACTCGGTGCGCTCCACGGCTTCCTCCTCACCCGACGGCAGCATAGCTACGGGTCTGTACCCAACGTCCGGCGGTGACTATGGTCGCCCACAGAGTCGGAGTCGAACAGGGAGTCGAGCATGTCTTTCAAAGTGGCGAAGTTCCTCGACGTTGCGGATGGCACCAAGCCGGGCCAGTTCACCGTGGGAGATCGCGACCAGGCGTCGAGCCTGGAGGATCTGCCTGATATCTACAAGCAGCTTCTAGATGACCCGGTCACAGCCGTCATCGCGGTGATGATGCCCAGCGGACGTCCCGCGCTTACCCCGATCTGGTTCGACTACGAGGGTGACACCGTTCTGCTCAACTTCGCGGAGCACCGCAAGAAGACCCCTTGGATCCGCGAAAATCCGGAGTTCACTTTGATCCTCGTGAATCCGGACAACGCGTACCACTGGGTGAGCATCAAGGGCACAGTGGAGAACGAGATCCACGAGGACGACCCTGACGAGGGACACCGTGCCAATGAACAGGTCGACCGGATCTGGACCAAGTACACCGGCAACGAACCGCCCTACGGGCTTCGTGACCCCTCGATCGACGAGAAGCGGGTCCTGTTCGAGGCACGCGTCGACAGTGTCGCGACCTTCGGTCAGCCCTGACCCGGAGGTCCGAGATCCCCGAGGATGAGGTGCGCCCCTCGGTCGCCGATGGGCTGGAGGTGGCGGTCGTCGGCGGATCGCTGGGTGGACTGACGGCGGCGCTCGTGCTCCGCGACATCGGCTGCGACGTTCACGTATACGAGCGCTCCACCGCTGAACTCGAGGCGCGGGGAGCCGGGATCGCAGTGTTGGACGAGACCGTGCGCTACTTCGTCGAACGTGACGTCCTCGACGTCGAGGAGGTGTGCACGGCCACCCCGTACGTCCGCTACCTGCATCCGGACGGCAGCGTCCGCTTCGAGGAGGACCGGCGCTACCGGTTCTCCTCATGGAACACGATCTACCGGGCGCTGCTCGGCTGCTTCGCCGATGACCGCTACCACCTCGAGAAGGAGATGGTGTCCTTCGACCAGGCCGACGGGCGGGTCGAGGTCCGGTTCGCCGATGGAACCTCGCGCGGCTGCGACCTGCTGGTGTGCGCCGACGGCATCGCCTCCACGGCGCGAGACATCCTCCTGCCGGAGGTCGAACCGGTATATGCCGGTTACGTCGCGTGGCGTGGGACCGTCCCCGAACAGGAACTCACCGACGAGACATTCGAGCGCCTTCGCGACGCGATCACCTATCAGCTGGTCCCCGACAGCCACATCCTCGTCTACCCGATCCCGAGCCTGGACGGTGACCTCGAGCCGGGCCACCGGCTGTCGAACTTCGTGTGGTACCGCAACGTAGAAGCAGGACGAGAACTGGACGCGCTACTCACTGACTCTGCCGGCTACCAGCACAGCACGTCATTGCCACCGGGAGCAGCCCG
The DNA here is from genome assembly GCA_964537235.1 of uncultured Actinomycetota bacterium. Taxonomy (GTDB): domain Bacteria; phylum Actinomycetota; class Nitriliruptoria; order Nitriliruptorales; family JAHWKO01; genus CAZHZQ01. The sequence goes on along the minus strand of CAZHZQ010000118.1, from coordinate 744 downwards.
GGACGAGTACGTCAACGAGATCCGCAACTACGCCGAAGCCAACCTGGCGCCGCCGATCGCAGAGGTCGTACTGGACACGCGCGAGCCGTTCGTCCAGGTCATCTACGACATATCGGTGCCACAGATGGTCTTCGGGCGTGTGCTGATCATGGGTGATGCGGCGTTCGCGGTACGGCCACACGCAGCCGCGGGAACCGCGAAGGCCGCAGAAGATGCCTGGGTCCTAGCCGACGCGATCTCATCGGCAGACGACCTCGAGTCAGCACTGGCAGATTGGGAACAGCGCCAACTCGAGCTGGGATCGGAGCTACTCGAGCGTGCACGTCAGATCGGGAACCGGTCCCAGTTCAACGACTCTTGGGTCCCCGGTGATCCCAGTCTCGCCTTCGGCCTGTACGGCCCTGGCAGGTGAACGACCTTTCCCAGATGGCGATCGACCTGCACCGACCGAACGTTCCATGAAGGGCCCGACGGACTAGGAGTAGCGGCGCAACCGGACGGTTCCCGTATTAGACGCATACAGTCGCCGCGCCGTCGACCCGGAGCACACCGTGAGCTCTCCCGACACGTCCCGGTCCAGCGTGCGGTCGGGCGGTTTCGTCCTCGTCGCGGTCTCCGCGGCCCTGTGGGGCAGCGACGCCTTGTTCCGCCGCGGCCTGGCGCTGGAGCTCCCGTCGAGCACCGTCGTCGTGTACGAGCACGCGATCCTCGTCGTGCTCACCCTGCCGTTGCTCGTCCGGGCCG
>CAZHZQ010000117.1:6741-8190 GCA_964537235.1 uncultured Actinomycetota bacterium | reverse complement strand
TCCGACACCGTGACCAGGCCGTCGGAGGGGATGCGCCGGGCGATGGCGACGGCGGAGGTCGGCGATGACGTCCATCGTGACGACCCCAGCGTGAACCGCCTCGAGGAACTGGCCGCGCAGCGCTTCGGACGGGAAGCCGCGCTGTTCGTGCCGTCCGGGGTGATGGCGAACCAGGTCGGTCTGCGCACGTGGGCCAGGCCGGCCACCGAGGTGATCATCGAGTTCGACGGGCACATGGTCAACTACGAGGACGGCGCCGGGGCGTTGTTCGCCGGCGTCCAGTTCCGCACGATCCCGACGGAGGACGGGCTCCTCGACCCCGTGACCGTCGACGCGGCGATCCGCCCCGACGCCTACCACCTCACGCCGACCTCGTTGATCGCGCTCGAGCAGAGCCACAACCGCAAGGGGGGCACCGTCTACCCGCTGGGTCAGCTCGAGCGGCTGGCGGACGTGGCCCGCCAGCACGACGTGGGTCTGTACATGGACGGTGCCCGTGTCTTCAACGCGGCGACGGCCGCCGGTGTCGAGCCGTCGGTGTACGGGGCGCTGGTGGACGGGTTGATGTTCGCGCTGTCGAAGGGGCTCGGGGCGCCGGTGGGCTCGGTGGTCGTGGGGGATCACGAGGCGATCGAGACCGCCCGACGTTGGCGTCGCCGGTTCGGCGGTGCCATGCGGCAGGCGGGGATCATCGCCGCCGCGGGGAGCTACGCCCTCGAGCACCACGTGGACCGCTTGGCGGACGACCACGCGAACGCCCGGCTCATGGCCGACATCATCCTCGAGGTCGCCCCCGATGCCGTGGACCTGGAACAGGTGCAGACGAACATGGTCTACGTCGACACGGGAGACGTGGACGCCGAGGAGCTCGCGGACGCGCTGGCTGATGACGGCATCCTGGTCATCCCCTTCGACGCCTCGACGATCAGGCTGGTCACGCACCTCGACGTCGACGAGGAGGGTTGTCGCCGCGCGGCGGAGGCGATCGCGCGGAGCCTGGGCTGACGCGCTCGGGCGACCTCGTCGGCGTCCGGCACACGACGCCGGATCCCCCGGTGGAGGTACTAGGGTCGGAGGCACGCGATCGGAAAGGTGGGCATGGGTGCGAGCCGCAACGACGGGGATCGACCGGCGACGCTCGAACGGCTCCGGTTGGGGACGGGCTTCGCGGACGACGAACGCGATCAGATCACGTCGCGGCTGAACAAGCTGAACCGGCGTCTGAAGCGCTTCGACGCCGACGCCGTGGACATGGAGCTGTCCGTGAAGGGGCGCGACACGAACGAACAGCAGGTCGTGCTCGAGACCTGGATCGCCGGGTACGACCGCTTCGTGGCGACGTCACGTGAGCCGGAGATGAAGGATGCGCTGAACGAGGTGCGCGACGACCTCTGGCGCCAGGTGGACGATGCCGTGAACAAGCGGACGACCCGGTCGCGGCGCCCCTGA
>CAZHZQ010000117.1:5538-6641 GCA_964537235.1 uncultured Actinomycetota bacterium | reverse complement strand
GGGTCAGTTCGATCGCCCCCAGGCCTCCGAACGGCCCTCGCCCGACGGTTGGGGCAGCTCGCGTCCCATCAGGTCGCTGAACCGCATCACGTCCTGTCGGAGGGTGAGCAGGTCGTCGCGGACGAGCGCCTGGGGGCCGTCGCACAGCGCCACCTCGGGGCGCGGGTGGACGTCGACGATCAGGCCGTCGGCGCCGGCGGCCATCGCGGCACGGGCCAGCGGGAGCACCAGTTCTCGGTGCCCTCCCGAGTGCGACGGGTCGATGATGACCGGGAGGTGCGTGAGCGACTGCACGACCGGCACGGCGGACACGTCGAGCGTGTTGCGCGTGGCGTCCTCGAAGGTGCGGATACCCCGCTCGCACAGGACGATCTGCAGGTTGCCCGTGTGAGCGACGTACTCCGCGGCCATGATCCACTCGTCGATCGTGGCGGTCATGCCGCGCTTGAGGAGGACCGGCTTCCGGGACAGCCCGACCTCCTTGAGCAGCTGGAAGTTCTGCATGTTGCGGGCGCCGATCTGCAGCATCGCGGCGTGCTCGGCGACGAGCTCGACGTCCTCGGGCGTGACGACCTCGGTGACGACCGGGATGTCCAGCTCGCCACTGACCCGCTCGAGGATCTCGAGGCCGCGCTCGCCGAGGCCCTGGAACGAGTAGGGCGACGTCCGGGGTTTGAACGCCCCGCCGCGCATGATCAGCGCCCCGGCCTCCTTGGCCATCCGCCCCGCCTCGCGGGTCTGGTCCTCGGTCTCCACCGCGCAGGGGCCGGCGATCAACGTGAACGTGTCGCGTCCTATGGGGACGCCCTCGACGGTCACGGTCGACGGTCGGGGATGCGTCTCGATGCTCACGAGCTTGTAGGGCTTGGAGACGCGGATGACGTCCTCGACACCGGGGAACGCGTGCAGCGGCAGCTCGGAGAACTGGGAGAGGTCGCCGACGAGCCCCACGATCGTCTGGTGCTTCCCGTGACTGACGAAGGCCTCACCACCGACCCGGGTCACGGCATCGACGACCTTGTCGACGTCCTCGTCGGTCGCGTTGTGTCGCATCACGACCACCATGCTGGTGTCCTTCCTCACATCTGCGGTTGTGTTCACGG
>CAZHZQ010000117.1:0-5438 GCA_964537235.1 uncultured Actinomycetota bacterium | reverse complement strand
CGGTTGTGTTCACGGTTGTGCTCAAACTGCGTGCTCCACATGCGAGAGCCCCGGGTGCTCCCCGGGGCTCGCGATCCTCCTGCGGCGTCGTCAGCGCACGCGGTCGCGGCCCCGGTGGGCGTAGAACCGGAACCAGAACGCGAACTCGTGCGGACGCTGCATGCGGGGAAGCCTAGCCGAGCGCCCTGAGCGTGCGCCAACCGTGCGCCAACCGCCCGCCGATCGCCCGCCGATCGCCTGGTGACCGTCGGCCGAGACCCCGCACGCGGTCGGGCCTGGCGGGGCTCTGTCCACGGCGGCTCTACCCTGACGGTGTCCCGAAGCGTCCGAGGACCCGTGAGGTCGGATCGTTGCAGTGCCCTTCCTGTGAGGCCGACGTCACCGACGGTTCGCGCTTCTGTCCCTTCTGCGGGTTGCACCTCGCTGACGGGCAGGAGCGGTCAGGTCCGGAGGTCGACACCGTGGTCCGGCCTCCCCCGGGGGAACCGACGCGCGACCCCGCGGGAGGCACCGAGCAGGGCCCAACGCAGGGCCCCGAGCTGCTGTCGTGCCCGACGTGCGGGGCCCCCAACAGCCCCCACCGGGTGCTGTGCGGTCGGTGCGGTGACGACCTCGAGACCGGCGAGTCCGGCGTCGCGCCCCGACCGACCCCGGCGCGCTCCACGCCCGGCGGAACGGACGAGCTGCCCCCGACCCGGTCACGGTCGCGGCGGGCGTGGGTCGTGGTCGTGGTGCTCGGGGCGCTGATCGGTTCCGCGATCGGTCTCGTCGTGTGGTTGCGGTCCGACGACGGGGGGACGGCAGCAGACGCTCGGCCGGCGTTCGCACCGGCGTTGTACACCGACGACCCGCAGGAGCTGCAGGTCGCCCAGGTGTCCGCCAGCTCACGGCTGTCGCCCGAGGGGTCGATCAGCTACGAGCCCGCCCAGGCGATCGACGGCGATCCGACGACGGCCTGGAACGAGGGGGCCGAGGGCAGCGGCGAGGGCGAGCAGCTGCGTCTGGACCTGACCGGTCCGTCGTGGGTGGAGCGGATCGTGCTGCGCAACGGCTACCAGAAGGACGACCGCGCGTTCTTCGACAACGCGCGCGCCGCACGGGTGCTGGTGCGCTTCGACGCCGCGTCGTACGTGGTCGATCTGGCCGATCAGGTGGGCGAGCAGGCGGTGACGCTCCCGGAGCCGACGCTGACGACGTCGGTGGTCGTCGAGGTCGTCGAGGCGATCCCGGGTCAGCAGTACGACGACCTCGCGATCAGCGAGATCGGGCTGATCGGTTGGCCGGCCCGGGAGCCAGGGCCGCCGTCTCGGTAGCGGCGAGCACGTCGGGTGGCTCGCCGGAGCGCAGCTCTGACCACAGCATCCCGACGAGGATCAACGCCGCCCCGAGGCCCTGCCGCGCCCCGAAGGTCTCCGGTGCCACGCCGGACAGCCCCAGGGCGAGCAGCACCGGGACCCCGAGCCACGAGGTGAGCCACGCGAACACGGGCTCCATCGTGAAGATCACGGCGGTGCGGGTGGGCGACAGCACCCGCTGCGCGGCCGTCTGTGCGAAGAAGGCCAGGGCACTCGCGAACACCGCGGTGAACAGCAACGCCCCCCAGACGTACGGTCCGGACGGCCACCAGCCGTAGCCGCCGGCGGTGGACACGTCCTGCACCGCACCTCCGGCGGTGTGCAGGAACGCCGCCGTGCCGAGTTGGACCGCCGCCAGCGCCCCGGTGGGATGCTGGCGAGACCATGCCCCCAGTCCGACGAGGTGCAGCGCGAACGAGACGGCGCACAGCAGCACGAGCAGGTCACCGGTCGAGGGGACCAGCGAACCCTCGAGGGTCAACAGGGCGAGCCCGGCGGTGGCCGCCCCCGCGCCGATCAACGCGGGACGCCCCGGGACGCGGCGCAGCAGCAGCGCCTGGAACAGCGGGGCGAGCACCACGACCATCCCGGTGATGAACCCGGCCTTCGGGGCGGTGGTGAGGGTGAGCCCGAAGGTCTGGAACGCGTAGGCGACCCACAGGGCGGTGCCGAGGACCACGCCCCGGAGCAGGCCGGTCCTCCCCAGGCTCGGGAGCTGATGGCGGACCATGAGCCCCAGCGCGAGTGCCGCGATCGCGAAGCGCCACGCGTTGAACGAGAAGACCGGCAACCGGTCGACCGCCTCCTGGACGACCACGAAGGTCGCGCCCCACACGAACGTGACCGCGACCAGCGCGAGCGTCCAGCGGCGCTGCGCGGACCTGCCGTCGGTGACGGCCGAGCTCACTGCCAGACGTAGATCGTGACGGTGTCGCCGGCCCGGACGGTCGTGCCTCGTTCGGGCTCCTGCTTGGCGACGGTGTCCTTGGGGCCGCCGAAGCCCAGGACGCGGTCCTGTTCCCTGACGACGACCTCGAGCCCCTTGCCCTGCAGGATCCCGAGCGCGCGTTCGCGCTGCATGCTCTCGACGTCGGGCATCGGGAAGGGGGGCGGCCCCTCGGAGATGGTGAGCGCGACGGTGTCACCGCGGAACAGCGTCTCGCCGGCAGCCGGGTCCTGCGCGATCACGACGCCCTCGGGGACCTCGGCGCTGAACTCGCGTGCGGTGACCTCCGGGTCAAGCTCGGCGACCGTGATCGCCTCGAACGCGGCGGCCTCGGAGGAGCCGACGACGTTGGGGACGTCGATCGGCTGGCGTCCCAGGCTGACCACCATCGTGACCGTGGCGGCCTCCTCGATCTCGGTGTCCGGTGGAGGTTCCGTGCGGATCACGTGGTCGGCGGGGACCTCCTCGTGGTGCTCCTCGACCCGTTCGACCTCCAAGCCGGCGTCCCCGAGCTCGGCGACCGCCTCGTCCGCCGGGTGACCGGTGACGTCGGGGACGCCGCCCTCGACCATCGGTGGGCCGGCGGACAGCTTGATCGTCACGGCGCTCCCGACCCGCGCCTGGGTGTCGCCCCCGGGGTCCTGGGAGACGACGTGTCCGACAGGGACCTCGGTGGTGAGGACCTCCTCGTCGGCGGTCACCGGGTCGAAGCCGGCCTCGCGCAGCGTCTGCAGCGCCTGCTCCTCGGGCTGGTCGACGACCGACGGCACATCCGTCATCGGGGCGATCAGCTCGCTCCAGGCCACGTACCCGCCGCCCAGCACCGCGGCGACGATCAGGAGGGGGAGCAGCACCCGACGTCCCCAGCGCACGCGCTTGCGCCGCGGCCGGGGCTGCGGCTCGTCGTCCTCGGTGTCCGCGCCCGGCTGGGGTACGACGGTGTCGACGTCGGCGTTGGGGATCACGACCGTGTCGCGCGGTCCCGGAGCCACGACCGGCAGCTCGCCGGCCGTCACCGCGGTGCGCAGCGCCGCCGCGACACCGGCGGCGTCCGCGAACCGGTGCTCGGGGTCGGGGTCGGTCGCGCGCGTGACGACGTCGTCGAGGTCCGCGGACACGTCGCCGCCCCGCGAGGGCGCGGGGACCTGCTCGGTGGTGTGACGCATCGCGGTGCCGAGCGCCGTGTCCGACTCGAACGGCGGCGCCCCGGTCAGGCACTCGAAGGCCACGACCCCCAGGGCGTAGACGTCCGCCCGCCCGTCCAGTCGTTCCTCACGGACGGCCTCGGGGGCCAGGTAGTGGGGCGATCCGACGATCCAGCCGGGACCGAACGTCTGCGTGCTGGCAGCGGCGGCACGGGCGAGCCCGAAGTCGGTGACCTTCACGCCGCCGTCGGGGGAGACCAGGATGTTCTCGGGCTTGATGTCGCGGTGGACCAGCCCCCGGTCGTGCGCCGCAGCCACGCCGTCGGCGGCGGGAGCGAGCACCGCGACGAGCTCGGCGGGCTCCAGGCGTCGACGGGCACGCAGCACGTCACGGAGGCTCGGCCCGTCCACGAGCTCCATCACGAGGTAGGCCTCGACCTGGTCGTCGTGGACGTCCTGTCCCCAGTCGAAGACGGACACCACGTTCGGGTGGGACAGCGCGGCCGCCGCCCGTGCCTCGCGCAGGAACCGGTCGAGGAACACGTCGTCGGAGGCGAGGTGGTGGTGCAGCACCTTGACCGCGACCTCGCGCTCGAGGACCTCGTCGACGGCCCGGAAGACGGTCGCCATGCCGCCCCGCGCGATCTCGGACAGGATCCGGTAGCGCCCGCCGAGACGGGTCGCCGTGGAGGCGGGCGTGTCGGTCACGACGCACCCGCGCGCGCGGGAGGGGAGGGTGTGGGCACGGCTGGCATGGTAGAGCAGGTCGCCCGCAGGACCGCCGAACCCTCGTACGCTGGCGGCCGACCGGGTGGAGGTGAGGAGCGCACGTGATGGACGCCGCCACGTTCGCCTCGGCGATGCGCGAGACCGGTTTCGTGGACCAGGGCCGAACGCGCCGTGGAGGACGCCAGTGGTCCCTCGAGTGGAACCGGCACCTCACGTTCGATGTGCACGAGTTCGACGACGGCATCGTGTTCACGTGGTCGTTCGACCTGGGGGAGTACGTCTTGGAGCGCGGGATGCAGATCGGGGCGGGTGAGACCTCCTTCCAGGAGCTGTACCCACGCAGCGACGTGAAGCTCGCACGGGACGAGCAGGCGGTCCGGGCCGAGATCTCCCGGACGCTGGGCCGGTTGCGGTTCGATCTCGGCGATCTCGACCTGTAGGGCTGGTGTGGGGAGGCTGGTGATGGACCGGGACCTGCTGGACTGGCGACGCATCGGTCGTCGCCTGGTCCGGGTGCTGATCGGCGCGGCGGCTGTCAGCATCCTCGGCATCGGGGTCACGGCGGGCGCGACGGGGGAGGTGTCCGGTACCGGCGTCCTGCTGTGGGTGGGCGTCGGCGCGCTCCTGCTGGTGGTCGGGACCGTGCTGGTCATCAGCGCGTCGGCGCTGCGTGGCATGCTGCGTGCCGGGGACCGTGGCGACCGGTTGGCGGGTGGCGACGTCGGTCTGCTGCCGCCCCAGGTCCGATCGGAGCCGCCTGACGACGACGACCGGACGGACGTACCGTGAGGGGTGCCGTGGGAGGTGACCCGTGAGTGGGATCCCCAGCGTCTCGCCGGCCGGGGCGCGTCGACTGGCCCGACTCGACGATGCGCGTGTGCAGGTGGTCGTCGGCACCCGCCCGGACGACCTCGCGCAGGTGCTCACCGCCGTCACCGGTGCCAGTGCCGACATCTGCCGCCTCCGGGACGACCGCGCGGGTGAGGACGCTCTCCGGACGGCAGCGGACACGTTCCGTCGGGTCTGTGATCGCGCGGCGGCGCTGTTCCTCGTGGACCGCCTCCCGGGTCTCGCCCTGCAGGTCGGGGCCGACGGCGTGGTGGTGGGACCGCCCGACGTGGACGCGGACCACGCCCGCCGGGCGGTCGGACCGGACCTGATCGTGGGGCGGATCGTCACGGGCCGGGCCGAGATCGACGCCTCGACCGACCAGGACATCGACCTGGTGGTCCTCGAGGGTGCCGATGCCGACCTGATCCGCTA
>CAZHZQ010000116.1:2798-8197 GCA_964537235.1 uncultured Actinomycetota bacterium | reverse complement strand
CCGAGCGCGCTCGCGAACTGGCTCGGGATCACGAGCGGCCGGCCGCCGACCGGTTCCGTGAGCTCCAACAGCTCGAGGAGGAACCGGACGAGGGCGACCTCGAGGAGATCCACGCCCAGCGCCTCAGGGAGCTGCGTGGCGACCAGCCCTCCGTGGGCAGGACGCTCCTGCGGCAGGGCAAGTGGCTCGCGGTCGCGGTGCTCGCCATCGTCGCGATGATGTTCCTCGCGGGCCTCTGGTTCGGCCGCTCCGACGAACCGCGCGCCGCCCGCACGCTGCTGGGCGATCGCGTCGAGCCTCAGCCCGAGGTCACGGCGGGGATCCCCGACGCCTCCGCGCCGACGTCCGGCGTCAGCGATGCCGAACCGACGTGCGGCATCCGCACCGAACCGGTCCCACCGGCGCACCAGGTCGCCACGATCCTGGAGGGCGGCGTGATCGTGCAGTACCGGCCGTCCGCACTCGGCGACGAACAGGTCGACCGGCTCGCGGACTGGGCCAAGGGGTACCTGTCGCACCTGCTCGTCGCCCCGAACGCGCGGATCGACGCCCCGGTCGTCGCGACCGCGTTCCGTCACCGGATGTCGCTCGAGGAGCTCGACACCGACGTCCTGACCGCCTTCGCGGCCGGGTACGGCGACGCCCAGGGACCGAGGCAGACCTGTCCCATCACCGGGGGCTGACGGTCAAGCCGACGCGGACATGCGTCGAAACACAGGGGTGAGTTGAACCACCTGTCTGTAGGCCCGCGCGCTCCGTGCGGGCGAGGAGCCACCGTGCCCCTGCTTCTCACGCTTCGGCGTGGCTTCGCGACCCTTGCCGCGACCCTCCTGGTCGCCGGCCTGCTCCCCCAGCCAGCACAGGCCCAGCCCGCACAGGCCCAGCCGGCACACGCCCCGCTTGCCCAGCACGCACACCCCCAGCCCACGCAGGCCGCACAGGCATCCGACGCCCCGCTCGTCCCCGTCATCGTCCAGCTGGAGGACGCCCCGCTGGCCTCCTACCGGGGCGGTCTCCCCGGCCTCGCGCCCACCAGTCCCGAGGCGACCGGACGGCGACGCGTCGACCCGACCTCGGCCGACAGCCGCCGGTACCTCGCCCACCTGGACGGCCGGTTCGACCGCTTCGAACGCGAGCTCGGCTCACTCGTTCCCGGTGCCGCCGTCACCCGCCGGTTCGACGTCGTCCTCGGAGGTGTCGCCGCGCAGGTCCCCGCCGACCGCGTCGACGTCCTGCGGCGGATGCCGGGCGTGACCTCCGTGACCCTCGACGAGCCACGCCCCGTCACGACCGACCGCGCCCCGGGCTTCATCGGCGCCCCGACCGCGTGGTCCGACCTCGGCGGCCAGGGCGACGCCGGAGAGGGCGTCATCGTCGGCGTGCTCGACACCGGCATCTGGCCCGAGCACGCCTCGTTCAGCGACCCGGACCCGACGGGGGAGGCCTACCCGACGCCGCCTCCACCTCCCGGCGGTGGCACTCGGGGTTGCGACTTCGGCAGCTCGGACCCCGACGACCCGGACTTCACCTGCAACGACAAGCTCGTCGGCGCCTACCGGTTCATGTCGCAGTGGGACTCCCAGGTCTCGGCGGGCGTCCACGACGACACCGGCAACTTCGAGTCCGCCCGCGACAACGACGGCCACGGCACGCACACCGCCTCGACGGCGGCCGGCAACCGCGAGGTCGACGCTGTCATGGGAGGCCACTCGCTCGCCACCGTCAGCGGCATCGCGCCGCGCGCGCACGTGATCGCGTACAAGGTCTGCGGGACGGAGGCCGACAGCGGCACGGCGGTCTGCTACCAGGGCGACGCCGTCGACGCGGTCCAGCAGGCCGTCCTCGACGGGGTCGACGTCATCAACTTCTCGATCGGCGGGGGTACCGACCCCTACAGCGATCCGGTCGAGCAGGCGTTCCAGGACGCCTACGCCGCTGGGGTGCTGACCGCAGCCTCCGCCGGCAACAGCGGACCGACGGCCGACACCGTCTCCCACCGAGGTCCCTGGACCTTGACCGTGGGCGCGTCCACCCACGACCGCTGGTTCTCCTCGACCATCAGTCTGACGGGGGTGGGCACCACGACGACGCTCGAACTCACCGGCGCGTCGATCACCGAGGGCATCAGCACCCCGACCGCCGTGGTGGACGCCGCCGATCACGGCAACGAGCTGTGCGAGGAGGGAGTCTGGTCGCCGAACGAGTTCAGCGGCGAGATCGTCGCGTGCCGCCGCGGGAGCATCCCCCGCGTGGCCAAGAGCGCCGCGGTCGAAGCCGCCGGCGGGGGTGGGATGCTCCTGTACAACGTCTTTGGAGGTTTCGCGGGCACCAACCCCGACCTCCACGCGGTCCCGTCCATCCACCTCGATGCCGCCGCAGGCGAGGACCTCATCGACTTCCTCGACGCCCACGCCGGCGTCACCGGGACGTTCCCGGGCGGGTCGGGCAGCCTCACGCGGCAGGGCGACGTCATGGCGTGGTTCAGCTCCCGAGGAGGCAGCGGGCAGACGCTGGGCATCAGCAAGCCCGACGTGACCGCCCCGGGCGTCGAGATCCTCGCCGGCTACACCCCGGCACCCAACCACTCCTTCCACCCGGAGGGCGGGGACTTCGCGATCGCCTCCGGCACCTCCATGTCCGGCCCCATGACCGCCGGTGCGGCCGCGCTGCTCACCCAGCTCCATCCGGACTGGACGCCGGGACGGATCCGGTCGGCGCTCATGACCACCGCGACCGGTGAGGTCACGAACCACGACGGCGTCGGGACCACCGCGTTCGACCGGGGGACCGGCCGCATCGACCTGACCGTCGCCGGCGACCCGGGACTGACGTTCGACGAGTCCGCCGCCGACTACGACACCCTCCAGGACCGGCTGTGGGACGCCAACCACCCGAGCCTGTACCACCCGGCCGCCGACGGCACCCTCCGCGTCCAGCGCACCGTCCGCAGCCACCTGCCCTCCGCCAGCACCTGGACGACCAGCGTCGTCGAGCCGGCCGGGGTCAAGCTCGAGGTGCCGTCCTCCATCGAGGTGGCAGCCGACGGCACCACCAGCTTCGAGATCGCGGCCAACGTCCGTGCGCTGGGGGAGAACGCGGTCCGCCACGCTCGCCTCAAGCTGACCGACGGCGAGGGTCGGGTCGTGGCGTTCCCGATCACCCTCGTGAAGGGCAAGGACGGGTCCAACAGCGCCCCGGTGGCATCGTCGGCCACGATCGAGACGCAGACGGACACCGCCGTGGACATCGCCCTCGAGGCGACCGACGCGGACGACGACGTGCTCGACTACGCCGTCGAGACCCCGCCCTCCCACGGGACGCTGTCCGGAACCGCCCCGGACCTCACCTACACGCCGGACTCCGGCTACAGCGGCGCTGACAGCTTCGACTTCACCGTCGACGACGGGGCCGCGTCGGACACCGCCACCGTCTCGATCGAGGTCGTCGCCGGCGAGGCGGACCTGTCGCTGACCCTTGCAGACACCCCGGATCCCGTCGCCGTCGGAGACACGGTCACCTACACGACCACCGTCACCAACGACGGACCCGACGACGCGACGGGGACGACGCTGACGCTGGATCTGCCGTCCGAGGTCTCCTCCCCGACGGTCACCGCAGGATCGTGCACCGTCTCGTCGACCTCACCGGAGGTCACCTGCGACGTCGGCACCCTCACCTCCGGATCGACGGCCACGGTCGAGGTCGAGGCCACGGCCGCGACCCGCGCGTCGGCGGCGAAGGCCACCGCGGACGCCAGCAGCGACCAGGCGGACCCCACGGCCAACACCGTGACGACCACCACGAAGATCGTGGAGCCGCCCGGCGCCCCGGCCGACGTCTCGGCCACCGCCGGCGACCGGCAGGCCACGGTGGAGTGGACGGCTCCCGCCGACGACGGAGGCAGCGCGATCACCTCCTACACGGTGACGTCGAGCCCCGGCGGGAAGACCGCCACGGTGGGCGGGTCGAAGCGGACCGCGACGATCACCGGGCTGACCAATGGCACGACCTACCGGTTCACGGTCACCGCGACCAACAGCGCCGGCACCGGCCCGGGAGCCACCTCGAACCAGGTCATGCCCGGTGTGAGGCTCGACGGTGACCCGTCGTCCACCGAACGGGTCGACCACGGCGCTCCGATCGCGGCCGCCGTCGAGATGAGCCGCTCCCGGTTCGCGCACGACGCCGCCGGTCACGTGGTGCTGTCGCGCGTGGACACCTTCGCGGACTCGCTGGCCGGCGCGGCGCTGACCGACCGGGGACCGCTGCTGCTGACCCCGACCGAGCAGCTCGCCCCGGCCACCCGGCAGGAGATCGACCGGGCGCTGCCCGGCGGGGGCACCGTCTACATCCTGGGTGGCACCGCGGCCGTCAGTCAGGACGTCGAGGACGAGCTGTCCTCGGCCGGCTATGACGTGCGCCGCCTGTTCGGGCCGAGCCGCCTCGAGACGGCCCTGGAGGTCGCCGATCAGGTCCGTCGCCTGCACCCGGGCGAGGACCGGGTGGCGCTGGCCCGGGCCTACGGCACCGACGACAACCCCACCGCCGGCTGGGCGGACTCCGTCACGGGCGGGGCGTGGGCGGCCGAGGCCGGCGTGCCCGTCGTCCTCAGCACCACCGAGGCGCTGAGCGGGCCCACGGCCGGATGGCTGGCGGAGGCCCGTCCCTCCGAGACGATCCTGTTCGGAGGAACGGCCGCCCTGTCGGACGCGGTCGAGGACGCGGTCCCGTCGCCTCGGCGCGTGGCCGGACCGGCGCGGGACTTCACGGCCGTCGCGATCGCCCGTGACCTGTGGGGCGCGCCGATGACGGGCCGGCGGGACTTCATCATCATCGACGGGTTCCGCGCCGACGGCTGGGCGTACGGGCTCGCGGCCGCCGGCCTCGCCTCGGACCTGGACGCCCCGCTGCTCCTCGTCGAGCCCGACGGTGTGCCGGCGGCGACCGAGGACGCGGTCAGCCACTGCGGCTCGCCGGTCGTGGACCTGCTGCTCGTCGGATCGACGCGCGTGATCAGCGGCGCGGTCGCCGACCGGCTCGACGATCTGGACGGCAGCGCCTGCTGACGGACGGGGATGGGTCAGTCGGTGTCTCGTCCGGTGGCGCCTGGTTGCGTCCGACAGCCTGCCCGGTAACCGTAGAACGTGTACACGTACGTGAACACGAACACGGAGAATGTCGGATGTCCCCGAAGGAGTGCTCTCCACGCGGGAGGCACGGGAACACCTCTCTGACTTCCTGCGCGAGGCCCGTGAAGCGGGTGCTGATGCGCCAGTCCACTTCTACGGCGCACACCGCAAGGCGGAGGCAGCCATCATGCCGGCTGAGCTTGCGACCGAGCTGCTGGACCTGATGGACGACGTGGTGATCGGTGAGGAGATCCGCCGTCGGAGCGAGAC
>CAZHZQ010000116.1:0-2698 GCA_964537235.1 uncultured Actinomycetota bacterium | reverse complement strand
GGATCGGTGGCAAGATCAAGAGCGACGACGACGTAGGGGGCGATCGGTCCGGCCTTCCACGGTGCCGCCATCGACTCCGCGGCCGTGTCGGCGCGGGTGTGGACGAGTCGGGTGTGGACGAGTCTCGACGGTGCGACGGCGACGTGACAGCCGGCCTCGAGCGCATCCGCGTCGCCGATCGCTTGGCGTGCCCGGCGCAGCTCCGTCGGACTGTCCACGTAATAGCGGCCGGGCACAGCCGATGTGACCGCAAGGGGTGCGCCATACATCGCCGCGGCGACGTCGCCGGTGGCGACCCACCGGCCCTCGACGTAGGCATCGGTGGCAGGCAGGCCCGAGTCCGGATCGCTCGCCAACGGGAACCAGCGCGGCCGCCACCGGCCGCCCAACTCCCAGAACAACTCCGGCAGGAGAGGAGTCCCTTCATCGGTGACCAGCGAGGCTCGCTGCAGACGGGTGCGGGCATGCGACACCGTCGAGGCAGACATGCCGACCTCGCGGGCGAGCTCTCGGATCCCCGGCGGTTCGTCCGGGGTGAGCAGCAGCCCAACAGCCACCTCGATGGTTGCCCGACCGCGACCGAACGGGTCACCCGGCACGTCGCCTTCCTCATCTGGCCGGCGCGGCTGCGCAGACACGTCGGTGTCGACCAGCAACCCGGGGGCCTGCAGCCGCAGCCGACCGCGACGATCCAGCCAGCTCACCTGCTGGTCCCGGAGAGCGTCAGCCACCCGATCGCTCACGACATCCGCAACCACAACCAACCGGGCGTCATCACGGGACCGGTCCGGGAAAGGGGCGGCCACCGCCCGGGCCTTCATCTCGAAATGCCAGCGCTGCCCATCGGGCGACACCACCGTCACATCGGAACCAGGCTCGGAACAATCCTCCACGAAGAGACCGACCTCATCACCGGCCGCCCTCAGGGCCTCCAAAGCCGCTCGTTCCATCTCCAGCGACGACGTTCGCATATGTTCGATTATAACCGAACACCGAACAGGCCGTCAGGGCCCGGCATCGCCCCCGGCGGAGTTGCCGTTCCGGAGATCGGCTGTTCGTGTGGCCATGCGCTCCGCGAGTCCGCCGTCGGCTTCGGGGGTCTGCTGCGCCGCCGCGTGGACGGCGTCCAGGATCTCATCGAAGAACTCGGCGAGGTCGTCCTCGGTCAGGTTCGGGTCAGGTGTCCACCGTGTTGCCTCTGCGACGATGTCGGCTGCGGTGACGTCGTTGACGTCGGTGCGGTCGTTGATGCTCATGGCGAGCGAGGTCGATACGTCGCGGCCGCCCGGTGTTCGTGGGCAGTGGACGGTGGATGCGATGTCGTAGAGGGGGGCGAGCCGCAGTGCAGTGTCGGGCGGTTGGAGCAGGGAGAGGTTCTTGCCGTGGGCGTCGGCGTTGCCGACGGCGACCGTGAGGGCGGCCACCTGTGCCAGACGGGCTGCCTGGTCGGGCCCGTCGGCTGCGTGGACCTCCAGGATCGCCGCGACGTCCGCGAACGACGGCCCGCCGTCGTCCTCGTACTTGCGACGCCGCCCGGCTCCAACGTCGACCGCGAGCGCCTGGCAGACGTCCTCCTGGTGGATCCGCTCGATGGTTCCGTCGGGCGCCCGACGTCGGTCGTAGCGCTCAACGGCGATCACGGCTGTCCCGTCGACGTCGAGCACTTCCACGTCGGCGCTGGTGAGTCCGACGTGCTTCGCGATCCGCATGCACAGCGCCTCGTTGGCGGCCATGCCCGGGAAGCGGGGATCCTCGGGCTTGAGGATGTGGGTCGACGGGTACCCGTGGAGCGGTCGCGCCCAGCCTCCGTCCCCGAGGCCTACGAGCAGCAGCTTGCCCTGTTGCCCAGCCAGCGATACGCGTACGCGGTCGTCGGCTCCGAGTGGTCGCTCCGGCAGCGCCCGGATCTCCCGAGCGAGCTCGTCGCCGTCGATCGGCTCGGGGTCGCCGCTGTGAACTTCCGGGTGCGGATGGCCCGCGGGGACGATCACGACTGCGCCGGCGCAGTCGCGGCCGATCTCCGACAGCAACCCGTACGTGTCGCCGCGACGCAGCCCGAACCGTTCCTCGAGCGTCGACCTGGCCTCGCCCTCGGGAAGCAGCCCCTCCAGGAACGGGCCCGTCCGACCTGGGGGGTGGGTCGTGCCGGGCTCGAGCGGAAGCGACACCGACAACAGCGGACGTCCGACCTGGAACCGATCGAAGGCCTCGTCGGTGTACGACAGCCTGAACTTGCCTATGCGCGCCTCCTCGACCCTCGCCACGCGGGTGCCGTACAGCCACACGTCGAGGGGTTCGGGACCGGCCATCAGACGTTCTTGCGCGGGCGGACGACCAGTTCCAGCCCGAGCCGCCGCAGGACCCGGAACAGGCGTTGCGTCTGCTCCGTGGCGTGACCGTTCTCGAGCGCCGAAAGGTACGGACGGTGCAGCCCGGCGGAACCGGCGAGTTCCGCCTGCGTCACGTCCGCCTGGTGGCGGAAGTGCTTCACAGCACGTCCGAGTGCTGCCGGATCCGGCACCACCCACTCAACGCCGTGGTCTTGATCTCCATACATCTCCGATCCTTCCCGCGATGTAAGAATTTCCATACATTATCCGGGATGATGAGCATGTAGGCAAATCAGTACGTACCAACCGCCGATCGTCGGCCATCAGGGTGCGGTGGGCGCGTCGCCGGTGGACAGCTCGTCGATCAG
>CAZHZQ010000115.1:0-8242 GCA_964537235.1 uncultured Actinomycetota bacterium | reverse complement strand
ATGTTGGCGTCGTTGTCTTCGGGGTCGGGCCAGATGCCGGCGATGTTGAGTGAGAGATGGGCGTCACGCACAGGGAAGGCGGTGTCGTCGACGTCGACGTCGTGGACCGCGCCGTCGACCAGGTACAGGTGCACGGCGGTGTGCACGGAGGGCACCTGCGGTCCGTGTTGCATGTGCACGTCGATCGCCGCATCGGTCAGTTCTGCGACGAAGTCTGACTTCCAGTAGTGCTGCAACCCCGGTGGCAGCAGGGGGTCGAACGCGCTCTGAAGGGCCGGGTACGGCACTGGACCGACGTGTTCGGCAACGACCGGACCGGCGTCCCGAAGTGGCTCGAGCATCTGTTCGGCCTGGTCTTCCGGGCCGCACCAGGACACCACGGCGGCGAACAGGGTGTCGCCGTGACGGTCCTCGGGGATGAACGGCAGCGGAGGGGCGATGTGGAAGCCCACGAAACCACCCAGTTCGCGCGGTGCATCGGGGGTGTAGTCGCGGAAGGTACGCATCACGTCTGGAGCGGCGTCCAACTCGAAGAAGATCGGCCCGCCGTAGAAACCGGGCAGGTCGTGCAGTCGGTACTGGAACGAGGTGACGATCCCGAAGTTGCCGCCACCACCGCGCAGCGCCCAGAAGAGGTCCTGGTTCTCGTCCGCGCTGGCCGTCACACGCTGGCCGTCCGCGGTGACCACGTCCGCGGAGATCAGGTTGTCGCAGGTCAGGCCGTACTTGCGGCTCAGGTACGCGCCGATCCCGCCGCCGAGTGTCAACCCGCCGATCCCGGTCGTGGAGTTGAACCCGGCCGGAGTGGCCAGACCGTACGTGTAGGTCGCATGGTCCATGTCGCCCAGCACCGCACCGCCGCCCATCCGGACGGTCGGACCCTCCGGGTCCACCAGCGCGAAGCGGATGCGTGCCAGGTCGATCACCAGACCGCCGTCGGACGTGCCGTACCCCGGAACGCTGTGACCGCCGCCCCGTACGGCCAGTTCCAGGTCGTTGTCGCGCGCGAACCGGACCGCCGCGATCACATCCGCCTCGTCCACGACCTGGACCACGATCTCGGGACGCCGATCGTGCATCGCGTTGTACACCCGACGGGCGTCCTCGTACCCCTCGTCGCCCGAGGTCAGCACCTCGCCCCGAACCTGCTCACCCAGCGTCGCCACGTCAACCATCTCCGCCTCCGATCACGGCAGGTCCGGAGCAGCCGTTCGCGTCCACCGTCCCGGCAGGCGCCGGAGCAGACGTAGGATCCTGCAGTGGATGGTCTACGCCACCTCCAGCGAAACATCAACCCCCCACACGAACTCCCACACGAACTCACCGGCCGTCCGGCACGATCCCCCTTCGCCCGCTGTTGCCTACGACCTGCCCGGGGTCGTCAGCGGGCAGGCAGGAGGGCCTCGAAGCCCGCTCCTACATGGCGGCCGTCGGGTGTTCGTGGGTGATGGTGTCGAGATCGTGCCGAGTGTCCGGGTCGGCGAGGTAGCCGTTGAGGCGATCGGCCATGTCCTCGGGGTCGGCGTCGAACTGCCAGGTCGGCCAGCTCTGGGTGTACCCGTAGGAGCGCATCCCCCAGCCGCCCATCTTCTGCTGCCAGCCGCTGAGACCATGGATGCGGTCAGGATCGCAGGCGACGCCGAGCATCCGGGTTCGTCCGCCGCGCGCGTGACGGATCTCGAACAGTTCGATGGCCGCGATGTCCTCCCAGCGGGTCGTGGTGGTGCGTCGGGCACCGTGGTAGGTGATGCCGGAGCGGCTGGCGGCCAGGTAGGAGGGGTTGCGGGCCAGCTTGATCAGCCACGGGGTCCCGACGAGCATCAGCAGGCCGAAGCCTCCGGCGAACCACCACAGAGCCTCGCCGTCGGCCCGCATCGCTGGGGCCATCACGACAAAGATCGCGCCGAAGACGGGGCCGCCGACGGCCAACGCCCACCGCTTGCGGGCCGGGATGGGATACATCAGGCCGTGCTCGACGGTGCCCAGCGCGGTGTTGACGGGTGCGGTGGTGGTGGGCGGGGCGTCGGAGGGTCGGTCGACGAACCACCAGATCGCGGCGCCGACGATCAGACCGACCCCAGTGGCGGTGACCGCCCACTCGCCATCGGCGGGGCCCGCCACGGTCAGGGCGAGCCCGAACACGACCATCAGCACACGCACCGAGTGCCTCATCCAGGTCCTCATCGGGGTCTGACCTCTCTGTGTCCATGCGGTGCCGCCTCGGTTGTCGACGCTCACTGGCCGCCGGTGAAGGCTGCTTCGGGGAGATTGTCGCGCAGGGCCGGGAGTTCTGGCGACCGCGGTCGGTTTCGGGGCGCCCGATCCCAGTGCGATGGAGGGGGTGGGCGTCTGGCTCAGCTCGGCGCTGGGATGGTGAGGGTCCATTCGGTGCCCTCGGGCCCGCTCCTGATGTGGGCATGGCCACCGGCACGGTCGAGGCGGCCGAGGATCGAGTCGCGGATGCCCATGCGGTCGGCCGGTACGCGGTCGAGGTCGAATCCTCGTCCACGGTCGGCGACCCACACGGTGGTTGCTCCGTCGGTCGTCTCGGCGTAGATGCGGATGGGTGGTGCGCCGTGGGCTTCGGCGTTCCGGACGGCTTCGGCGGCAGCGGCCACCAGCAGAGTGGCGGGCTCGTCCATGGGCCGGTGCCCGGCGACCGACACGGTGACGTCGTTGTCGCTGGCGGCCGTTCGGCATGCCTCCTCGAGCGCTTCCCGGAAGGTGCCGGTCGTGGTGTTGCGGTGTCGCAACCAAGATCGGAGCTCTCCCGATGTCTCCCTCGCGAGGTTCTTCGCGCGGTCGAGGTCATCGGCCTGTTGGATGGCGGCGAGGGATTGCAGCACGGAGTCGTGGAGGCGGGCGGCGGCCTCGTTGCGCTCGGTCGCGACGGCCCGTTGGGTCTCGGCGGTGATGACCTGCTGGCGGAGCTGCTCCCGTTCGGTCTCTCCCCGGCGCACGATGCGGACCAGCCACGCCAGCGCGAGCCCGCCGAAGGCGAAGATCAGGACGGTGACGAGGCTGGTCGCGAGCTGGGAGTCGAGCAGGCCACGTGCGACCGCTGCGGCAGAGAGGATGGTCGCCGTGAGGGCGACCGGGGGGCGGCGTCCGGTGAGCGCTGCGCCGGCCAGGGAGACGAACGGGGCGCCGCCGGCCAGGGACCAGCCGTCGGTTCCGGCGATGGGTCCGAGCAGTTGGGTGAGGATGCCCGCGGCGAGCCAGCCGGCCCACCACCCGGCTCCGGCAGGCAGCCGTAGGGAGACCAGGGACCATGCCCACAGGGCCGCGAGTCCGGTCAGCAGGACCGCCGGCCGGTCGACCGACGGTGCGACGGCGGCGAGGAGGCTGGTCCACGCGGCGGCGACGACCCCGAACACGCGGAGGAACCGGACGGCGTCACCGATCAAGCCCGCGGTCGGACCGGGTCGGTTCACGCCGCCACCTCCTCAGCGGATGTCCAGCGCATCCCGGAGGCTGCGGCGAGCGCGCTCATCATGCGGTCGTTGTCCGTCTCGATGTTGCCGTGCGTGCGTAGTGAACCACCCCAGCGCAGCGTGACGGTGGGACGCCGCCACGGACGCCACTCTGCCAGGCGGGGGCCGGGGTGCCGCTCGTGGACGATCCCGAGGGTCTGTACCGGGACCTGCGCGGCGTGGGCCATGCGGACCGCGCCGGTGCGGGGAGGCCGTAGGTCGCGGTCCGGGTGTGCCCCGCCCTCCGGCGCCAGCCAGATCCTGCCCCCGGCCTGCAGGTGCTCAACGGCTTCTTCGTACGCGGGACGGTGGGACCGTCTGGTCCGTGCGGTCGTGACCACGCAGTCACCGATCCAGATCCCGAGCCTGGCCAGCGGATGGCGTTGCCAGCGTGCAACCGGTCGCAGCGACCGGTCGACCGCTTTGGAGACCACCCCGTCGAGCGCGTTCGGGTGGTTGGACACGACCACTGCTGGACCGGCGGTTGGAACTCCCTCGACCCGGATCCGCACGGCGAGGACGACGACCGCCCGGATGGCCTCCTGCACGATCCGTCGAGGGCCGACAGCCACGACCGCCGACACCGCGGCGATCACGGCACCGAACAGCAGGAGGCCGTTCCCGCCGGACGCGGCGAAGACGGCCGGGCCGGCGAACGTGGCCGCCGCGGCGCAGCCCTTGAGCAGGGCGAATGCCGCGGCGAACTGGGAGGGATCACCGGCGAGGTGCTGCAGGCGTGTCTGTAGTCCGAGGTAGGCCGTCCCGGCCCCGAACCCGACGGCCACCAGGCCGATCTGCCATCCCCCGTTCGCCGCCACCAGCAGTCCGGCGCTCGCGGTCACCAGTCCGACCTCGGCCGGCACGTTGCGGTTGGCGGCGACGAAGCCCGCGGCGCCGCCGACGAAGACGAGGCCCGTCAGCCATCCCGTCGCGGTGGGCTGTCCGAGCCACGACTCGGCGAGTCGCGGGGCGACCGTGAACAGGGCGACGACCGGGACGATCCCGGCACCCGCGGCGAGCACCGCGCGCAGCAACCCCCGGCCTCCGCTGGCGGTCGGGCCGTCGACGGAGATCGCCGACGGCATCTGCGGCGTCTCCTTCGGCACCTCGAGTCGTGCGTACCGGTACGCGAGCGTGCCGTACCCCGCCGCCACGACGACCCACCCTGCCGACAGCCCACCCTGGTGGACGATCGCCGCGCCGACGGGCAGCAGCCCGTAGCCGAGGACCGCGGTGACGGTGTTCACGGGCGTGAACAGCCCGCGGGGAACGTGACGGGAGATGAAGGACTCCCGTGTGGCACCCAGGACAGCGGCTGCGTACTCGAACGCGACGATCCCGACGATCCCGACGACGACCTCACCGCGCAGCGCACCGGCGGCGATCACGCAGACCGCGACGATGCGCAGCAGCTCGTGGGCCAGCAGCGCCCGGTCGAGCTGCATCCGGTCGACGCGCCGGGCGGCGATCGGCGCGAACACGATGGCCGGCACGATCTTGGCGGCCAGCACCAGCGAGGTGGCCCACGGGGAGCCGGCCGTGGCGGCGTCGACGGTGACGACGAGCAGCGCGAAGAGGGTCCAGTCCGCCAGCGAACCGATCGCCGCGGTGGTGGTGACGAACCGGGAGGCGGGGTCGACCAGGAGGCGACGCATCAGACGTCACCGTCCCGGCGGCGTCGGCTCTGACGGAAGGCCCAGGCGAGCATCGCGAGACCGCCCGAGAACACGAGCAGGGTCACGGTCACCTGTCCGGAGAACAGCGCCCCGAGCACCCTGGCGCCGGCGATCAGCGCGCCGATGCCGCCCACCACGACGAGCGCGGTGACACCGGACCAGACGCCGTAGAGCAGGTAGCCGAGCACGACCGCCAGTGCGGCGACCGCCCCCACCGGGGACGTCAGCACGTTGAGCTCCAGTGCGGCGAACCCGACCGTGAGCGTCCCGATGACGCGGGCGGCGTTCGCCGGCCCTGCGCGAAGGACGTGACCGAGCGCCAGCCACAGCGCACCGATCCCGAGGTGCGTGAGACCGGTGAGCAGGAACGCATCCGAGGAGAAGGTCGGATCGCTCAGACCGATCAGCGGCGCACCGAGGAGCAGCAGGTCGTGCCATTCGAAGCGGTCGCCGAGCGCGGTCCCGAAGGGCCCAGCCGCGAACATGGCGGACAGGAACAGCGCCACCTGTTGGGTGATCGACTCGGGGCGGCGCCGCCACAGGACGAGCGCGTGGACCGCAGCAGCGACACCGCCGGCCGCGATCGTCGCGCGCCCGTACCCCGGCCAGGTCGTCGAGGCGACCAGCGTGACCGCCGCGGCGGTCAGCAGGGTGGCGGTCGCCCAGGCGATGCCCACGACCGCGTCGAAGAGACGTCCCCGCCTGTCCCGGTCGGCCCACAACCCGGCGACGGTCAGGCCCACGGCGGCAGCGCCGAGGATCATCGACTTCTGGACCTGGCTGATCTGGTCCCAGGTCGAGGCCAGGAACCCGCCCACGGCCAACGCGACCAGCGTCGCGCCGATCGTCGCCACCAGCTCCGGCATGCGTTCTCGCACGTCGGTCGTTCCGATGTCGTTGGTCTGCACGGCAGCTCCTCTCAGGTGCTGCCGTCAGCGTCGAGGTTCAGCCCCCTCCCGGGCCTCAGGGATGTCCCGGATATCTCCAGGGGGCCGAGTCAGTCCAGGTTGCGGTCCAGCGCCCAGCGGGCTGCTTCGTGACGGTTCGAGACCTGCAGCTTCTGCAGGATGTTGCGCACGTGCGTCTCCACCGTCTTCGGGGACACGACCAGCTCCTCGGCGATCTGCTTGTAGGTGCGCCCCCGCGCGAGGTACCGCAGCACCTCACGCTCCCGGTCCGTCAGCTGCTGCCACTGCTCGTCGACCACGCCATCGGACGCGGCCTCCAAGTCGGCATCCAGCAGGTGTCCCGCCAGTTCCGCAGAGAACACCGGATCGCCCCCTGCCGTGCTGCGTACCGCGCTGATCAGCTCATCGGCGACTGCGGTCTTGAGCACGTACCCCAGCGCCCCGGCCCGCACCGTCGCCAGAACGTCATCCCGCTCGTCCGACGCCGAGCACGCCAGCACCCGCACATCGTCCTCGAGCTCCGCCAGCACCGCCGGGCCGCCACCTCCGGGCAGACGGACATCGAGCACGACGACGTCGGGCGCCGTCCGATCCACGATCGACACCGCGGTCGCGACGTCCCCGGCTTCCCCCACTACCTCCATGCCCGCGCCCGCGAGGATCTCACGCAAACCGGTACGCACGACCTCGTGATCGTCCACGAGCACCACCCGAAGGGGTGGCCGGACCTTCGCTGCACGCTCCACCATCAGGCTGTCGAACCTACCGTTCATCAGCCTGATGGGGCTCGCCTCTCGCGGCGCCCCGACGGGAGCTCGGCGCCGATGTGCCGAACGCTCCGCTTCCGCGGAGGTTCGAACGTAGACTGGGGCTCTTCTTCGAGAGGTCTTCCCATCACCCGGTCCGAGCGAGCCTGTCTGGCCATCGCAGACATCTCCGGCTACACGGAGTACCTGAGCGGGGTGGAGCTGGACCACGCGCAGGACGTGCTCATGGATCTGCTCAGCACGGTCGTCGAGCCGCTGCGGCCCGACTTCCACCTCGCCAAGCTCGAGGGCGACGCGGTCTTCATGTACGCCCCCGTCGATTCGATCGACGGTTCGATCCTCCTCGATCGCATCGAGACGTGCTACTTCGACTTCCAGCGGCGCCTGCTCACCATCACGCAGGCCACCACCTGCGAGTGCGACGCGTGCATCCGCATCCCCGAACTCGACCTGAAGATCGTGGTCCACCACGGCTCGATCATCCGACACGAGGTGCTCGGGAGCCAGGAACTGGTCGGCACCGACGTCATCGTCGTGCACCGGCTGCTGAAGAACCGGATCGTCGAAGATCTGGGCATCTCCGCCTACGCGCTCCTCACCGACGCCTGCCTCGACGCGACGAGCCTGGACGCGGCACGGCTGGGCATGCTCCGCTACGAGGACTCGTTCGATGGCATCGGAACCGTCGGGGGATGGGTTCACGATCTCGCGCTGGCGTGGCAGGACGAGCACGACCGACAGCGCACGTACGTGAGCCCCGACGGGGCCGTCTGGACGGACCAGGGCCTGGTCCCCGGCGTGCCGGTCTCGCTCGTGTGGGAATGGCTCACGATGCCGTCGCGGAGACTGCAGTGGGAGGTCGGGTTCGACGACATCGTCGAGTTCCTCCCTGAGGGCGGGCGGCGGGGTCCCGGCACCGAGACCCACTGCGCCCACGGCGAGAACCTCATCAAGAACGCCGTGCTCGATTGGCGACCGCCCCGGTACGTCACCAACTACGGTGAGTTCCCCGACGGCACGCCCTACATCGTCACCGACGAGGCCGTCGAGGACGAACGGGGCGTCATCGTCCGCAAGAGCCTGAGGGCGCCGACCGATGAGACGCGCCCGGCGCTGGAACTGATCCTCGAGGTCATGAGGCCGTCGATGGAGACCATGATCCCGACCCTCATCGAACTCGTGACCCAGGACCATGCATCCAGGCCGTCCGTCGACGAGCCGGAGATCCCCACCCCGGACACGGAGGCACGGCTGGCGGAGGCCGTCCAGTCACCGGACGGTGCGGGCGGCTAACCGGATGTGCTCGATGGCCGTTGCACCGAGCCCGAACGAGATCTACGAGCGTGCGGTTGATGAAGGGCGCCGTCGGCTGGACATGCCAGCCATCGAACAGATCACCACGGCGTTCATCGCGGGTG
>CAZHZQ010000114.1:5821-8255 GCA_964537235.1 uncultured Actinomycetota bacterium | reverse complement strand
ACCGAGGAGCGAGACACATGGGTACGACGAAGGCCGTATCGACCGACGACTGGAGCGACGAGGTCATCTCGTCCGACAAGCCCGTGCTGGTCGACTTCTGGGCGGAATGGTGCGGACCGTGCCGGATGGTCTCGCCGGTGGTCGAGGAGATCGCCGAGGAGAACCCCGACAAGCTCAAGGTCGTCAAGCTCAACATCGACGAGAACCCGCAGACCGCACGCGACTACGGGGTCATGTCGATCCCCACCCTGATGGTCTTCAAGGACGGTGAGGTCGCCAAGCGGATGGTCGGCGCCAAGGGCAAGCAGGCGCTGCTGTCCGACCTCCAGGAGTTCCTCTGACCGGACCGGTCGTCGGTCGGGCGAGACCCCCGCGCCCCGTCGCCGTCGTCCGTCGCGCCTTCTCTAGCATGCACGACGATGGAACCGTTGTCGGAGGGCGCCGCTCACGCTGCGGTTCGCGACGTCCAGCAACGCCTCGAGGAGCTCGGCTACAGCTGCGGTGACGATCCACCGGCCGAGTTCCGGGCCGACACCCACGCGGCGGTCTGCGCGTTCCAGCAGGCCCGCGGCCTGCCCGCGGACGGGGTCGTCGGAGACGACACCTGGCGCGCCCTGGTCGAGGCGAGCCGTTCGCTGGGCGACCGCCGCCTCTACTTGACCGATCCCATGCTGCGCGGCGACGACGTCCGCGAGCTGCAGAGCCGCCTCAACCGGCTCGGGTTCGACGCCGGCTACGAGGACGGGGTGTTCGGCCCCCAGACCGCCGAGGCCGTCCGCGAGTTCCAGCTGAACGTCGGGCTGCGCGTCGACGGCATCGTCGGCGGTGAGGTGGTCGCGGCGGTCCGCCGGCTCCACCGGCGCCACCAGTCGGCCCCCGCCGCCTCGGTGCGGGAGCGTGAGGCGCTGCGTTCGGCTCCGCCCCGCCCCTCCCTCGCCGGCGCCCGGATCCTCCTCGACCCGGGCCACGGCCCGGACGACCCGGGCTACGAGGGGCCCGACGGGATCCGGGAGCACGATATCGCCTGGGAGATCGCGAACCGGCTGGAGGGGCGGTTGCTCGCGCGGGGGGTGCACGTGATCCTCTCCCGCGGACCGCGGACCACCCCGTCGGCGTCGGAACGTGCCCGCCTGGCCAACGACGAGGACGTCGAGCTGATCCTGTCGATCCACCTCAACGGGCTCGACTCGGACGCGGCCCGGGGGTGCGCGGCCTACTACTTCGGCGACGGCGGGTTCATCAGCGAGTCGGGGCGGCGGTTCGCCGAGATGGCCCTGGCCGAGGTGGTCGCGAGCACCTCGACCCCCCACCTGCGGACCCACCCGTCGACGACCGCCGTCCTGCGGGAGTCGCGCGCCCCGGCCGTGATCGTGGAACCGGGCTTCCTGACCCATCCCGACGAGGGACGCCGGCTCGCGCAGACCGACCACCAGGAGGAGATCGCCGGAGCGCTGGCCGCGGCGCTGAACCGGTTCCTCACGGGCTCCGAGGATCTCCGCGCCGCCTCCTGACGGCGTCCGGTGTCGGGGGCGATCAGTCTCGTCGGCTGCTGCGGTGCGGTGCCGGCTCGAGATCCGGCTGGCGTCCGAGCTTGGCGAGCGCCTGCTCCAGCGCCTGCTCCAGGGGTTCGGCCCACCGGGCGACGCTGCGCACGTCCAGGCGGAGCAGCGGGTAGCGGGGGTGCTCGCGGTGGACCTCGAACCCCTCGTGCAACAGCCACGTCACCGGCAGCACGCACGCCGCGTCCCGGTGCCGACGGTCGCCGTACACCTCGACCGCCTGCCGGTGCCGGTGGATCGCCTCCTTCACCACCGAGCGGACCAGCTGCCGGCCGATCCCGGCGCCCCGATGCTCGGGTTCGACCCACAGCGTCGCCAGGAACAGCGCGTCGTCGGAGGCCCTGGGCACGGGAGCGCGGCGCCGCGCGAACGCGGGCGGCGGCCCGAACTGGCACCAGCCGGCCACGTCGCCGTCGACGCGGACGACCCGCCCGGGAACCCCGGTCTCGAGTTCCTGCGAGCGCCACCAGGCCGTCTTCTGCACGAGCGTGTCGCCGGCCAGCTCGTCGGTCACCGCACCGGCCTCGTCCATCGCGTGATCGATCGGTCGAGGCGCCCCCACCTCCCAGAAGAGGCAGTGCCGACAGCGCTCCGGGAGCGCCTCCAGGTCACTCGCACCGAGCTCGACGACGCGCCGACCCATCAGGTCACCTGGTCGCCCTCGAACGTCCGGCGGGGACCCTCGTCCCGCGGAGCCACCAGGGCGGCGACGGCACCGGCCAGGGCTCCGAGCCCGAAGGCGATCAGCGCGCGCCGCCAACCACCGGGAGCGACCACGCGGGGCGTGGGCGGCTCGTCGCCGGTCTCGATCGCCGGAGGACCGGTGTGGATCTCGGGGTCGATCCCGTCCTCGCCGACCATGCGCACCTCCCGGG
>CAZHZQ010000114.1:2059-5721 GCA_964537235.1 uncultured Actinomycetota bacterium | reverse complement strand
GGGTGACCGATCGTCGTTCCGCGAGGCCGCCAGTGCGTCTGGACTCCGACCCGTACCTCCAGCGGTACGCCGAGCGCACCCGCGGGATGTCCGCATCCGAGATCCGTGCGTTGTTCTCGGTGGCCTCCCGCCCCGAGATCGTCAGCCTCGCCGGCGGGATGCCCTTCACCGCGGCGCTCG
Organism: uncultured Actinomycetota bacterium; assembly: GCA_964537235.1. Taxonomy (GTDB): domain Bacteria; phylum Actinomycetota; class Nitriliruptoria; order Nitriliruptorales; family JAHWKO01; genus CAZHZQ01. The sequence continues at coordinate 5,541 of CAZHZQ010000114.1, read as the reverse complement.
ACTTCGACGCGGTCGAGGAGGTCGTGCTCGACGTGATCCGCGAGAGCGGCCCGACCGCGCTGCAGTACGGGGGCGGCCAGGGGCGCGAGGAGCTGCGGGAACAGCTGGTGCGGGTCATGGACGCCGAGGGGGTCCCGGCCCACGTCGACGACCTGGTCGTGACCGTCGGTGGGCAGCAGGCGCTGGAGCTGATCACCAAGCTGTTCGTCGACCCCGGCGACGTCGTGGTGGCCGAGGGACCGACCTACGTCGGGGCGCTGGGGGCGCTGACCTCCCACCAGGCCGAGGTCGCGCACGTCGAGATGGACGACGACGGGCTGATCCCCGACGCGTTGGAGGACACCCTGGACCGCCTCGAACGCGAGGGGCGGACCGCCACGTTCCTCTACGTCGTGCCGAACCACCAGAACCCCGCCGGGGTGTGCCTGTCCGTGCCGCGCCGACACCGGGTCGCCGAGATCGCCGAGGAACGCGATCTGATCGTCCTCGAGGACAACCCGTACGGGCTCCTCGACTTCTCCGGGCGGACCTGGCCGTCGATCCGGTCGCTGATCCCCGACCGCGTGGTCTACGTCGGCACCGTCTCGAAGATCTTCGCCCCCGGCGCCAGGGTCGGTTGGGCGGCGGCCCCCGGGCCGGTCCGCGACAAGCTCATCCTGCTGCGCGAGGCCGCCGACCTGTGCCAGTCCAACCTCACCCAGATGATCGTCGAGACGTGGCTGGCCCGCCAGCCGTGGCAGGAGCAGGTCAAGCGCTTCCGTGAGGTCTACCGGGAACGCGCCGACGCCACGCTGCGCGGTCTCGAGGAGCACTTCCCCGACGGCTGCCACTGGACGCGCCCCGAGGGCGGGTTCTACGTGTGGGTCACCGTGCCCGAGGGGCTGGACACCTCGAAGCTGCTCGCCAAAGCGGTGAACCACAAGGTCGCCTACGTGCCGGGGCGCGGCTTCTACGCGGACGGCCAGGGCGGCAACCAGCTCCGGCTGTGCTACTCCCATCCGACGCCCGAACGGATCCACGAGGGGCTGGCCCGTCTGGGTGAGCTGCTCCACGAGGAGTTGCAGCTCGTCGAAGCGGTCACCGGATCGTTCAGCGTCGGCCGGATCCAGGACCGTGCCCAGGACGCAGCGGGGGACGAGGACGAGGGTGAGGGTGAGCATGGCTGATCGACCGCACGTCGCCGTCCTGTCGGGCGGGCTGTCGCTCGAACGTGAGGTGTCGCTGCGGTCCGGCGGGCGGGTGGCCGACGCGCTGGCCGACAGCGGCTACCCGGTCACCCGGATGGACGTCGACGCGCAGCTCGTGCGCCGGCTGGAGGAGGGACCGGCCGACGTGGCGTTCCTGACGCTGCACGGGTCGGTCGGAGAGGACGGCACGGTCCAATCGATCCTCGAGCTGTTGGAGCTGCCGTACACCGGCCCCGACCACCTGGCGTCGGCCATGGCGTGGGACAAACCCATCGCTCACGGCATCTACCGGCGCGCTGGGCTGCGCACCCCGGACCACGTCTCGCTGTCGTCACAGGCCTTCCGCGACATGGGGGTCTCGGCGGCGATGGGACACATCGCCGACCGGTTGGGACTGCCACTGGTCGTCAAACCGGCGACGGGCGGATCGAGCCTGGGGATCGCGTTCGTCGACGATCTGCAGGAACTGCCCGCTGCGGTGGTCGGTTCGCTGTCGTACGCGGATGCCGTCCTGATGGAGCGGCGCGTGGCCGGCACCGAGGTCGCGGTGTCCGTCCTCGACGGGGAACCCCTGCCGGCGGTCGAGATCCAGCCCAAGGAGGGCGAGTACGACTTCGCCGCGCGGTACACGGCGGGGGCGACCGAGTTCCACGTCCCCGCCCGCTTCGACCAGGACGTGTTGGACGCGTGCGCGGAGATGGCCGTGACCGCCTACGAGGCGGTCGGGGCCCGCCACGTGTCCCGTGCCGACCTCATCATCGACGACCAGGGCCGGCCGTGGCTGCTCGAGCTCGACACGTGCCCCGGTCTCACGGAGACCTCGCTGTTGCCGCTGGCGGCCCAGGCGGCCGGGATGGCGTTCGGCGACCTCGTCGAGCGGCTCGTCGACCTCGCCCTCCGGTCCTAGACACCGAGGCGGCGAGCCGTGATCGTCTGCTTCGACATCGGGGAGGTGCTGGTCGACGAGACCCGCGTCTGGACGACCTGGGCGCAGGTGCTGGAGGTCAGCCCGTTCACCCTGCAGGCGCTGATCGGGGCGCGTCTGGCCACCGGCGGAACCCACCTGGACGCGCTCGCCGACGTCGACCCCGACTGGCGGCGGGCGCGCGGCGACTTCGAACGCGCCCTGGGTGGACTGCAGGCACGGGACCTGTACCCCGATGCGCTGCGAGCGATCCGCCGCCTGCGGGGCGCGGGAGTCCGGGTCGCCGTGTGCGGCAACCAGCCCCGGTCCCGACGCGACGAGCTCCGGGCGGCGGGCGTGAGCGCCGACCCGCTGCTGACCAGCGCGGACCTCGGAGCCGAGAAACCGGACCCGGCGTTCTTCCGGGAGCTGTTGGCCGTCCTGGACGATCCCGAGCCGGCCGACGTGTGGTACGTCGGCGACCGGCCGGACAACGACCTGGTCCCCGCCGCCGCCGCGGGGCTGCGCACGGCCTGGTTGCAGCGGGGACCGTGGGCGCGGCTGCTGCCGATCCCGGAGGGGCTGCGCCCGGACCTCGCGGTGGACGATCTCGACGCGCTCGTGGACGCCGTGGCCGACCGCTTCTCGGCGACCTGAGCCGGGCCGTCGCACCCGACCGGGTCGGTCACCTAGGCTCGGGCACCGGGGTGGACGCGGAGGCGCCGGTGGCTGACGAGGGCAAGCGGGTCGCGGCGCGGGCCGCCGTCGAGCTCGTCCGCGACGGCATGCTGCTGGGACTGGGAACCGGATCGACCGTGGCGCACTTCCTGGATGTCCTCGCCGAACGCGGCCTCGACGTCGCCGGAGTCCCGACCTCGGACGCGACGGCAGCACGCTGCCGGGAGCTGGACATCGCGCTGCTGGACCCGTCCGACGACCGCGACCTCGACCTGTGCGTCGACGGGGCCGACGAGCTCGACCACGCCCTGAACCTCACCAAGGGCGGCGGTGGCGCGCTGCTGCGCGAGAAGGTCGTCGCGTGGTCCTCGTCCCGGATGGCGGTCATCGCCACACCCGACAAGCTCGTCGACCGGCTCGGGGATTCCTTCCCCCTGCCCATCGAGGTGGTCCCGTTCGCACGATGGTCGGTCGAACGCGCCCTGTCCGAGATCGGGTTCGAGGTCGACGCCCGCGACGGCGGCGGGTACCGGACCGACAACGGCAACGTCATCCTGGACGCCCGCATGCCGGGGGGGATCCTCGAACCCGAGACGATGGAGCTGCTGCTCGCGCTGGTCCCCGGGATCGCCGAATCCGGGCTGTTCGTCGGTCTGGCCGACCTGGCGTTCCTCGGTCACGACGACGGCACGGTGACCCTGATGGAACGTCCC
>CAZHZQ010000114.1:0-1959 GCA_964537235.1 uncultured Actinomycetota bacterium | reverse complement strand
GTCACGCGACCCTTGCGGGCACCCATGGAGATCTTGACGCGGGTCCGCAGCGCATCCGACAGCCGCTGTTCGAGGTCCTCCAGTCCCGGGGCCGTGACCCGCCCGCGCGACGGGGTCCGCCGGGTGCTGGCCGATCGCCCCCCGCCACCGTCGGATCCGTCGTCGTCCATCCGGGTGAGCTGCACGATCTCCTCGGTCGCCCGGACCGACAGCCCCTCCTGGACGATCCGTTCCGCGATGCGCTCCTGGGCGTCGCGGCTGTCCAGCGAGAGCAGCGCCTTGGCGTGACCCGCGGACAGCACACCGGCCGCGACCCGCCGCTGGAGGGCGGGCGGGAGGGTGAGCAACCGCAGCGAGTTGCTGATCGTCGACCGGCTCTTGCCCAGCCGCTCGGCGAGTTCCTCGTGGGTGACCTCGAAGTCCTCGAGCAGTTGCTGGTACGCGGCCGCCTCCTCCAGCGGGTTGAGCTGGACGCGGTGGATGTTCTCGATCAGCGCCTCGCGCAGCAGATCCTGATCCGAGGTGTCCCGGATGATGGCGGGCAGCCGGGTCAGGCCAGCGAGCTTCGCCGCCCGCAGCCGCCGTTCACCGGCGACCAGCTCGTAGCGCTCCGGCGCGAGCTCGCGGACCACGATCGGTTGCAGCAGACCCACCTCCCGGATCGACGCGGCCAGCTCGGCAAGCTCGGACTCGTCGAAGCCCCCGCGGGGTTGGCGCGGGTTGGGACTCACCGCGCTGGTGGGCACCTCCCGCAGGCGCGGGTCTCCGCTCTCGTCCTTCGGGATCAACGCGGACAGCCCGCGCCCCAGCCCACGTCGTTGATCGCTCATGCCCACCGCTCCTCGTCCTCGGGTTCCACCGTCGCATGGTCTTCGGGTTCCACGAGTGCATCGTCCCCGTCGTCGGCACCGCTGCCCAGCAGGTCGTCCAACGGCGACAGGCGCTGCAGCCCCAACTCCAGTCGTTGCGCGAGCTCGTCCGCCAGCCGTTGGTAGGCGCGGGCGCCCCGGCTGTTCGGGTCGTAGACGGTGATCGGCTGCCCGTAGCTCGGCGCCTCGGACAGCCGGACCGTGCGAGGGATGATGGTGCGGAAGACCTCGGACGGGAAGTGGGACCGCACCTCGTCGGCCACCTGCTCCGACAGCTTCGTCCTCCCGTCGTACATCGTCAGCACGACGCCACCGACCTCCAGGCTCGGGTTCAGGCCCCGCCGGACCAGGTCGACGGTGCGGGTCAACTGCCCCACGCCTTCGAGGGCGTAGTACTCGCACTGGATCGGCAGAATCACCGAGTCCGCGGCGGCCAACGCGTTGATCGTCAGCAGGCCGAGGGTGGGCGGGCAGTCGATCAGGATCACGTCGTAGAGGTCCCGGACCTCCTCGAGGCCCTGGCCGAGACGCCGCTCCCGGTTGAACACCGACACCAACTCGATCTCCGCCCCGGCGAGGTCCAGGCTCGACGGCAGGCAGTGCAGGCCCGGCACCGGGGTCGGCTCCGTCGCATCCTCGACGGGCATCTCCTCGATCAGGACCCGGTAGGTGCTCGGGGCGCCCTCCTGCGGTCGCAAGCCCAGGCCCGTCGTCGCGTTGCCCTGCGGGTCGAGGTCCACCAGCAGCACCTGCGCGCCCGCCTCGGCGAGGGCCGCCGCCAGCGATACGGCCGTGGTGGTCTTGCCGACCCCGCCCTTCTGGTTCGCGATGCAGACGATCCGGCCCCCGGCCGGCGGCGGCGTCTCCGGGGCGGGCCGCTGCGCAGGTTTCCGCTCCGGTGGGGTCGGGACCTGCGCCGGCGGTGGTTCCGGCCGTACCTGCGGCGGTTCCGGCCGTACCTGCGGCGGTTCCGGCCGTACCCGCGGTGGCTCCGGCCATACCCGCGCCGCGTCCGCGGACGCGGGGACCTCGTCGGGGGCGGTCGTCGGGCGCTGCGGCGCGGTCGGTTCGTGGGTCACCGGCGGCGCGG
>CAZHZQ010000113.1:1799-8306 GCA_964537235.1 uncultured Actinomycetota bacterium | reverse complement strand
ACCGCGACCGGCAGGGACGTCACCTCGGCGAACGCCGCCAACAGCGCGCCCCGGAACGCCACCTCCTCGAACCCGGCCGTCCCGACGGGGATCCGCACGAGGGCCTGCCGGACGACGCCCCGGGTCGGCGTACCCCGGATCCGTTCGTCGGCCAGCATGCCGGCGACCACCTCCGATCGCCGGCCCAGACGCACCAGCACGGGGATCGCCACCGCCCCGACCGCCAGCGCGACCACGGCCGCGACGGACGCCCCGACCCCTGGCGCGACCAGCCCCACCGCCTGCGGTCCCGCCCCGGTGAACCGCAGCGTCAGCCACACGACGGAGACGCCCGCGACGACGTTCAGCAGCACGTACCGCCGATCGGACAGCCGCACGAGGTTGATCGCGGTCCCGTAGACGACCAGCCCGAACGCCAGGACGACCGCGAACGCCAGGACGACCGCGGACGTCACCCGTTCACAACGCCTCGCCGGTCCCGAGCCTGGCGATCAGCCCGGCCAGCAGCGACACCCGCGGGACGATCGACTCGAGGTCCAGCCACTCGTCGGGCGAGTGGTCGTCTCCCCCGATCGGACCGAGCCCGTCGATGACCGGGGTCCCGACCGAGGCGACGGTGTTCGCGTCCGAGGAACCGCCGGTGGCGGCGTGCCCGATGTCGAGGTCCAGCTCCTTGCCGACCCGGCAGGCGAGCTCGGCGAGTCGGCCGATCGCCGGAGTGCGCTCCATCGGCGTGTAGGAGCTGAACCGGCGGACCGTCGCCGTCGTCCCCTCGACGGTCGCGCGGGCGGTGATCCGTTCGACCTCCGCCACGGCCTGTTCGAACGACTCGGTGTCCCAGGCGCGCAGGTCGATCTCGAGGTGGGCCCGCGGGGCGATCACGTTGCGGCGGGTGCCCGCCCGCAGCACCCCGACCGCGCAGGTGACGCCCGGCCACCGTTCGTTGAGCTCGGACAGCGCGACCGTCTTGTGGGCCGCCTCGAGGGCGGCGTCGCGGCCCCGCTCCGGCTCGACGCCGGCGTGGGCCGCCCGCCCGACGATCTCGACCCGCAGGTCCGCCACTCCCTTCCGTGCGGAGACGATGTCGCCGTTCTCCCGTCCCGCCTCCAGGCACAGCGCGACGTCGGCCTCCTCCGACAGGGAGCGCATGTGCTCGAGGCTGCCCGGCGACGCGATCTCCTCGTCCGGGGACAGGGCGATGACGAGCTCGCCGAACCGATCGAAGTCCGCCTCCCACAGCACGTCGGCCGCGGTCAGCCCGGCGACGATCCCGGCCTTGTCGTCGGTCACCCCTGGCCCGTGGGCGCGGTTGCCCTCCAGCCGGAACGGCCGGTCCTGGGCGGTGCCCACGCCGAACACCGTGTCCATGTGGGCCAGCAGCAGGATGCGGTGCCCGTCCGGGGCGTCACCCCGGATGCGCCCGACCAGCAGGTCGCCGACCCGCTGCCCGTTGTCGAGCTCGGGCAGCGGGAACCGTTCGACGTCCCACCCGCGGTCGAGCATCCAGCGCTGGCACACGTCCGCCACCCGGTTGACGCCCTCGGCGTCCAGCGAGCCGCTGTCGATGTTGACCAGCTCCTCGAGGTCCGAGAGGTAGCGCTCGTAGCGGTCGGCCACGAGCGGGACGAGGACGGTCGGGTCGGCGGACGGGTCCGGTGCAGGGGGCATCGGCCCGAGGGTAGGCGCGTCCGCGCTGGGCGACGCGACTACCCGGGAGATCCGTGGCCCGTCTCGGCCTCAGTGGCCCGTCTCGGCCCCGCCCGACCGAGCGCCCCCAGCGAGGCTGTAGGCCAGCAGGGGCGGCATCGTCAGCGCCAGCGCCGCCCCGGCGACGAACGTCACCGGTCCCCCGGTGGCGGCGTAGGCCGCGCCCGCGACCAGCGGCCCGACGGTCTGACCGGTCCGCGCCGCCCCGACCCAGATCGCGACGACCGTGCCCCTGGCCGAGGCCGGGGCGGCGGAGGCCGCGACGTCCTGGAGTCCCGGCAGCAGGAAGCCCTCGCCCGTCCCCATGATCAGGATGCCGACGACCAGGATCGGCAGCGCGGGTGCCAGCCCGACCACCGCGAACGCCACGACGAACAGGGCGGCGGAGCCGGCGAGCAGCCGTCGTCGACCGACGGCCGCCTGCACCCGCCCGAGCAACAGCGCCCCGGTGGTGGAGGTGATCGCCGGCAGCGCCAACAGCACCCCCCGTGCGCTGGCCGACAGCCCGAAGCGCTGCTCGAGGTACAGGGGCATCACGGTCAGCATCAGCCCGAAGATGAGGACGAACAGGACGACCCCGACCACCAGCACACCGATCACGAGCCGGCCGCGCAGGTAGGGCACCGTCCCGCGCAGCTGCTCGCGCATCGACGTGACCCCGGTGTCCACGGGCGGCAGGGACCGCCACACCCAGACCGCAGTCAGCGTCCCCAGCGGGTACAGGGCGAACGGGGCGCGGAAGCCCGCGAGGTCGGTCAGCACCCCGCCGAGGGGCGGGAAGACGGCCAGCGAGACGGTGAGCACCGCGGCGTTGCGGCCGATCAGCCGGGCGCGTTCGTTGCCCTTCCAGTGGTCGCCGATCGTGACGACCGCCAGGTTGATCAGCCCCGCCGACCCGGCGCCCTGGAAGAGCCGCAGGACGACCAGGACCCACAGGTTGGGCGACAACCCGGCCAGCCCGCCGGCGACCCCGAACGTCACGAGGCACGGGATGATGACCCGGCGCCGTCCGAACCGGTCGGCCAGCACCCCGATCGCCGGTGCGAGCAGGATGCCCGGGGCGGTCGCGCTGGCGAGCACCAGCCCGGAGGCGGACCGCGGGGCGCGCAACCCGTCGAGGATCTCGGGGATCGACGGGGTGATGAGCGAGTTGACCGTGATCCCCGTCACGGTGATCGCGAAGATCAGCAGGAGCGGGGGCGGTGAGGTCCGGGCGTCACCCCGCATCGGCGTCGTCGGTACGGACGGTCGTGGTCTCGGGGACCAGCGGCTCGTCCCCGTCACCGGTCCCGCCCCCGCCGAAGAACAGCAGGATCATGAGCGCCGCGATCAGGATGCCCGCGACGACGAACGCCACGACCCAGACCCACCAGGCCGGACCGTCCTCGTCGTCCCCGCCGACGCGGGTCACCTCACCTGTTCCATCCCCACCATCCCCACCACCACCGTCGTCCGCCGGGACGGCCCCCAGCCGTCGCGTCTCGTCGGCCGCGGGGATCCCCGACGTCCCGCCGACCGGGGCCATCGCGCGGGTCTCGTCGAGGTCCTCGCCGTCACCTCCGGCAGCCAGCAGCGGCGGGCGTCCGTCCCGGAGACGCTGGAGGTCCTCCCGGAACGCCGCCGCCGACGGGTAGCGGTCCTCGGGATCCTTCTCGAGGGCGTGCAGCACGACCGCGTCCACGTCCTCGGACAGGCCCTCCGTGCGGTGGGAGGGGGGATCGGGCGGTCGGTTCACGTGCTGGTGGAGGACGGCCACGGGCATGTCCGCGGTGAACGGCGCCGATCCCGTCAGCATCTCGTAGAGGACGCACCCGAGCGCGTAGATGTCGGTCCGTTCGTCGATCGACTGCGCCTGCGCCTGCTCGGGAGCGATGTAGCGCACGGACCCCAAGAAGCTGTCCGTGAACGCCTGGGTGGCGTCGGCGACGACCCGCGCGATCCCGAAGTCGCTCACCTTGGCCACCCCGTCCCGGGTGAACAGGATGTTCGCGGGCTTGATGTCCCGGTGGATGATCCCCTGGGCGTGAGCCGCGTCGAGCGCATTCGCGATCTGGACGGCGAGGTCCAACGAGTGCTCGAGGTCGACCTGTCCGACGTCCTCGATGACCTCGGAGAGGTTCGGGCCGTCCACCAGCTCCATCACGATGTAGTACAGCTGGTCGGACAGACCGGTGTCGTACACCCCCACGATGTTGCGGTGGTTCAGCGCGGCGGAGGCCCGAGCCTCCTGACGGAAGCGCTCGACGAACCGTTCCTCGTGGGCGAACGACGGCGGCAGGACCTTGACGGCCACCTCGCGCTCGAGGTTCCGGTCGACCGCGCGGAAGACCTGGGCCATGCCGCCGCGCCCCAGCTCCTCCGCGAGCGCGTAGCGATCGTTCAGCACCCGTCCGGCCTCGACCACGCGGACGCTCCCTCCCAACGAGAACCGGACCGTACGACCTACCTCCCACAACGATAGACGTGACACCGCCGACATCACCACGTGGCGGACACCTAGCATGCGTCTGTCCCGGGGGGCGGAGAGGGAAAGAGAGAGGCGGCGCGGGTGGTGGATGTCGGACGTCTCCGGCTGGAGATGGCCAACGTGTCGGCGCTCCTCTGCTCCTCGGGCGCCACGCTGGTGCTCGTGGGCGCGGTCCTGGACCCCTGGGAGGGCCAGGACCCGACGCTCCTGTACGCGGTGGCGGTCGTCGCGTACGTCACGGCAGCCACGCTGGCGGCGACGGCACGACGCCGTGTCGTGCCGATGTGGGCGTTCGAGGTGCTGGCGGCGCTGGGGACGCTGCTCATCACGGTGGTGGTCCTCGCGGGCGGGCCGCAGGCCTCCAGCGTCTACGCGGTCCTGTACGTGTACGTCGCCGCGTACGTCTTCTACTACTTCTCCCCGGCGATGGCGATCGCCCAGGTGTCCCTGGTGGCGGTCGCCTACGCGTTCGCGCTGCGGATCCTGGCCCCGCCGGGAGCGGTGGCCGAGTGGATCGTGATCGTCTCGGCCGCGGCGGTCTCCGGGGGCCTCATCGGAGGGCTGGGCAGTCGGGCGCGCGAGCTGCTCGACCAGGAGCAGGAGGCCGGCGAACGCCTCCGCGAGCTCGACGACATGAAGACGACCTTCCTCCAGGCCGTCTCCCACGAGCTGCGGACCCCCCTGACGAACCTCCAGGGCTACGCGATCACCCTGCAACGGCACAGCGAGCAGCTCGACCCCGACAAGATCGCACAGATCGTGGACCGGCTCGTGCACAACGCCGACCGCTTGAGCCGGCTGCTGTCCGACCTCCTGGAGGTCGACCGGCTGTCCCGCGGGATCGTCGAGGCCCGGGTGGCGCCGACGGACCTGGGGGTCCTGGTCAGCGACGTCGTCGACCACTTCGACGCCGGGACCCACCCGGTGCACGTGGAGGCGCAACGGGTCGTCGTGCCCGTCGACGCCCCGAAGATCGAACGGATCGTCGAGAACCTCCTCGCGAACGCCACGAAGCACACGCCCCGCGGCACGCACCTGTGGGTGGGCGTCGAGCCGGTCGAGGGCGGGGCGCTGCTGACGGTGGCGGACGAGGGGCCCGGCATCAACGACGCGTTGAAGGAGAAGGTCTTCGAAGCGTTCGAGCAGGGGCCCTCCGCGTCGAGCGCCCCGTCGCCGGGCACGGGGATCGGACTCGCGTTGGTCGCACGGTTCACCGAGCTGCACGGTGGACGCGCCTGGGTCGAGGATCGCGACGACGGGGGCGCCAGCTTCAACGTCTTCCTGCCCGACGGTCCCCCCGAGCGGACGGATCTGCCGATCCGCTGACGACGTCCCGCTCACGTGGACGATAGTTTCGTGGGGTGGAGATCGGTCTCGTGCTGTCCGGTGGGGGCGCCAAGGGCGCCTTCGAGGTCGGCGTCATCCAGGCCGTGCGGGAGCTGGGGCTGGAGCCGACCGTCCTGTCGGGGACGTCGGCCGGGGCGATCAACGCCGGGGCGCTCGCGATCGGGATGGACGTCGAGGAGCTCGCCGACATGTGGCGGCGGTTGCACAACGAGGACGTCTACCAGCTGCGTCGGGACCTGCGGGCGTTGGTGCAGCCCCGCCGACTGGTCGAACGCGCCGACAACCTCGCCGACCGCGTGCTCGGCTCGGTCAGCTGGACCTGGTTCCTCGACACCTCGCCGCTCCGTCGGCTGCTCGTGGCCACCCTCGGGGGCGAGGCGCTGACCGTCCGGGACGACGTGACGCTGACCGTGACGGCGGTGGAGGCGCTGACGGGCGACGTGGTGCGGTTCACGAACAACCCGCTGCCCGCCGGCAGGGTCGACGACCGGGTCGAGGTGGTGGACCTCACGGTCGACCACGTCCTGGCCAGCGCCGCCATGCCGCTGCTGTTCGCCCCGGTCACGATCGACGGCCGCATGTTCTGGGACGGGGCGCTGCTGGCCAACACCCCGCTCAGTGCGGCGCTGACCCACGAACCGGACACGGTGATCGCGGTGACCACCAGCCCGATCGGCGGCCGGCCGGAGCCTCCGGAGACGTTGGGTGAGGCGATCGGTCTGCTCACCGACGACCTGCTGCGCGCGTCACTGCTCCGGGAGCTGTGGCACGCCGAGACCGTCAACGAGCTGGTGCGCTACGCCCCGAGCCGGCGCTCCGGCAAGCTCGTCGAGCTGGTCCTGGTGGAGCCCGAACGGTCATCCGGTGACCGCGGTCTGCTGGACTTCGAGCCGTCGCGCGCCGCTCGGCTGATCGCCGAGGGGCACGAGGTCGGACTGCGCAAGCTCGGATCCTGGTTGGAGACGCGGACCACCACCTGACGGCGC
>CAZHZQ010000113.1:0-1699 GCA_964537235.1 uncultured Actinomycetota bacterium | reverse complement strand
CGAGCATCGCGGCCTCCACCTGGTCGATCGACGCCAGGACGGCGTCCGCCCGGGCGCGCTCGATCTCGCCCTCACCAGCCAACTCGACGACCTTCCGGCGAGCCTCGTCCAGCTTCTCGAGCGCCTCGTCGAGCTTGCCGTCCCGGTACCTGTCGAGCGCCTCCTCCCCCAGCTTGCGCAGCTCCTTCGCGGCGTCCTCGGACAGCTCACCGCGATCCAGACCCTGCATCACGGTGTCGAACAGCCCGATCACCGCGCTCTCGACCGACAACGGGGTCGGCGACGGGGACGGGGACGGCGATGCTTCGGCGGCCGGGGTCCCGGGCAGGGGGTCGGGGCCCGCCGCCTGGTCGGGGCGCAGCACGGTCGCGGCCAGCAGGAACGCCAGCAGCACCAGCCCCGCGACCGCGAGGAGCCCGGTCCGCCAGATGGGGCGCTGCGAGGTACCTCCCTCCACCGAGGTGTCCGGTCCGGGCGCTCCCTGGGAGGAGGCGGGCGACATGGCGACCGTCTCGTCCTCGGGCTCCAGCCGCTGCGTCACCGTGACCCCACTGGCCAGCGCCCCGCCGGAGCCCAGCCGCTCGAGCTCCTCGCGGACCTCGCCGGCGGATCCGAAGCGCTCCTCGCGATCACGGGCGAGCATCCGCACGACGACCGCGTCCAACGCGGCCGGGATGCCGTCGCGGTGCGCCGACGGAGGCTCCAGCTCGCCGTGCAGGTGCTGGTAGACGAGCGAGATCGGCTCGTCCCCCGTGTACGGCGTCCGGCCGGTGAGCATCTCGTACGTCACGCACCCCAGCGCGTACAGGTCCGCGCGCTCGTCGACGTCGTCCCCCGTGGCCTGTTCCGGGGCGAGGTAGGACGCCGACCCGAAGACCTCGGCGTTGGCGGTGAGCCGCGTCTCCGCCGCGGCCAACGCGATCCCGAAGTCGGTGACCTTCACCTCGCCGGAGGCGTCGAACATGATGTTGCCCGGCTTGATGTCACGGTGGACCAGCCCGGCCGCGTGGGCGGCCTGCAACGCCGCGCACACCTGCCGAGCGACGTCCACCGCCTCGTCCGTCGCGAGCGGGGCGCGCTCGGCGATCACGGTCTCGAGCGTCGGCCCGTCGATCAGCGCCATCACGATGTAGTGCGCGTCACCGTCGGCGGCGGCATCGTCGGTCCCGGTGTCATCGATCCCGGTGTCGTGGATCGCCACCACGTTCGGGTGGTTCAGGGACGCCGCCGACCGTGCCTCACGTCTGAAGCGGCGGACGAAGTCGTCGTCGACGGCCCGGCTCGGCAGCGGGACCTTGACGGCGACGTCACGTTCCAGGAGGTGGTCCCGGGCGAGGAACACCTCGGCCATGCCGCCGCCGCCGAGCCGCTCAACGAGCTCGTAGCGGCCCGACAGCACCCGGCCGAGTTGCACGGACAGCCCCTTCGACGGTCAGGCCTCGAGGAGTTCGATCTCGAAGCGGTCGTCGCGCTGGGTGATCAGCACGCCCTCACCCTTGCTCTGCGGTGGGATCCGCTGCCCGGTGAGGCCGTAGACCGCCACCTCGTTCGTCGGGCTGTGCCCGACGGCCAAGGCGCGCCCGTCCTCGTCGAGCGACTCGAGGATGCGCCGCAACGCGTCGCCCAGCGTCTTGGCCTCGGACTCGACGAAGTCCGGGTCGGCCCCGAGGAACGCGGACAGCTCGCCGCTCCCCGTCTC
>CAZHZQ010000112.1:0-8317 GCA_964537235.1 uncultured Actinomycetota bacterium | reverse complement strand
TGGCGAACCACCCGGCGAACCGGCGGCTGCTGATCGAGGAGTACGAGATCAACCGCGGCCCGATCGTGGTCGGCGAGGAGCCGATCGCGAACAGCGTCGCGACCGAGGGACCGCTGAAGTACCGGCGCCAGTACGACCCCGCCACCCTGTACTCCCACCTGATGGGGTACTACTCGTTCGTCTACGGCCGGGACGGCCTCGAACGCACGATGAACGAAGCGCTGACCGGGACGCCCACGGACGTCCTGGCCGAGAACCTGTCGCAGCTCCTGGGAACCGGCGAGCGCTCGGGCAACACGGTGCTGCTGTCGGTGCTCCCCCGGGCGCAACAGGCGGCAGCCGAGGCAATCGGTGACCGGGTCGGCGCCGTCGTCGCGCTCGATCCGCGGACCGGTGCGGTGCTCACGCACGTCAGCAACCCCACGTACGACCCGAACCGGCTGTCGAGCCACGACCCGCAGGACATCCGGGCGTACTGGGACGAGCTGCAGAGCGACCCCTCACAGCCGCTGGCCGACCGCGCGGTCGAGCGCCGGTACAACCCGGGGTCGGCCATGAAGCTGATCGTCGCGGCGGCGGCGCTGGAACGTGACCTCGACAAGGGCACCACGTTCCCCGACGATCCGACCTACCGCCCCCCGCAGACGAGCCACCAGATCGGCAACTACGGCGGTGGCACCTGCGCCGGCGGCGGGACGATCACCCTGGAGCAGGCCGTGATCGTGTCGTGCAACACGGTGTTCGCGCGGCTCGGCGTCGAGCTGGGCGATGACGCCCTGATCGAGCAGGCCGAACGGTTCGGCTTCAACCGCAGGCCGCCGTACGCGCTGCCGGTCGCCGAGAGCAGCATCCCCAAGGAGCTCGATCCCCCGACGACCGCGCAGGCGGCGATCGGCGGGTTCGAGGTCCAGGCCACCGCCCTGCAGATGGCGATGGTCGGCGGGGCGATCGCGAACCAGGGCGTGCTGATGAAGCCCTACGTGGTCTCCGAGATCCGCGACCCGTCGGGTCGGCGCATACGCGGACCCGACGAAGGTCCCTGGATCCAGGGCTCGTTCACCGCCCAGGCCGTCAGCCGCGGGACCGCCGACACGCTGCGCGGGCTGATGGTCAAGGTGGTCCAGGAGGGCACCGGTCGCAACGCGCAGATCGACGGAGCGGTGGTCGGAGGCAAGACGGGCACGGCTGCTCGCGAGGACAGGGTGCCTCACGTCTGGTTCGTCGGGTTCGTGGCGACCCCGGACGAGGCCGGCAACCCCGTCCCCCGCGCGGCCGTCGCCGTCGTGCTGCCGGACGCTGGCGAGGGCGCCACCGGAGGAGGCGAAGCCGCCCCGATCGCCCGTGCCGTCATGCAGGCGATCATCGGTTCGGGATGAGGAGGATGACGGTTCGGTGGGGGCGTGCTTGGTACCGTTCCCCGTGACGTGCCGTTCCCGCTCGAACTGGGAAGAGGCCCCGTGTCGGACCGTCCACCCTCCAGTCCTTCGGCGACGCCCCGCGCGGACGCCCTCCTCGCCGACCGGTACCGCCTCGACCGCCTCATCGGCCATGGGGGCATGGCCGAGGTCTGGGCGGGCATCGACGAGGTGCTGGAGCGGGAGGTCGCCGTCAAGATCCTGTCCAGCCGCTTCAGCGACGATGCGCAGTTCCAGCACCGGTTCCGTCGCGAGGCGCAGCAGGCGGCAGGCCTGAACCACCCGAACATCGTGAAGGTGTACGACACCGGTCAGCACGAGGGCACCCCGTTCATCGTCATGGAGCTGATCCGAGGTCGGTCCCTGCAGCAGGTCCTGGCGCACGGAGGCCTCACGGAGGAACGGAGCCTCGAGATCTGCGCCGAGGTGTGCGCAGCGCTTGCGTACGCACACGCTCGAGGGTTGATCCACCGCGACGTCAAGCCCGGCAACATCATGTTGTCCGACGACGGCGACGTGAAGGTGACCGACCTCGGGATCGCCCGGGCGATCGACTCGCACACCGTGACCGAGACGGCAGCCGTGCTGGGCACCGCGGCCTACCTGTCACCGGAGCAGGCCCAGGGCTCGGAGGTGGACGCGCGCTCCGACCTGTACTCGCTGGGGGTCGTCCTCTACGAGCTGCTCACGGGCCGCCAGCCCTTCGAGGGCGACAGCGCGGTCGGCGTCGCCTACCAGCACGTCCAGGAACAACCGGTCCCGCCCCGGCGCTTCGACCCCTCGATCTCGGCTCCGGCCGAGGCCATCGCGGTCAAGGCCATGGCCAAGAACCCCACCAACCGTTACGACTCCGCGGAGGAGATGCGCCGGGACCTCCTGCTCGCCCACGCCGGTCAGACCGTGGCCGCCCCGGCGGTGCTGTCCGCCGACGAGACCGCGATGCTCGACGCGGAGCTGATGAGCAACCGTCCACCCCGCACCGAGACCCAGGAGCGCCGCCGTCGCACGATCGGCTACGCGCTCCTCGGGCTGCTCACGGTCCTGGCCTTCGCCGGGGGAATCTGGCTCCTGGCCTCGAGCCTCACGGGCGAGAACGCCGTGCTGCGCTCCGTCCCCAACGTCGTGGGCGACGTGCCCGCGGACGCGCAACAGGCGCTGAGCGCCCAGGGTCTGACCGCGCGGTTCGGACCGGCGGAGTACAGCTCGGAGGTCGACGAGGGGCGTGTCGTCGCCCAGGATCCGGACCCGGGGAGCCGGCTCGAGGACGGCGGCGAGGTCACCCTCACGCTGTCACGGGGGCCACGGCCGGTGGTGATCCCGGACGTGTCGGGCATGGCGGAACAGGATGCGATCGCCGAGCTCCGCAACACCGAGCTCGCGGTCGAGGGCCGTGAGGAGCAGTTCAACGACGAGGTCGAGAAGGGGCGGGTCATCGGCACCGACCCGGCCATCGGCACCAGGGTCGCGGTGAACTCCGGCGTCACGTTGGTCATCAGCGCGGGCGAGGAGACGGTGATCGTGCCGCGGGTCATCGGCCTGACCGAGGCGGAGGCCCGGTTCCAGCTCGAGGCCAGCGACTTCGAGGTCCTGACCGTCAACGAGTTCAGCGACACCGTCGACGAGGGCAAGGTGATCCGTCAGGAGCCGCCCGGGAGCGAACGTGCGCCGAAGGGCGCCGACGTGACCATCGTGATCAGCGACGGTCCGCAGAACCCGCCGTCCCCGACGCCCGACGAGAACCCGAGCGGCTCTCCGAGCCCGGACGAGGAGCCGAGCGAGACCGTCACGGTCGACACGTCCGCGGACTGACACGGCCGCGGACTGACACGTCCGGGCTCATCCGGCGGCGTCGACGACCTCCCGTGCGACCGCGGGGCGGTTGGTGAACACCCCGTCCACGCCGGACTCGACCAACGCCTCGATCTCCTCGGGTCCGTCCACCGTCCACACGTGAACCTCCAACCCCCGGGCGTGAGCGGCGGAGACGTGCTCGGGATGCATCGACGCCACGAAGGACTCGGGGCAGCTGACATCGACCCAGTCCGGCATCTCAGCACGGACCAGTCCGGGATCCGCCTCGTACCAGAGCAGGCCGGTCGGCAGCTCCGGCGCCAGCACGCGCACCCGCTGGAGGCTGTCGGGTTCGAAGCACTCGACCACGAACCGGCTGTCCTCACGCCCCGGCTCCAGCTCACCGTGGTCCCGCAGCACGTCGACGAGCGCCTGTTCGACTCGGCCGCCGTGCCGGGACGGTGACTTCAGCTCGAGGTGCAGTCGGAACGGTGGCGGGTGGCTGGACAGCACCTCCGCGAGGGTCTGCACCCGCGCCCCGACGAACCGGCTCTCGGCACGGTCGGGGTGGCTGCGGTTGAACCAGGTGCCGATGTCGACCTCCCGCAGCTGGGCGTACGTGACGTCGGCGACCTGGTCAGGCAGACCTGCCACGCGGTCCAGGGTGTCGTCGTGCAGGGTGACGAGGACCCCGTCGGCGGTCAGCTGGAGATCGACCTCGATCGAGTCGGCCCCCTGACGCACCGCCTCGGTGTAGGCATGCTGCGTGTGCTCGGGGGCGTCGAACGACGCACCCCGGTGCGCGATGACCAGCGGGCGATCCACGGTCGGGCACCGTAGTCGCACGACGGGGTCCGGCCGTGGCCTCCGGTGCACCGCAGTACGGTTCGTGTGCAGGAGGTGGCCGTGCCGAAGGAGCTCGTGGGGGTCGCGTTCGCCGCCGGGTCCGGCACCCGCCTGCGCCCCCTCACGTTGCTGCGCCCCAAGGCCCTGTGCCCAGTCGACGGCATCCCCCTGCTGGACCGCGCGCTGTCCCGGGTACGGCCACCGGTGTCCGAGGTCGCCGTGAACGCCTGGCACATGGCCGACCGGATCCGAGACCATCTGGAGGATGCGGACGTGCACCTGTCGGTCGAAGCGCCCCGAGCGTTGGAGACCGCCGGGGCGCTCGGCCGGCTGCGCGGATGGATCGACGGTCGCAGCGTGCTGGTCTGCAACTCCGACGTCTACCACCTCGACGATCTCACCGGACTCGTGGACGGGTGGGACGGGGAACGCGTGCGCCTGCTGACGGTCCGCGACGCCGAGCGGGGCGACTTCGGGGACCTGCGCTACACGGGCGCCGGTCTGCTGCCCTGGGAGGTCGTCCGGGAGCTGTCGGCGGAACGGTCGGGGCTGTACCCGGCCGTGCTCGGCCCGCACCACGAGCAGGGCCGGCTCGACCTGGTCGTGAGCGAGGCGGAGTACCACGACTGCGGGACGCACGTGGAGTACCTCGATGCAAACCTCGCCGCGTCGGGCGGGCACAGCGTCATCGGCGACGGGGCGGTCGTCGAGGGTGAGGTGGTGCGCAGCGTCCTGTGGGAGGGGGTCCACGTGGCGGCCGACGAGCGGCTGGTGGAGGCGATCCGCGCCACCGACGAGGTGACCGTGCAGGTCCAGCGATGACGGACGTGACGGATGTGGCGGACGTGGCGAACGTGCCCCGCGGCCCCCGGTACGGCGAGGCATCGATCGCGGACGTCACCCCTTCCCTGCTCGGGGCGCTGGGGGTCGGCACCTTCGAGGACGTCCTCGGGCTGGGGTCGGCGCCCCGCGCGTGCCTCCTGCTGATCGACGGGCTGGGCTTCCACCAGTTGCGCGACCACGCCGAGCTGGCTCCTCGGTTCGTCGAGGCGGCGCGCCCCGACCCGATCGACGCGGTCTGCCCGACGACCACGGTGGCGAACCTCGGCTCGCTGGGGACCGGGAGGACGCCCGGCGAGCACGCGCTGCTCGGGGCGACCGTCGCCCTCCCCGACGGGGACCGCGCCATGAGCCTCCTGCGATGGAAGCTGGCCGGGGTCGGTCCGAAGGTCCCGTTGCTCGACCAACAACCGCCGGAGCGCATCCAGCCGCTGCCGACCGTGCTCCAGCGGGCGGCGGGTGCCGGGCTCGACCCGGTGGCGGTGGGACCGCGGGAGCACGAGGGCACCGGGCTGAACCGGGCGGTGCTGCGCGGGGCGCGGCACATCGGCGCGAACTCGGTCGCCGAGCTGGTCGCGCTGATCCCCCAGGCGCTCGCCGAACGCGACCGCCGGCTCGTCTACGCCTACCACGGGCCTCTGGACCTGGCCGGGCACGTCAGCGGGATCGACAGCGACGAGTGGCGGGACCAGCTCGTCGCCGTCGACGAGCTCGTGGCGACCCTCGCGGAACGGATTCCTGCCGACGCGCTGCTCGTCGTCACCGCCGACCACGGCATGGTCGACGTCACGCGGGACGACCTCATCGAGGTCGCTGACGTTCCGGGCCTGCTCGACGGTGTGCGAGTCCTGGCCGGCGAACCGCGACTGCGGCACGTCCACACCAACGAGGGCGCCGCCGGCGATGCGGTCGCGACGTGGCGGGAGGCACTCGGCGACCGGTGCTGGGTCCTGTCCCGCGCGCAGGCCGTCGAGGCCGGGTGGTTCGGGGCGGTGTCCGACCGCGGTCGCGCACGGATCGGGGACGTCGTGGTCGCCGCACGGGAACGAGTGGGGATCGTCCAGAAGGCGGTCGATCCGCGCCAGCGCGAGCTCCGGGGCCACCACGGATCGCTCACCGAGGCCGAGATGCACGTCCCGATGGCCGTGATCCGCGGCGGGCTCGTCTAGGGTCCGGAAGCGGTGAGGTTCGAGTACGGCGAGGATCAGGCCCAGCACGGCGTGCTGCACCTGCCCGACGGCAGCGGGCCACACCCCACGGTGGTGCTGATCCACGGCGGTTTCTGGCTCGCGAGGTACGACGCGAGCCAGATGACGCCGCTGGCCGAGGACCTGGTGTCGCACGGCTGGGCGGTGTGGAACGTCGAGTACCGCCGCGTCGGCAACGGGGGCGGGTGGCCGGCGACCTTCGAGGACATCGCCGCCGCGACCGATCACCTCGCGGCGATCACCGAGACGCACCCGGTCGACCTCGACCGGGTCGTCGCGATCGGGCACTCCGCCGGCGGTCAGCTGGCGGCCTGGCTCGCTGCACGGCCCGGGCTTCCGGCCGACGCCCCGGGCGCCGACCCGGAGGTGGCGGTCCACACGGTGATCAGTCAGGCCGGGCTGCTCGATCTGCGGGGCGCGGCCGCGCAGCGACTCGGCGGCAGATCCACCCAACGGTTCCTCGGAGGCGCACCGGACGAGGTCCCCGACCGCTACGACCTCGCCTCCCCGACCGAACGCGTGCCACTCGGCGTCCCGACCGTCGCGGTCCACGGCAGCGCGGACGACCTCGTCCCCGCGACCCAGAGCCGGAGCTTCGTCGACGCGGCGACAACGGCGGGAGACGACGCCACGGTGGTCGTGGTCGACGGAGAGGGCCACTTCGAGCACCTGGACACCGGCTCGCGGGCCTGGGGCGCCGTGCACGACGCGCTGCGGGAGCTCCCGTGAGAGGACCCGACGACCGGCAAGCGCGCGCACACCGCACGTCCCGCCCGTGCGCGGCGGCTGGGCCGAAAGATGCCACGAGAGAGGCCAGCGAGGCCAACCGAACAAGTATGGGTGAAGAGCCGTACCGGTGTCTACGTCCAACCGGACGTGGGGCCGGACCGTCGCTAGCCTCGGAGGTCCGATCGACGGCACGTTCGACCACACCACACGGGGGAGCATCTTGTCACGTCGTAGCGGACGCATCGTCGTCGTTGCGCTGCTGGTCGCCGGCGCGATGATCTGGCCCGGACGGGCACCCGACGCCGAACCGCCCGCCAGCCACACCGCGCACCACCAGGTCGACGAGTGGCTGAGCCCGGGCGATGACGGGTGGCGTGCGTCCTCCGTCCTCTCCGTCAGCGACCTCGTCCTGGTCGGTGGCGACTGGTCCGGGGAGGCAGCCGTCCAGGTCCGTGCCCGCGCCCACGACGGCTGGAGCCCCTGGCAGGACCTCGAGCGGCACGGCGACCACGGTGCTACGGCCGACGGCCACGGGGATCACGAGGGCGACACGGGCGATCACGCCGCCGGGCACCAGGACGACCTCGACGCCGGGCCGACGCGTTCCGAACCGGTCTGGACCGGCCGGGCCGAGGCCCTGCAGCTGCGGTCGACGGGCACGCCGACCGTGGACGTGACGACGGTCGCCATGTCCGGTCCCGACGGGCTGGCGTACTCACCCCTGCCCTCCGCGTCCGGGGCCGCGCAGGCCAGCACGGACGACCGCATCGTCGCCCGCTCCGCATGGGACCCCGCCAGCGAGTGCCAGCCGAACGCCGAGCCCGAGTACGCGCCTGAGGTCGAGGTGGGCGTGGTCCACCACACGCACATCTTCCCCCACTACGCGCCGGAAGAGGCCGACGACCTGATCCGGGCGATCTGCCTCTACCACGTCGGAGATCGGGGCTTCGACGACTTGGCCTACAACCTGTTGGTCGACCAGTACGGGGTCGTCTACGAGGGACGCCGGGGCGGCGTCGAGAAGCCGGTCGTCGGATCACACGCTGCGGGGTTCAACGAGTCGTCGTTCGGTGTCGCCGTGGTCGGTGATTTCGAGGACCACGCCGTCCCCCAGCCCGCCGTGGACGCCCTCGATCGCCTGCTGGCGTGGAAGTTCTCGGTGCACGGGATCGATCCCCACGCCGCCCACGAGGTGGTGAGCACCGGAGGCGAGACCCCAGGTCTCACGGCGTTCCCCGAGGGCGCCGCGGTGACGTTGCCCTCGATCATCGGGCACCGTGACACCTCGAGCGACAGCCTGTGCCCCGGGCAGCACCTGTACGCGCGCCTGGACGGGGCGCCGGACCGGGTCGCCGAGCTGATGGCCGCCGGCGTCCGGATGCAGGTCGTCCCGCCCGAACCTCCGACGACGGACGTGCCCCCGGAGGGTGGCGTGGTCGCCGGCGCCCCGGACGGACCTCCGACCGGCAGCGTCGATGTCATGGCCGC
>CAZHZQ010000111.1:0-8338 GCA_964537235.1 uncultured Actinomycetota bacterium | reverse complement strand
AGCGTCTGCTGCGTGTTCCACGCCAGCGCTCCGGTGATCCCACCGAAGATCAGCACGAACACGATCGGTGCTAGCAGGGCGAACTCCACCGCGTTCGCGCCTGCTTCGGAGTGCAAGCGCCTACTCCCTGAGTACGTCCTCACGTGCCGACCTCGAGTGCCGCCGCGACTGGATTCCTGAACGCTGGAGCCACCGTACGTGCCCTGACGTCTACCGTTCGTAGCGTATTGTTCCACAGGTGGCCCGACTCGGCGAGGGTCCAGGTCGTGATGTTGGTGGGACGTGAGTCCCACCCCTCTGGGCTATGTCCTTCGGACGGCGGGACGCATACCCGGTGGAGGGATCGTCTAGGTCGACCCATGCTGGTTCCTCGGTCGCGACGTCCAGGTCCTGGCGGTGCCGGCGGACCAGGTGATCGTGCCGTCGGCCAGGTCCTGCTTCGGTCACCGACTCTCTGACGCCGAGCCGTCGTTGGTCCTACCGCATCAAGGCGAGAGACTCTGGTCGCTGCGCTCCTGGACATGCGGGAATTCAGCGGGACCTGCTCGAGGCTCGGAAGAGACTCCGCACGCGATGAACACGCTATCCTCCGGCCACGGAGCGTGATGCCGGTCAGGAAGTCCACGGAACTGCCACGGGGAGCCCGCGTTGTCCCAGACGTCCTGCGGAGGTCCTCCGTGGCCGGGACCGACAACCGTCGCGTAGGGTGTGCCACTCGCACCCACAGCGGGACTGTCCACAACAGGGGCGAACATGGCGGGTAACGGCGATGGGGAAGCGGGCGCGATCTCGCTGGTGATCGTCGATGACAACGCCGGGATCCGCACGCTCCTCAGCGCGCTGGCGCGGCGCGATCCGAACATGCGGGTCGTCGGCGAGGCCGAGGACGGTGCGCAGGCGGTCGAGGTCGCCCGCGCCCACCAGCCCGACATCGTCATCCTCGACGTGATGATGCCCGGCATCGACGGTCTGGAAGCGATCCCCGGGATCATCGACGCTGCACCGCGTTCCCGCATCATCATGTACTCGGCCTACGCCGAGACCCGGGACGACGCGATGGGCCGCGGCGCGCACGGATGGTGTCTGAAGGGCGAACCGTGGGACACGATGGCGGAGATCATCTACCGCCTCGTCGAGGAACGGGACGCGGGCACGGGTGCGCCCTCGAGCGGGACCTGACCCTGCCGCCGTACGCTGAGCTCCATGGAGCACGCCGCAGAAGTCGCCGATGTCCTCCGTGCACACGGCTACCGCTTGACCCGTCCGCGTCAGGTCGTGTGGGACGTGCTACGCCGAGCGGAGGGTCACCTCACCGCCGAGGAGATCGCCACCCAGGCGGACGAGGCACACCCCGGCGTCAACCTGGCCTCCGTCTACCGGTCGCTCGCTCTGCTGGCTGACCTGGATCTGGTCCGGGAGTCGCGCCTGGGGGAGGGGGAGGCGGCTCGCTGGGAGGTCGCCCACCCCGACGAGCACTTCCACCTGGTCTGCGACGACTGCGGCGAGGTCACTCACCACGCCGGCGAGATGGTCGAGCAGATCCGCGAGCATCTGGTCGCTGCGCACGGCTTCCGGGTCGAGACCGTCGAACTCGTCGTCACCGGCCGCTGCTCGGACTGCGTGGGACCCTGACCTGCCCTGACTGGGTCGCGGAACCAGCACACCGGATCTCCGGACGGAAGCTCAGATGCCCAGGTTGAGCTGTTCGCCGGCGGTGTCTTCGTCTGCTGCCCGTTGCCTCCCCATCGGTGCGTTGTCGCTCGCCTGTGAACGGATGTCGCGGTGCGACCTTCCGGCAGACGGGCCGCCGTGGGCCGCCACGAGGTCGCGCACGGTTCGCGTGATGCGTTGACGCTCAGGCTTCGGAGCGTAGGACCCCTGGTAGAGGCGCTCGTACACCGGGAGGAGGTCGGGGCGCTCCTCGGCGAGCCAGGGGAGGAACTGCTCCTTCACGCCGGGTCGGAGGTGGAGCACGATCGGGGTGATCGACGTCGCGCCGGCATCGACGGCGGCCCGCACGACCTGGGTGAGCTGCTCGCGTGAGTCGGAGACCCCCGGGATGATCGGGGCGATGAGCACGCCCGAGGCGATCCCCGCATCGCGCAGGGCGGCGACGGCTTCGATGCGGCGCTTCGGGTGCGGTGTGCCGGGCTCGGTGGAGCGCCACACGTCGGTATCGAGGGTGCCGACCGAGAACGACACCGAGATGTCCGCGTGTCGGTTCGCCTCCCGGAGCAGGTCCAGGTCACGGAGCACCAGCGCGGACTTGGTGAGGACAGAGAACGGGTTGCGTCGTTCGGCGAGGGCTTCGATCACCCCACGCGTCAGCCCGTAGCGTCCCTCGCAGCGCTGGTAGGGGTCGGTGTTGGTCCCCATCGCGATGTGATCACCGGCCCAGCGGCTCGGATGGAGTTCGTGGCGGAGGAGCTCGACCGCGTTGACCTTCACGACGATGACGCTCTCGAAGTCGCGGCCGGCGTCGAGGTTCAGGTACTCGTGGGTCGGACGCGCGAAGCAGTTGTGGCTCACCACCCCGTTCGCGATGAAGTCACCCGTTCCGGTGGTGATGTCGTACATCGGCATCTCCAGACCGAGTGGCTCGATCGACTCAACCCCCAACGGCGCGTCGCTCTTGATCGCGAGCCCGTCGAACGACCGCTTGCGGGTGATCGCCGGATCGACGGTGTGGAAGAACCTGAGCCGTTCGCGCAAGCCGCCGGTCAGCCGGACCGCGCCGCACCGATTCGGGCGGGGTGGCTCGATCGCGGCATCGAACCCGAAGTGCTCGAGCATCCTGGCGGCTCGCGACAGGATCTCCGGATCCGTGTTGTGGATCCGCACCGCGCTCGTACAGCTGCCCTCCGCGTCGAAGATCCCCGCAAGGAAGCCCTTCTGCCAGTCGTCGGTCGGACATGCCGGCCACGCGATGAGGTCCCCCAGGAACTCGACCACGTCGCGAACGCCGGTCCGGACCGCGTGCATCTCCGCGTGGGTGGCGTCCGCCCCTTGGAAGAGGAAGCTCTCGAAGTCGAGGGCGTACCCTCGCAGGTAGCGCCTCGTTCGATCCAGCGCCTCCCCATCTACGAGAGCGAGCCGGAACCGGTAGTGGTCGTCCCGGTTCCGCCCTGGTCTCTCGTAGGAGTACGACCCGAGGTGGCCGTCGCCTCGGATCATGCCGGCCAGGTAGCCGTCCTGGTAGTCGGGCGATTCCTTGGGAGGGCTCGCGAACCCGCCTACGCCCATGAGCTCGTTGTTCAGGGTCAGGTGCGGCCGCCGTCGGGTCCCTTGCTCCGTCCCGGTGACGTGCTTCCAGCCGCGGTCGCTGAGGAACCGGTGATCGCCCGATGCGATCAACTCGGTGCCGTCCTCGAGGGCGATCCGGTAGGCGGGCTTGACCGTCGACCAGTGATCGACGACCTCGGTGATCACGTACCGGCGGTAGATGCCACGTCGTTCCGTGCCGTAGACGCGGTCGCCAGGCCGGATGTCGGCGAGGCGTTTCGTTCGTCCGCTGGCCAGGAGCACCGGGGTCTCTCCGGCCATGCAGTACGAGCAGGCGTGCGAACACCCCCGGTAGACGTTGATCGTGTGGCGGAAGGGGAGGCTCGCCGCGGCCGGTACCTCGTTGATGAGCGACTTCGCCCGGACGTGGATGAACTCCAGGTCGCGGAACTCGGGATGACGGACGCGGTCCGGCGGTGTCGCGAAGAGCGACGCCTGGGAGCGATCGCCGTCGATCGCCTCCCACCGGACACGGTCCGCAGCTCGGTTCTCGCTACTCACCATGGGCACATGGTAGCGAACGTGTGTTCGTTCTCAAGCGGCGACCGCGGGCCGTGCGTGCGAACGTGCGGGTCAGAGTGACAGAATGGTCGAGCGACCGGGGTACGGGGTAGCCCACGCCGTACGAGATCACCATGGACCGGACGCCACGAGGCGGGGATGCGCAGACTCTTCAGAACCAGCCCGCAGGGGTTGGGACGACTCCGCGTGCTCGCGGCCGGGCTCGATCCACACGCGCTGGACCAGGTCACGCGATCGCTCGAGGGCGCGCACATCGAGGAAGCCGTAGCCGACGAGCTCGATCCCGCTGGCCTGGGTGACACGGATCTGCTGATCATCGACCTCGAGAGGACCACGTCACCGACGGTGGCCCGGTCAGCAGGGACACGGGTCATCGGACTGGTCCCGACAGGCGTCCGCGATCGAGCTACCCCGGAAGGTGTCGACGTCGTCCTGCAGCGACCCCTCCTACCCGGCGAGATCACCGAAGCCGCGAAGGAGTTGCTCGGCGTCCGGCGCATGCGGAAGCTCGACATCTACGACTGGACCGACCGGGCTGACTGGTGGCTCGATCGCGCTCGGCTCGTCGCGGTGGCGATCGCCGCGGTCTTCGAGCTCGTCCGGCCCGGGACCAGCTTCGACAGCGCGGTCCTGGCCGTCGCGTTCGTCTACGCCTTCCTGCGGTTCCCCCTACGAAGTCGGCGGTTCGTCGTCTGGATCGACGTGCTCCTGGTCGCCGGCATCCTCGCAGCGACCGGCGGTCCGACGAGCAGCTACGTGATCCTCGCGATCGTCACCGCGGGGAGCGCCGGTGCCTTCCTCGGGTGGCTGCCGGGGCTGGGGGCCGGGCTCGTCCTCGCCCTCGGCGGTACCCCGTACTACATCGAGCAGCTCGGCGTCGATCCACCCAGTCAGGTCCTGGCGTGGTTCCTGCTGTTGCCGCTGGCGGCAGCCACTGCGGGCTTCGCCGCCGACATCTGGGGCCCCCGTGACCAGGACGCGGCGGTGGCGTTGCGCGAGGTCAACCGCCTGCTACGTGACGTGCACCGGATCGCGCGGTCGATGCCCGCCGGACTCGACCTACGGAGCGTGGCAGAGACGAGCATGCAGGAGATCCGTCATCGTCTCGACGTGCCCGCGGCGATGCTCTTCGTCGATGACGCGGCCGAGGCGGTGATGATCGGCGCGTACGGTCACGCCGATGCCCCGTACCGACCGTTCGACTGGACGCTCGTGGCTGACCTCGTCGACAACGGCATCGGCATCATCGAGAACGAGGGCCTGACTCCACCCCTCGACCGGATCCTGACCGGGTACTCGCACTGGATCGTGGTCCCGCTGCGCCACGGCGGCGACCTCATCGGGGTGCTGTTCGTGGCGAGCGATGGGACCCGGCCCGATACGAACATGCGTCGCACGCTGACGACCATCGCCGATCAGACCGCGTTGGCGGTGGAGAACGCCCGGATATTCGACCGGATCCGTGAGCTGGCCGTCGACGCCGAGCGCTGGCGGCTGGCGGGGGACCTGCACGACGGGGTCGCCCAGGCGCTCACCCATATCCGCCTGGAGCTCGATCTGCTCTCACGCCAGGGCTCCGCCGACCCGGAGCAGACCCAACAGGAGATCGAGCGGCTCGCACGTGTCGTGGGAAGGTCGTTGGGGGACGTCCGTGACCTCATCGAGGGGCTGCGGGCGACCGCCGGCGCTGTCGGCCTCGCGACCGCGCTGCGTGAGTACGTGCGCGACTTCAGCGGGATCGGTGGCCCCGACATCCGGTTCCAGGCCCGCAAGGAGGTCGTCCTCGACCCGACCGTGGAGAAGCAGATCTTCCGCATCGCGCAGGAGGCGATCTCCAACGCCCTGCGCCACTCCCGTGCGGATACGGTGCATGTGACGCTCGGGGTGGTGGAGGGCCACCTACGCTTGAGCGTCATCGATGACGGGGAGGGCATGGGCGATCCGGAGAGGCGGACGCCGGGTGTCGGCATCCGGTCGATGCGGGAACGGGCGCAACGCATCGGAGGCGAGCTGGAGATCGAGGACCGCGAGGAGGGCGGCACGCGCGTGACCCTGCTACTCAGCCTACGCGGTGTCGGCGAGGCCCGGGGTGCATCGGTGGCCGGGGCGGGCCGATGATCCGCGTCGCCATCGTCGAGGACCACGCCATGGTCCGCCAGACCCTGTCCCGGCTCATCGACACCGAGGACGACCTGGAGATCGTGCTCTCGGAAGGCAGCGCAGAGGACGCCCTGCCCCGCTTCCCCAGCGCCACCCCCGATGTGGCGCTGCTGGACATCACCCTCCCAGGCGAGGACGGTCTGACGCTCGCGGCGAAGCTCCGTCGCGAAGCCCCCGACGTGAAGATCATCTTCCTGACCATGCACGACGACGACGCCACCCTGTCACGGGCGGTCGGGCTCGGAACCGACGGCTACGTGCCGAAGACGGCGGACGCCGAGGAGGTCGTCGAGGCGATCCGCACCGTCGGCGACGGCGGCTCCTACGTCAGTCCCGCGCTGGTCCGCAAGGTGATGGACATCGCCGGGGGCCGCGCGACCGGGCCCGCGGCGCAGCTCACCGACCGGGAACTGGAGGTGCTCCAGCTCCTCGCGAAGGGCAACCGGCCCGACGACATCGCCGACACCCTCTACCTGTCGGTGAAGACGGTGAAGAACCACCTGACGAGCATCTACTCGAAGCTCGGGGTCGCGACCGCCGCACAGGCGGTCGCAGAGGCCTACCGGCTACGCATCGCGAGCGCACCGGGGGGCTCGGAGGAGGACTGACCTACGAGGACTCTTCGGGCTCGAGACGCTCGTCGACGAGCCGGTCGGAGACCATGTCGCCCTCGGGGTCGAAGCGGAAGTGGGCGAAGTCCTTGCGGAACTCGACGTCGAGCAGGTTCGGCCCGCCGCGGTTCTTCTCGATCGAGAACACCGCCCAGTCGCGGAACGTCTTCGCACGCAGCGGGTCGTAGGCGAGGTGGACCTTCGAGACGGCGTTGACCTTCTCGTTCAGCACGATCGCGATATCAGCTTCGTACATCAACGCCGACGACCCGCGGAAGTGGTGCATCCGCATGCGGCGGACCTTCAGACCCTCGAGGGTGGCGGCGACGACCGACACGACAGGGATCTTGTGGCGGAGGGCCAGATCCTTCAGGGCTTCAACGACACGCGTGACCTTCTCGGATTCAACTTCGGGTTCGGGACGCACCGCTACCTTCTGGAGGTAGTCGACGAACAGCACCGGGCTCTCGAGCGAGTCGTCGGTGATCAGCTGCTCTAGCTCGTCTACCCCCGTGTGGGCGCCGGAGCCACGTACGAGGTGCAGACGCGGCCCGTACCGCGTGATCGCTCCCCGCACGTCCTCGGCGATCTGACCCTCGCTGAACAGGTCGGCCAGCCCGACGCCGGGGGTCTTGGCAGCGTCCTCCAGGCGGAGGCGTAGCTTCTCGACCTCCTCGCGATCCACGCCGGGTATCTCCCCGAGCTCCAGACTGATCAGCCGCACCAGCAGGTCGGTGGGCTCGTGCTCGTAGCAGACGTAGATGACGTCATGGCCGGTGATCGCCATGTTGCGCGCCCAGTGCAGGGTCGCGATCGTCTTGCCGACGCCGGGAGTGCCACCGACGAGCATCAGGTCCCCCGGACGGGTACCGCCACCGAGGATGTCGTCGAGGATGGGGTACCCGAGCGCGCTGTGCGTCAGCTCCGCGCCGGTGCCCTCGCGCAGCTCCTCGTCGAGCTCGCCGAGCACGTCCGCGACCGTCCGGTGTTCCGTAGCGCGTACGTCCTCGTCCATCCGTCCCGCTCCCGTCAGATGATCGTGAACCCCGAGCCTACGAGACTCCGAGGCATCCTGGCTAGACACCGCGTCCCGGGACCCGTGGGCTGAACGTCCCGCTCAATCGTCGACCAGTTGTCCCTGGCCCCAGAATCGGGGCGTGATGAACTCGAACTCGTGCCGTTCCACCTGCGCTCGCCTCGTCTCTTGTGGCGCCCACAGGTACGGACCTGCCGACCACACCAGAACCGCGCTCAGTCCGATCGAGGCGACCGCCAGTCCAAGATGCGCTCCCCGCCGGTACGTTCGCGGAGGGTTGTCCGGCCTTCGGATGCGTGACGCGACGTCGGAGTCCCGTAGGTACACGGCCAGCATCCAACCGACGACGAGCGCGAGCATCATCTGGCTCGCAGGACCGACCAGTACGCCGTCCACCTGGGACAGCATGCCGGCTGCGAGCACCGATCCGGTGAGCGCTGCGACGATGCCTGCCTGGTCCGGATCCAGGTCCGTGCGACCTCGCCACCGGCGGACCCACATAGCCAGTCCCCACAGGACGAGTCCCCCGAGGAGTAGGGCTGCGGGAACGCCCCACTCGGACGCGATCTGGATCGCCGCGTTGTGCGGGTGAGCCGCCCGGAGCGCCTGCTGGTAGTAGGAGTAGTGCTCCGGTCCCACGCCGAGGAGTGGCTTCGAGGCGATCATCTGGGCCGCCTCCTCCCAGAACACGAATCGCCAGTTGTCGCTGCCGCCCTTGGCTATCGCG
>CAZHZQ010000110.1:2138-8341 GCA_964537235.1 uncultured Actinomycetota bacterium | reverse complement strand
GGGGAGGCGGACTCGCTGGCTGGGAGCCGGTCCCGGATGGTCGGTTAGCCTCGGGCACGATGACAGCGAAGGTCGAACGGCTCCTCAACCTGACGGTGGCGCTGCTGGATACGCGCCGCCCGCTCACGCTGCACGAGATCCGCGACAAGGTCGCGGGCTACGAGCAGGACGAGGACGAGGCCGCCCGGCGCATGTTCGAGCGGGACAAGGACGACCTGCGCCGGCTCGGCGTCCCGATCCAGACGGTCTCGCTCGACGCGTTCGAGACCGACTGGGGCTACACGATCGATCGGGACGAGTACGCGATGCCCGCGGTCCAGCTGGACCGTGAGCAGGTCGCGGCACTCGGGCTCGCGCTGCAGGTGTCCGGGGAGGAGGCGGCCAGGCTCGGTCTCACGAAGGTCGCCGCGCGCGCCCCGGACCCCGGTTCGCTCCCGAGCGTGGGGGCCAGGGTCGAGGTCGGGGCGGTGGACGCCCTCGACTCCCTGGCGGACCCGCTGGTGGCACGCCGTGTCGTCCGCTTCGACTATCGGACGGCTTCCGGGGAGCGGTCGACCCGGCAGGTCGCGCCGTACGGGGTCGTGCAACGCCACGGTTCCTGGTACCTGGTCGGCCACGACCACGACCGGGACGCACTGCGGGCGTTCCGGCTCGACCGCCTCGCGTCCACCCCGACGGCGGTGGGTGATGCCGGGGTGTACGAGGTTCCGGAGGACCTCGACCTCCTGGCGGCCGTGAGCGGTCCGGCGGTCGAGGGCGTGACGATCGAGGTCGCGTTCGTCCCCGAGGTCGCGTGGGAAGCGGGGCGTCGGGGGGAGGTGATCGGGGAGCGCGACGACGGCCGTACCGAGGTGCGGTTCCGCGATGCCGATCCCCAGCGTCTCCTGCCCTGGGTGCTGGGGTTCGGCCCCGACGCCGAGATCCTCGCGCCGCCCGAGGTCCGGCAGGAGGCGACCGACCGCCTCCGGGCGTTGGCGGACGGGGCGACGCCGTGAGCGCCGCGGACACCGTCGCTCGGATGCTCGCGCTGGTCCCGTGGCTGCTGGAGCGCCCCGGTGTCAGCGTGCAGGAGGCGGCGGAGGCGTTCGGGGTGACGCCCCGGACGATCCTCGAGGACCTCGACACGATCGGCTACTGCGGTCTGCCCGGGCTGGGTGGCGGGGACCTGTTCGAGATCAACCTCTACCGCGATCGCATCGTCGTGCGGATGGCCCACGAGCTCGACGAACCGCTGCGTCTCATCCCCCGGGAGGCCCTGCGGCTCGTGCTGGCCGGCGAGGCCGTCGCGGCGGCTCTGCCGCGTGATGTGCCGGCGCTGCGGTCCGCGTTGGATGCCGTGCGCAGCTCGGTCGGCGTTCCGGCCGGGGTGTCCGTCCAGCACGACGACGACGGCACCGTGTGGCTCGAGGACGTCCGCCGCGCGATCGGCGAGCACCGACAGCTCGAGATCAGCTACCGCAGCAGGGGAGCGGACGCACCGGGCGAGCGGGTCGTGCACCCGTGGCTGCTGCAGGTCTCGGAGGGGGAGTGGTACCTGCGCGCCCTGGACGAGCCTTCGGGGGAACCGCGCACCTTCCGCCTCGACCGGATCGCCGGCTTGCGCGTCCTCGACCGGGATGCCCGGGAACGCCCCGACGACGATCCCGACGTCGCCCCCCGGTACGAACCGGGCCCCGACGACATCGAGGTCGAACTGGACTTGGGGCCGTCGACCCGGTGGGTGGCCGAGGAGGTCCGGACCGACGAGGTCGACGATGCCGACGACGGCTCCCGGCGGGTGGTCTTCCACACCGATTCGATGCCGTGGGTCGTCCGTCTGCTGCTCGCCGCCGGGCCGGAGGCGAAGGTGGTGCGTCCCCGGCAACTGGCCGACGAGGTGCGGGAGGCCGCGACCCAGGCCCTGGCCCGCTACTCCGAGAGCGACGCCTGACGCGATCCGCTCGAGCGCTCGTCGGCGGCGTCGTCCGCGGGCGGCGGGGAGGGGTGGCGTGGCAGCGTGAAGGTGAACGTCGATCCCTTCCCCAGGGCGGACTTCACCGAGATGCGGCCCCCGTGCGCCTCGACGAGGGTCTTGCAGATGTACAGCCCCACGCCCGTGCCACCGTGACGCCGCGTGGCGCTGCCGTCGACCTGGTGGAAGCGGTCGAAGAGCCGGGGGAGGTCGCCGCTGAAGATCCCGATGCCGTGATCGGTCACCGAGATCGTGACCTCGTCCTTGCCGACGTCGAACTCGACCTCGACCGGTTCCGGCGCCTCGGAGAACTTGATCGCGTTGTCGATCAGGTGGTGCAGGACCTGTTCGACCTTCATCGCGTCGACGAGCAGCCCGAACTGCACCGCCTCCGAGCGGAACAGCACCCGTCGGTCCGGGTGCTCACGTTGACCGTCGTCGACCACGCGCTGCAGGAGGGCCACCATGTCCTGCTGGGCGAGGGACAGCGGCGGACGGCCGCGTTCGATCCGTGACACCAGCAGCAGGTCCTCGATCAGTCGTTCGAGACGGACCGCGTGGGTGTGCACCGCGTCGGTCGCCTTCCGCCGTACGTTCTCGTCGATCGTGTCACTGCGTCGGGACAGCGTCGCGGCGTAGCCCTTGATCAGGGTCAGGGGGGTGCGCAGCTCGTGGCCGATGACGGCGACGAAGTCGGACTTGAGCTGGGTCATCTCCTTCTCGACGGTGACGTCCTCGAGGATGAGGATGCGTGCTCCGGGCAGCCCGTGCTCGGGCTGCACGAGGTCGACCCGGGCCCGGTACGTGCGCGGGCTCGGGGTGAACAGCGTGACCTCGGTGCGCCCGCCGTGCTCGGAGAACAGCAGCTCCTCGAGCTCCGGCGAGCGCAGCTTGCCGGCGATCGGTGCACCGGTCTCGAACTGCGGGTTCAGTCCGAACCGCTCGGCAGCCGCGGGGTTGAAGGTGAGGAAGCGCCCGTTGCCGTCGGCCACGATGATCGGATCCGGGACCGCGTGCACCAGGGACGCGAGCTCGTCCTCCTTGGCCCGGACACTGCGGAACAGCAGCGCCTTGGACAGGGCGACCGACGCGTGGTTGATGTAGGTACCCAGGAGGCGCAACTCGGTCTCGGTCGGTGTGCGGTCCTCCAGCAACGCGACGAGCAGGCCACGGGTCTCCTCATCGGCCGTCAGGGGCGCGACGAGCGCCTGGACGGGGGTGTCGCCGGACGCCAGGGGGGCCAGCGTCGCGT
The DNA here is from genome assembly GCA_964537235.1 of uncultured Actinomycetota bacterium. Taxonomy (GTDB): domain Bacteria; phylum Actinomycetota; class Nitriliruptoria; order Nitriliruptorales; family JAHWKO01; genus CAZHZQ01. The sequence goes on along the minus strand of CAZHZQ010000110.1, from coordinate 5,138 downwards.
TCTCGCGGACGTCGTTCATGACGTGGACCGAGTTGCCGCGCATCAGCTGTGAGAACGAGCCCCGGCGGAGCACCGCCATGACGCGCCCACGGTTCACGCCCCGGTAGACGGCGACCTCGGGTCCGTTGCCCTCGTCGCCGAGCACGCAGACGAACCCGCCCGTGGCGCCGACCAGGTCCTCGGCGGAGTCCAGGATCCGTGAGGTGACCTCGTCCACGTCGAGGGTCTCCGACAGGGCGAAGCTCGCCTCGAACAGCCGGCCGAGGTCGTCGCTGCGCTGCCGCGCCTGCGAGATCAGGTGTCCGTTGTGGACCGCGGACGCGGCGTGCTCGGCGAACAGCATCGCCAGCGTGAGGTCCCGGTCGGTGAAGGGTTCCCGTTCGGTGTTGCTCTCGAGCACGTTCACGTTCAACACCCCCTCGACGACGCCCCGGGTGCGCAGGGGGACGCTGACCGCGGACCGCAGGCGCCGGTTGCGCTCGCGGACGTCCGCGTAGCGCGCGACGTCGTCATCGTCGCTGAGCAGCAGCGGCTCGCCGGACGACGCCACGAACCCGGCGATGCCGGTGCCGGGCAGGACCCGCTCCTCCTGGACGACGTCCGACGGCAGGCCCCGGGCGACACGGATCGACAGGCTGCGACGGTCCTCGTCGAACAGCAGCACCGAGCCCTCGTCGGCCCCGAGGAGCCGGATCGCCTCGGACAGGATCGTCTCGAGCGTGGCCGTCGCGTCCCGGGCCTCGTTGACGGCACGGGCAGCCGTGACGAACGAGGCCAGCTCCTCGCGGCGGAGCTCGCCCACCTGATCCGTGGTGCTGCGGCGACCGAACGCCAGTGGCGCGCCTCCTCTTCGAGTCACCATGAGTCTCGGCTGTCCGCGGCCCGAGGCACAGTGCGCAGAGCCTCAGCACCGCACACGGGAACCGTAGTGTGCGGTGAGCGCACACCTGGAGCGAGAACGGCCGGAGGCATGGCCCGGAACGACTAGTCCGTTCGGGTGGAATCGTTCCGTTGTCCATTGGCCGTGTCAAGCGTCCTGCCGTCCACGCCGACACATCGGGTGGTAGAGCGACCACGATGCGTGCCGCACCGCGGACAGCGTGACCGGTCAACGCAGCAGTGGTGGAACCGACGCTCCCACCGGGAAGGTGACCCGCCATGACCACGATCCGCGCGACCTGTCCCAGCTGCGGGGAGGTCGACCTGACCCCCGAGCAGATCGTCCTCACCGTCGTCCGCGCTGACGAGGCGCCGGTCGGTCCCGACAGCCACTACGCCTTCCGGTGTCCCAGCTGCACCGAGCGCGTCGAGAAGCCCGCGGACGAGCGGATCGCCCACCTGCTCACGACCGGTGGCGTCAGCGTCAGCGTTCTCGATGACGTCGAGGAGCAGAGGCGGGCACTGCCCTCCCACCCCGAGGACCCTCCGGAAGGCCCCGCGCTCACCCACGACGACCTCCTGGACCTGCACGAGACGCTCGCCGAGGATCACTGGTTCGAGGAGCTCCTGGCGCTCACGGACCGCTGACGGACGCCTGACGGGCTCCGTGCGGCGGGCGGTTAGACTCGCGGCGTGTCCGTCCTGCTGATCGTCGCCGCCGTCTTCGCTCTGGTCACCCTCGTGGTGCTGGGGCTCGTCGTCCTGGCGCTGGTGCGCCGGGTCAAGGAGCTCGCGTCCTCCGTCCGTGCGATCCAGGACGACCTCGCGCCGGCGTTGTCCGAGCTCAGTCGCGAGACGGCGGTCGCCCAACGGGAGCTCGAACGGCTCGCGGACGCGGCGTCCGAGGTGCGGGGCGACCGACAACGGTAGACTCGGGGCACGATCCGACGTGAGGAGCGTCCATGGGCGCAATCGGAGCCCCCGAGCTGATCATCGTCCTGGTGATCGTGCTCCTGCTCTTCGGCGCCAAGAAGCTCCCCGACCTCGCCAGCTCCATGGGCAGGTCGATCAAGGAGTTCCGCAAGGCCACCGAGGAGGCCGACGACGAGGAGACCCGCAGCGACGCGGACGCCTCGAGCTGACGCGAGCTGAAGTGATCCCCGGCACGGACCTTTCCCCGGACCTTGCCACGGACCTCGGCATGAACCTCGGCACGAACCGTGGTAGCTGACGCCGGCGAGATGAGCCTCGCCGAGCATCTCGGTGAGCTTCGGGTGCGCCTGATCCGTGTCTTCATCGCGGTGGGCGTGGCGGCGATCGTGGGGTGGGTCTTCTTCGACCCGGTCCTCGGGTTCCTCACGCGCCCCTACTGCCAGGTCCCCGCCGAGTTCCGGGCGCTCGACGAGAGCTGTGGGCTCATCGCCACGCGGGTGCTCGAGGAGTTCAGCGTCCGGATCAAGATCGCCCTCGTGGTCGGTCTGTTCCTGGCTGCCCCGGTGGTCTTCCACCAGGTCTGGCGTTTCATCACCCCGGGCCTGACCTCGAAGGAGCGCCGCTACACGTTGCCCTTCGTCATCGGCAGCGTGGTGATGTTCGTCGCGGGTGGTGCCTTCGCGTTCTACGTGATCCCCCGCGGGCTGCGGATCCTGCTCGGGATCGGCGGTGGTCAGATCGTCACCCTGCTGTCGGCGGGGGAGTACTTCTCGTTCATCATGACGACGATCGTGGCCTTCGGGCTGATCTTCGAGGTGCCGCTGCTGCTCGTGTTCCTGTCGTTGCTCGGGATCGTCAACAGCGACCAGTTGCGCCGCTTCCGGTCGTACGCCATCGTCGCCAACTTCTTCATCGCCGCGCTGATCACCCCCACGACGGATCCGGTCACGATGCTGTTCATGGCCGGGCCGATGGTGGTCCTCTACGAGACCTCTATCCTTGCGGCCCGACTCATCGAACGGTCCCGACGGCGTCGTCAGGGGGCCTGACGGCGCCCGCAACGACACCCCCGCACCCGCCGGACGGCGACGTGCGGCACCGATCAGGGAGGGCAACGCGGCGTGAGCAGCGACACCCGGGGTCCCCAGAAGGGACGCATCCCGCCCCACATCCAGAAACGGGTGGAAC
>CAZHZQ010000110.1:0-2038 GCA_964537235.1 uncultured Actinomycetota bacterium | reverse complement strand
TGAGCGCGATCGCCGAGTTCGCCTCGCAGTACGGGTTCCCGTTGGACCCGTTCCAGCAGGAGGCGGTCGAGGCGCTCGAAGGCGGTCGGTCGGTGCTCGTCGCCGCACCGACCGGAGCCGGCAAGACCGTCATCGGCGAGTTCGCGTGCCACCTCGCCGCCCAGCAGGACGGCAAGTGCTTCTACACCACACCGATCAAGGCCCTGTCGAACCAGAAGTACCGCGATCTGGTCGACCGGTACGGCTCCGACCGGGTCGGGCTGCTCACCGGCGACCGGTCGATCAACGGCGAAGCGCCCGTGGTCGTCATGACGACCGAGGTGCTGCGCAACATGATCTACGAGCGGTCGTCGACGCTGGATGGGCTCCGCTACGTGGTGCTCGACGAGGTGCACTACCTCGCGGATCGGGCACGCGGTGCGGTGTGGGAGGAGGTGATCGTCCAGCTCCGCGCCAGCGCTCAGCTGGTCGCGCTGTCCGCGACGGTCAGCAACGCCGAGGAGTTCGGCGAGTGGCTCGAGGAGGCCCGCGACGGCGGCTGCGAGGTCGTCATCGAGGAACGACGCCCGGTGCCGCTGCAGCACCACTACTTCGTCAACGGCCGCATCTACCCGACCTTCGAGTCCAAACGGACCGGTGGGAAGGGGGAGGAGCACCGCGAGAGGGCGAAGCAGGCCCTGGCGGGGGTGCCGAACCCGAAGGTCGTGACGATGGAGCGCCGCGCGCAGCAGCGGGGCCACCGGGGACGTGGGGGCGGCCGTCGGTTGCGGTGGCCGTCACGTCCGGAGGTCGTGGACGAACTCGCCCAGCGTCGGTGGCTGCCCGCGATCATCTTCGTTTTCTCGCGCAACGGGTGCGACACCGCGGTTGACGAGCTGATCGCCGCCGGCGTGGACCTGACGGACCGTGTCGAACGCGCCAGGATCCGCGAGATCGTCGAGGCATCCGTCGCCGAGATCCCGGACCAGGACCTCGACCTGCTCGGGTTCGCCCGGTGGCGCAACGCTCTGGAGCACGGGGTCGCCGCCCACCACGCCGGGCTGGTACCCGCGTTCAAGGAGGCGATCGAGAAGGCCTTCCAGGAGGGACTGCTGAAGGTGGTCGTGGCCACCGAGACTCTCGCGTTGGGGATCAACATGCCCGCGAAGAGCGTCACGATCGAGCGCCTCGAGAAGTGGAACGGGGAGCGCCACGTCATGCTCACCCCGGGCCAGTACACGCAGCTCACGGGGCGCGCGGGGCGCCGGGGGATCGATCCCGTCGGCCACGCGGTCGTCCTGTACCAGCGCGACATCGACTTCCGGACCGTCGCCGGGCTCGTCGGGACGCGCACCTACCCGCTGCGGTCCTCGTTCGCCCCCTCCTACAACATGACCGTGAACATGTTGCGTCAGCACGACCTCGGACGGGTCGAGCAGTTGCTCGAGGCGTCGTTCGCACAGTTCCAGGCCCGCCGGTCGGTCGCCGATCGGCTCGACCGGCGCGAGGAGCTGGAGGCCGGGATGGAGGGGTACGCCTCCCACCTCGCGTGCGACCGCGGCGACTGGACCGGGTACTGGCGGCTGCGTCGCGAGCTCTCGGCCACGGAGAAGCGTCGTTCGAAACGGCGCCGCGGTGGCGACGACGACGTGGTCCGTCAACGGATCGCGAGCCTGCAGCCGGGCGAGGTCGTCCACTGGCCGGACGCGCCGCGACGCGGTCTCGTGGTCGTCGTGGGCCGCTCCACCACCAGCGGCGGCACCGTCCTGGCAAGGGTGATCACCGAGGACCGCCGGCTCGCGCGTCTGGGCCCCCGCGATGTCGACGCACCTCCGGCTCGGGTCGGGGCGATCGACCTGCCGGGGGGCGGCAATCCGCGACAGCCCGGTTGGAGGGGCAAGGTCGCGGCTCGACTGCGCACCCTGGCGGAGCCCGAGCCCCCGGAACTGTCGCAGCTCGGCGACGGCGAACCCGACGCCGAGGCCCGGATCGAGGAGCTCCGTCGCGAGCTGCGTGAGCACCCGTGCCACGGGTGTCCCGAGCTGGGCGAACACGAACG
>CAZHZQ010000109.1:0-8360 GCA_964537235.1 uncultured Actinomycetota bacterium | reverse complement strand
GCTTCCCCGGCGAGACCGAACGGGACGCCGCCCAGCTGGCGTCGTTCCTGGAGGACGCCCGGCTGGACTGGGTGGGGCTGTTCACGTTCAGCCCCCAGGAGGGGACCTCCGCCCCGGACATGAGCGGTCAGGTCCCCGGCGACGTCGCGATGGACCGCCTGCGGGACCTGACGGACCTGCAGGAGCGGGTGGCCGACGACCGGTCGCGGTCGTTCGTGGGTCGGCGGCTGTCGGTCACGGTCGAGCGGATCGACGACGAGGGCTGCTGGGCGCGCTCCTACCGCGAGGCGCCCGAGACCGACGGCGAGATCCGGCTGGTGACCGCCGACGGTCGCGACGTCACCCTGCCGGTCGGGCGGTCGACGTCGGCCGAGGTGACCGCCGCCGAGGGGGTCGATCTGGTCGCGGTCCCCGAGCTGCCCGGTGATTGAGCGGAGCGAGGCCCGCGGGGCGGACGACCAGGATCGAGCGGACGGGCCGGCCGACCCTGGCGGGCACGTCCACCTCGTCGATCACGACGGTGCGAGGCGCCGCCCCCCGGTCGAGGCGGTCGACGCGGCCGAGCTGCGCTCCGAGGGCGGCGACCGGTGGCTGAACGTGCCCAACGCGCTGACCGCGCTGCGCATCGCGCTGGTGCCGTTCATCCTCGTGCTGGTCCTCATCGGTACGCGCGCGGCGGGCTGGTGGGCGTTCGGGCTGTTCACCTTCGCCGCGATCACCGATCAGGTCGACGGTTGGGTGGCGCGGCGCTGGTACGGGGTGACCCGGTGGGGGCAGATCGCGGACCCGATCGCCGACAAGCTGCTGGTGATCGGGACGCTGGCGACGCTGGCCTGGATCGACGCGTTGCCGTGGTGGGCGGTGATCGTGATCATCGTCCGCGAGGTCGCCGTGACCCTGCTGCGGGTCGAGCTGGTCGGCACGCACGACCTGGTGATGCCCGCCAGCCGGTGGGGCAAGGCCAAGACGATCTCGCAGCTGTGGGCCGTGGGTCTGTTCCTCGTGCCGGGCCTGCCGGCGTGGCTGCGCTACGGGTTGCTGTACCTGGCGGTGGTCGCGACGGTCATCTCGGGGATCGAGTACGCCTTCCGGGCGGGACGGCTGATCCGTGAGGTCCGGGCGGACGTGGCATGAAGGTCGGGATCTGCTCGGTGGGCACCGAGCTGCTGTCCGGGGACCACCCCGACACGAACGCCACCTGGCTGGCCCAGCAACTGACCGAACGGGGCGCGCGTGTCGTCGCGTCCCTGCAGGTCGGCGACGACGAGTCCGAGATCGCGGCGGCGGTCCGCTGGCTGGCGGGACGGTGCGACCAGGTGATCGTCGGCGGTGGGCTGGGGCCGACGCCCGACGACCGGACCCGTGCTGCCGTCGCGGCGGTCGTCGGTGCCGACCTGGAGCTCCGCGAGGAGCTCGCGGACGAGATCGCCGGCCGGTTCCGGCGGCTGGGGCGCTCGATGCCGGAGTCGAACCTGCGGCAGGCGGAGGTACCGGCCGGGGCGGTGGCCTACGACCCGATCGGCACCGCCCCCGGGTTCCGGGTTGAGGTGGCTCGCGACGGGGGGACGTGCTGGGTGCACGCGCTGCCCGGCGTCCCCCACGAGCTGAAGCAGATGGCGGAACGCGACGTGTTCCCGCACCTGGCGACGGCCGGGTCGCTGCGCCCCACCGTGACCAGGATCGTCCACGTCACCGGGATGGGGGAGGCCAGCGTCGCCGAGACCGTCGGTGAGCCCGACTGGGAGGGGGTCGCGGTCGCGTTCCTCGCCGGGGCGCGGTCGGTGCGGGTCAAGCTGACCGCGACCGGGGCGGACGTGGACCAGGCCCGGTCCCGGGTCGACCGGGCCGTCGACCGCGTCTGCGGGCGGCTCGGCGACGCGGTCGCCGGGGTCGACGACCACGGCATCGAACGGTCGCTGGCCGGGATGCTGCGCGAGATGGGGCTGACCGTCGCCACCGCCGAGTCCTGCACGGCCGGGGCGATCGCGATGCGTCTGGCCTCGGTGGCGGGCGCGACCGCGTTCCTGCGGGGCGGGATCGTGACGTACGCCACCGAGGTGAAGCGTGACGTGCTGGGTGTCGCGGGGTCGACGATCGAAACGTCGGGGCCGGTGGGCGAGGAGACCGCGGTGGAGATGGCTCGGCGCGCACGCGAGGTGCTCGGCGCCGACATCGGGGTGTCCGCCGTCTGCGCGGCGGGTCCGACCACGCAGGGCGGCGTGGACGTCGGCACCACCGTCGTCGCCGTGGCGCTGCCCGACGGGACCGTCCGCCCCTACCGCACCCACATCGTCGGGGACCGCCAGCACGTGCAGACGCGTGCTGCCGCCACCGCGCTGGAGGCCCTGCGTCGCGCGTTGCTGCGGCTACGTTCGGGCTGACATGAGAACGGGTGCAGGCGGGACGGCTGCAGACGTTCTCCTGGCCTGCGGCGTCGGCGGCGAGCCCGCCGCCGACATGGCCTGGTGATGCGACTGTTCGCCGCGCTCGAGGTCCCGGGGGCCGTCCGCGAGCCCCTGGACCGGGCGGTGGCGCCGCTGCGCGAGGGGCGCGGCGAGGGGCGCAGCGATCTCAAGTGGACCCCGGACCACCAGTGGCACCTGACGGTCGCGTTCCTGGGGTCGGTGTCGGAGGAACAGCTGCCGGCGGCGGTCGGGGCGCTGGGTTCCGCGGCCGCGTCGGCGCCGGCCGAGATCGAGCTGTCCCTGGCTGGCGGTGGTCGCTTCGGCAAGCGCGTCCTGTGGGTCGGCGTCGACGACCGCCCCGAGGGCGCCGTCGCGCTGCTGGGCACCGCCGCCCGGGGCGCCCTGAACGACGCCGGGCTGCCGGTGGACGAGAAGGAGGTCCATCCGCACCTCACCCTGACCCGGTCCCGGGGTCGTCGCGGACCGGGGATCGACGAGGGGCTCGTCGAGGCCGTCCCGCAACTGGATGCCGCGTGGACGGTCGACGAGCTGGTGCTGTTCTCGTCGATCCGGCAGGGCCACGGACAGCCCAACCGCTACGAGGCGATCGACCGCTTCCCGTTGGGGGCCTCTGAACGGACCCCGTCGGGGCGATCGTGAAGACCTGCGGCAACATGTTGCCGCAGGTGTTCACGATCCCGGTTCCGACGCCCCCTCCTCCTCGTCGGCATCGACCGCTTCGGGCTTCCTCACCGGTCGCGGGACCGGGTCGGGCAGCGGGGCGTCGGCCTCGCGCAGTTCCGCGAGCTTGTCCCAGATCGCGTCGAACACCCGCTTGACCTGTTGGGCGTCGTACAGCGCCCCGTGCGCCTGGTCCTCGTCGTGGGCGACGCCCAGCGCCTCGCAGGTCTTGGCGAGGCTGCGGGGCGCCTCGGGGCCCGAGGCGATCAGCGGGAGGGCGAGCGTCTCGACGTCCATCAGGTGGTGGTCCCACGTCGGTTCGAGCTGCAACCGCCGACAGGCCTTGGAGAGCTGCCGCACGTCGAAGTCCGGGACCGCCCCGACGATGATCGCGCCGTCGGCGTCCTCCAGGAACGTGGGCAACCACTCGGCCATGGGGGTGCGGGGCTGATCGGCGATGCGCTCGTGGTAGCCGGTCAGCTCGAGCGCGTCCTCGTCGGCCGCGTCCAGCGTGTGGTCCGGGAAGTACTGGCGTTCGATCTCGCGGCCGTCCTCGAACCGGACGATCCACGAGATCTCGGTGAGATCGTGGCGCTCCAGGTCCAACCCGGTCGCCTCGGTGTCCAGGAACACGAACCGGGTGGGGCGTGACTGCGGCGCCTCCGCGGTCGTGCCGTCGCCGGCCGTGGGGTCGTCACTGGCCGTGGTGTGGTCGCTGGTCGCGGGGCCGTCGCTGGTCGTCGTGTCCGACGGTGGTACGTCGGCGGTCTGTTCGTCGCTCATCGGTACCGTTCGTTGCGCGGAGGAAGAACGCTAGCGACCCGTGCGTTGTAGCCCCCGCCGGCTCCCCCCGATCCCTTCCGGAGTCCCCCTTGTCCGACCGTTCCATCACGTCCAGCTTCACGCCTGCCGACGCCGGGCTGTTGCTGGCGTTGGCCTCGATGTGGGGTTTCTCGTTCCTGTTCATCAAGGTCGCGGTGGAGCAGCTGTCGCCGATCGAGGTGGTGGCGGGGCGGACGCTGGTCGGGGCGGCGGTGCTCGTGGTGATCCTGCGGGCACGCGGCCGACGACTGCCGCGCGGCTGGGCGATCTGGGGCCACCTGATGGTGCTGGCCTCGTTCGGCAACGCGATCCCGTGGGCGATCTTCGCGTGGGCCGAGCAGTCGATCCCGTCGGGTCTGGCGTCGGTGATCAACTCGCTGATGCCGGCGACGACGCTGGCCGTCGCGGCGGCGATCGGGATGGAACGGATGACCGCACGCAAGGTCGGCGGCCTGGCGCTGGCGTTCGCGGGGACGGCGATCGTGGTGGCCGGCGAGCTGAGCGCCCCGGGGCGCCTGTTCGCCGTGCTGGGGGCGGTCAGCGCGACGGTCTTCTACGCCGGGGCGACGGTCTACACGAAACGGTTCGTGTCGGGGCGCGAGCTCCCGATGGTCCTGGCGACCGGCCAGGTCGTCGGCGCCGCGGCCCTGTCGACCGGGGCGGCGCTGCTGGTCGGTCCGGTGCCCGACCTCGGGGCGCTGTCGCGGGAGGTCGTCGGCTCGGTCGTCCTGCTGGGCGCGTTCGGGACCGGCCTGGCGTTCCTCGTCTTCTACATCCTGATCGAGCGGGTCGGTGCGACCAACGCCTCCATGGTCACCTACCTGATCCCCGTGGTCGGTCTGCTGGCGGGCTGGCTGATCCTCGACGAGCGCTTCGGACCGCACGTGCTGATCGGGGCGGGCGTGATCGTCGCCGGCATCTGGCTGGCGCAGCGGCAGCGTCGCGTGCCGAGCGAAGGGGCGGTGGAAGTGGAGGAGGTGAGGGCGTGAGCTCGCCTGCCGGCTTCTTCCGCTCCGACCTCCTGTTGCTGGTGGCGCTTCCGCCGACTGGAGTGCGAGACCGCGTAGCGTGCACAGGGCTGGCCGGACGCGGGTTCGGTGTGCCGTCGGCTGTCGCTGGGCGCTGTTCCCGGTGGCTGTTCCCGGTGAACGTGTCGGGCTCGGCCGTGGCACCTCCTTGCATCGAACACCCGTTCGGGTAGATTGCGAGTTGTCCACAGGGTTGGGACGACGCATCCAACGGGATGTCACAACCCCCGCGTACGGTCCGGACCGACACCGAACAAGACCCATACCGAACGAGCACCACCAGAGCCGGACGAGACGCAGACGGCGCACACGAACGGAGGCAGCGTGGACCGCGAGAAGGCCCTCGACATGGCCCTCAAGCAGATCGAGAAGCAGTACGGCGCCGGGGCGCTGATGAAGCTGGGGGAGGACCAGCAGGTCCAGGTGCCGGCGATCCCCACCGGGGCGCTGTCGCTGGACCTCGCGCTCGGCGTCGGCGGGTTGCCGCGTGGGCGCGTCGTGGAGCTGTTCGGTCCGGAAGCGAGCGGGAAGTGCCATCCGGCCGGCACCTACGTGTGGAGCGACCGCGGACTCGAGACGGTCGAGGAGCTGTTCGCCCGCTGCGGCCAGGAGGCGAGCTGCACCAGCCGCGTGACGGACGTGTCGGAGTTCGACGTCCGGCTGGTGAACGAGGACGGCGAGCTCGAACCGATGGCGGCGGTGACCCACAACGGTCGTCGTCCGACCTGGCGGATCGTGCTGGAGTCCGGGCGTTCGGTGACGGCCACGGCACGGCATCCTCTCCGGATCCTGAACGAACGCGGGCAGATCGTCTGGCGCAAGGTCGAGGACCTGCGTGAGAACGATGTCGTCGTCTCCGCGATGTTCGGTGCGCAGACTGCGACCGGTGGGGTCGAACACCTGTCCGAGGACGAGGCGTTGTTGCTCGGTTACCTCGTGGCCGAGGGGACGCTCGGAGAGAGCAACCGGCACGGCTTCACCTACACCAACCACCACGACGACGACACGTTCGAGGAGTACCTCGGCCTCGTCGAGCATGTCCTCGGGATCGACCGTGAACGCGTCAAGACCTACGGACCAGGGGACCACGCGATCCACGACACCGCGGCGCGGAAGGTGCTGCACGACAAGTACGGGCTCGACTACGTGAACGCCGCGGACAAGACCGTCCCGTCGGTCGTCCGGACCGGTGGCCCCAAGGCACAGCGGGCGTTCCTGTCTGCGCTGTTCGAAGGCGACGGTTGGATCGAGGACGGGCCCGAGATCTGCCTGACCACGGCCTCCGAGGAGCTGGCCGAGCAGGTCCAGCTGCTGCTGTACGGACTCGGGATCCCCGCGAGTCTGACGCAGAAGTGGAACTCCGAATACGAGCGTCACTACCACACCGTCCGCATCCCCCCGGGGGGTACCGCCCGGTTCCTCGAGGAGGTCGGTTTCCGCTCGGTACGTCGTGCCGGCCAGGTCGAGAACCACCTGCGTGAAGGCACGTGGCCGCACACCAAGTGGGAGGCCGTCCCGGGCATCGCTGATCTCGTCCGCGACCTACGGGATGTCATCGGCGGCGACCGGGAGATCGACCGGCTCTACCACGACCTGTCGCGGTCGGACCTGACTGTGCGGGCCGGTGGCATCGACGCCTCGCGCACCCGGCTCGAGGCGATCGTCGCGTGGGCGGAGAGCAAGCACGTCCCGCCCGCCGCCGAGCCTCTGCTCGAGCAGTTGCGTGCGTTCGCCGAGCAGCCGTACACGTACGAGCGGATCGTCGCGATCGAGGACGCGGGTGAGCAGCCCACGTTCGATGTGGTCGTGCCCCGGACCCACAGCTTCCTCGCCAACGGGGTCCTCTCCCACAACACGACCGTTGCCTTGCATGTGGTCGCCGAGGCGCAGAAGCTCGGCGGCATCGCGGCGTTCATCGACGCCGAGCACGCCCTGGACCCGGCCTACGCCCGGGCGATCGGCGTGGACGTCGACGAGCTGCTGGTGTCCCAGCCGGACACCGGCGAGGAGGCGCTCGAGATCACCGACATGCTGGTCCGTTCGGGGGCGGTGGACATCATCGCGATCGACTCCGTGGCGGCACTCGTGCCCCGCGCCGAGATCGAGGGCGAGATGGGCGACACCCACGTCGGTCTGCAGGCGCGCCTGATGAGTCAGGCGATGCGCAAGCTGTCGGGCTCGATCAGCAAGTCCAAGACGACCGTGGTGTTCATCAACCAGCTCCGCGAGAAGATAGGTGTGATGTTCGGCTGCGCAAGCGGTAGCACCCGCGTGACACTGGCAGATGGGTCGCACGAGACGATCGGCAAGATCGTCAACGAGAAGATGGACGTCGAGGTCCTCTCCTACGACCATGAGCAGGGGAAGATCGTCCCGAAGCGGGTCACCGACTGGTTCGACAACGGAGCGACCGACGAGTTCCTCCACTTCACGATCGCGCGAGCCGGGGGCGGTGTTGGCCATTACGAGTCTCACATCGAGTACACACCGAACCACCTGATCATGACCCCCGGGGGCTGGCGAGAAGCCCAAGAGCTCGAGGTCGGCGACCGGGTCGTACAGTCCGTGCCTCATCACCTGTCGGACTTCCAGTGGGAGGTCCTGCTCGGTGGCCTGATGGGGGACGGTGCGCTCTCTCCGAGCCGGAGTGGTCGGGCCGCACGTTTCCGCTGGGGTCACGGCGAGGATCAGACCGAGTACGGGGACTGGAAGGCCTCGCTGTTCGCGAACATCAACGTGTCACGTCACACGAACGACAAGGGCGCGGTGTTCTTCGACGCTCAGCCTCTCGCCGAACTGGCGGAGGTCCGTGACGCGGTCTACTGGGAGGGCAGCAAGGTCCTCAGCCACGACTACCTCAAGCGGTTGACGCCTCTGTCGCTCGCGATCTGGTACATGGATGACGGATCCTTCCGCCTTCGCGCCAAGGGCCTCCAGGAACGCACGAAGGACGGCAGCGGTCGCAGTCAGATCTGCGTCCAGGCGTTTGAACCCACAAGCCGTACCCGCCTCGCGGAGTACCTGCGCGACACGTGGGGTCTGGACGTGAAGCTGTCGGTTCGCGGGAAGCGCGAGATCCCGTACCTGGTGTTCGACAAGGATGCGACCGCGAAGCTCCACGCGCTGATCGCCCCGTTCGTGCATCCGTCGATGCAGTACAAGCTGCTGCCGAAGTACCGCGGACGCTTCGGGGTAGAGCCCGTGCTCGGGGAGATGCGGTTCGAGCCGGTCCCGATGGAGATCCTGAGGATCGACCGACGCGAGCCCAAAGACGACAACCACCGGTACGACATCGAGGTCGACGGCACGCACAACTATTTCGCCGACGGGATCATGGTGCACAACAGTCCTGAAACCACGCCTGGTGGGCGGGCGCTGAAGTTCTACTCGTCGGTGCGCCTGGACGTGCGGCGGATCGAGTCGC
>CAZHZQ010000108.1:4464-8414 GCA_964537235.1 uncultured Actinomycetota bacterium | reverse complement strand
CGAGCGGTACGGGGCGGACCCGACCTTCGTGCTGGCGTCGGCGACGATCGGCAACCCCGCGGAGCACGCCGGGGCGCTGACCGGACTGGACGTCGTGGCGGTCGTCGAGGACGGGGCGCCCCGCGGGCCCCTCGACGTGGCGCTGTGGCAGCCGCCGTTCCTCGACGAGGACGCGGGTGTGCGGTACTCGACCATCGGCGAGGCCGGCGGGCTGCTCGCGTCGCTGGTCGGGGCCGAGGTCCAGACGCTCGTGTTCACCAAGAGCCGTCGGGCGGCCGAGGTCGTCGCGGTCGTCGCCCGCGACCGGTTGGACGGGCAGCCCCTGGCCGACGCGGTCGCCTCCTACCGGGCCGGGTACCTCCCGGAGGAGCGCCGCGAGCTGGAACGGCGGTTGACCTCCGGGGAGCTCCTCGGCCTGGCCGCCACGCAGGCACTGGAGCTCGGGATCGACGTGGGCGGTCTGGACGCGGTCGTTCTGGCCGGCTACCCGGGCACCGCCGCGTCTTTCTGGCAACGCCTCGGACGTGCCGGTCGCGGCGGCAGCGCGTCGGCGGGGGTGCTCGTCGCCGACGACGATCCGCTGGACCAGTACCTCGTGGCCCACCCCCGCGAGCTGCTGGAACGGCCGCCCGAGGACGCGATCGTCGACCCCGCCAACCCCTACGTGCTCGGACCACACCTGCGCTGCGCCTGCCAGGAGCAACCGCTCGAGGACGAGGAGGCCGTGCGCTGGTTCGGTCCGACCGCCCCGGACCTGCTCGCGGCGGATGTCGAGGCCGGGATCCTGCGCCACCGAGGCGGCCGTCACTTCTGGATCGGCCGCGAGCGCGCGTCCGCCCAGGTGGACATCCGCTCCTCCGGCGGCCCCACCTACCGGATCGTGGACGTCGGGACCGGGGCGCTGGTCGGGGACGTCGACGGCTCGCGGGCGTTCCGGCAGGTGCATCCCGGCGCGGTCTACCTCCACCAGGGACGGACCTACGAGATCGAGGAGCTCGACCTCGAGCGGCACGTCGCGGCCGCCCGGGACGCGCCGACGGTCGACCACTCCACCCGCGCCCGGTCCGATACCGACGTGCGCGTGCTGGAGGAGCTCGAGACGTCCGCCTGGGGCGAGATCGAGGTGCGCTTCGGGCGCGTGCAGGTGACCGAGCAGGTGACCGGCTACGACGTGATCGAACCGCAGTCGCGCGACGTGCTGGAGCGCGTGGACCTCGACCTCCCCCCGACCCGTCTGCGGACCGTGGCGGTCTGGTACACGATCCCGTCAGACCTGCTGGAGGACGCCGGGATCGCCCCGGCGCGGGTGCCCGGCTCCCTCCACGCCGCGGAGCACGCCGCGATCGGTCTCCTGCCGCTGATCGCCCTGTGCGATCGGTGGGACATCGGTGGCCTGTCGACCGCGCTGCACCCGGACACCGGCCTGCCCACGGTGTTCGTCTACGACGGCTACCCGGGCGGCGCCGGGCTGGCCGAACGCTCCTACCACCGCCTGGAGGAGCACGTGCGGGCCACGCGCGAGGCCGTGTCCGGATGCGGATGCCGCGCGGGGTGCCCATCGTGCGTGCACTCCCCCAAGTGCGGCAACGGCAACGAGCCCCTGGACAAGCACGGCGCCGTGACCGTCCTGGATCTACTGCTCGCCCGGACCCCGTAGATCGGTCGGCTCGGGCGCGGGCGGATCGGCCGGCTCGGGCGCGGTCGGAGCGGCCGGCTCGTCCTCGTCCTCCTCGTTGTGGATGTCCGACAGCGCGGACAGCACGACGTCGGCGTAGTCGCCCTCCCAGGCGTCGCCCCCACCTTCGGACATCTCCTGGATCGCGCGCAACGCCTCGTCGGCAGCCTCCTGCAGCGGACCGGAGATGGTGGGAGGCAGTGTCTCCTCCTCCGGGTCGAGCTCCCCCTCGGCGACCGCCTCGGCTCGCAGGGAGCGGACGCTGCGCATGGCCCCGCAGGCGTCGCAGGCGACGTAGTCGCTGGAACGCCGGAAGACGATCTCGTCGTCCTCCACCTTGACCTGCGCCACATCCAGGTCCTCGACGAACGGCTCACCGCACTCGCAGTGGACCGTCACCATCTCCCGCTCCCGCCGTCGCTTCCTCAGTCGTTGGGGGTCGCGTGCAGCCATCGGAACGCGTGGAGTCCCAACGCCACGAAGAGTAGTCCAGCGGCGATCGATCTCAGGAGCGTTCCCGTCTCGACCCGCGAGACGATGAACTTCTGGAGCGCGGAGCCGCCGTCCTCGGTCCCGTCCGGACCGATCGCCTGGGCATCGCCGTAGTCGAGCTCGCCGGAGAAGCCCTCCCCCTCGCCGTAGAACCGTTCCTCCTGGCGAGGTGCGCCCTCCGGCTGGGGCAGGTCGGCGTCGGCGCCGAGGGACGAGCGCTGGCGGGCACCGGGTGGCGGGGCCACGCGCGCCCCTCCGCGGCTGCGGGTCGAGGTGGAGCCGCCGTCTCCGCCATCCTCGTCGGTCCCGGCCGCGGTGGCCGTGGAGGACGAGTCGTCGGAGGTCTCACCGCCGTCGGAGTTCCCGGAGGTCCCGCCGTCGTCGCTCGTGCCGTCCGAGGAGCCGCCGTCCGAGGTCGGGTCGGCGCCGTCGTCGGACGAGTTGGATCCGGAGGAGGTCGTCGTGACGGACACCGACGAGGAGGTCGCGGTCAGCACGTCGCCGTCGCCGTCGGGGCGGAGCGTGATCACCCGGTACTCGTAGGTACCGGCCGAGGGCGTCGTGTCCTCGTAGCTGGACGCGGAGGCGTCGGGCGACGTCACGTTGCGCCAGGCACCGTCCTCGGGGCGGCGCTGGATCCGGTAGGCGCTGACGTCGGGTTCCGGGGCGCGGGTCCACGTGAGGGTGACGTCGAGCGCATCCCCGTCGACGGACAGGCCGGTGACCGATGACGGCGGCACCGAGAGGATCACGTCCACGTCCCCACCCCACGTCGACCAGGTGCCGTCGCTCTGCCAGCGGGTCTGGACCGTCCACGTCCCGTTCGCCAGCGGACGGTCGATCCCGAACGCGTCGGGGGAACGCGGGTCGATCACCAGCTGGCCCCAGGTCTGGTCGCCGCTCCTACAGCCCTGTACGCAGGCCAGGCCGGCGGCGGACGTCAGGGTCCCGTCGCGGACCAGTCTCAGCGCGACCGCGCCCACCTCCGGATCGAAGAGGGGGTCCCGTTGGATGCGGACCTGGGCGTCGGTGGGCGAAGTGATCTCCTGACCGCTCGCCGGCGACTGGATCGTCGCGGTGACCGCCGCGGCGGCCGGCAGTGCGCCGAGCAGCAGCACCGACACCGCGACCAGCGTCGCGAACGCGATCCGTCTCACCGTTCCTCCTGTCGACCCGTTCACGTCCGTACTGACCCGTTCACGTCCGTACTAACGAGCCGGCGGGCACCAGGTTGCGCTCCGTCAGCGATGCTCACGTTCCGTTGTTACGCCTCCATGGGGCGGCCTGGTCCCGCTGACGAGTTCTTCGGCACCTCTGGTCGACACCTCAACCGTACGACAGGTGGAGGTCACCGTCACGCCCGGTCACCTCGGCGCGACGCCCAACGACGCTCCTCGGGCCGGCCGGGACGCACCAGCACGGGGACACCGGCATCACGCCACGCCGTCACCACGTCGGCGGCCCACGCCTGCGCGTCCGCGTCGAACCCCGCGGTGGACCGATCGAGCAGCACCGCGTCGGGGCGGACGGCGAGGCACACCAGCCAGGACAGCATCCGGCGCTCGCCGCCGGACAGGACCCCGGTCGGGTCGTCGCCGCGCCCCGCGAGCAGGGGCGCGCCCGACAGGAGCCGATCGGCCTCGGCGACCCCGGCGATCGCGGCAAGGTGATCGCGGACGCTCACGTCCCCGGGCGGGGGGGTGTCCGTGACGACCCCCAGCCCCCGTCTGACCAGTGACGCCAGATCACCGCTCGGGAGGCGGCGGTCGCTCGGGAGGCGGCG
>CAZHZQ010000108.1:2820-4364 GCA_964537235.1 uncultured Actinomycetota bacterium | reverse complement strand
CGCTCGCCGATCCGGACCCGCGCCCCGTCCGACCCCGGGACGCCGAGCACCGCATCCACGAGCCGCTGCGCCGCCGCGCCCTCGAGCACCTGCACCTCGCCGGGCCGCACCGTCACCCGCTGGTCCGCGACCTCGACGGACAGCGGGGCGCCACCCCCGGCGACGGCCGGGACCGCGACGCGTGGGCGGGCCGGGCCGCTCCCCGTCCCCCGCCCCAGCTCGACCGTGCGGTCCGCGAGGCCGGCCAGCTCGCGGCGGTGGTCCGCGACCAGGACCGCGGCTCCGGCCTCCGCCAACGCACGCAGCACGCGGGTGACCGCCTCGGCCGGGAGCGCCGCCCCCGGCTCGTCGAGGACCGCTACCGCTGGTCGGCGGGCCGCCAACCGCACGAGGTCGCGTCCCGCGGGGGTCGCGGCGTGCTCACCCAGCAGCTCGCGCACGGTCCCGGCGGCGCCCCGGTCCTCGGCGGTCCGGGCCGCCACGAGCAGGCCGTCCTCGGCCCGGACGTCCGGCGGGTGCTGCCAGGTCCTGGCCAGCCCCCGGCGGGCGCGGGCGACCGCCCCGGCCGGAGCGACGTCCCCGCCGATCCGCACCGCCCCCTCGTCCGGCAGCTGGCCGGCGATCCGCGCCAGGAGGGTGGACTTGCCCGACCCGTTGGGGCCGAGCACCGCCACGATCTCGCCGGGCTCGACCCTCAGGGAGACCTGCCCGCCGGGCAGGGACGTCTCGCCGACCGTCAGCCCGGCGGGCTCGTGGGGCGCGAGCGGCTCGCCGGGCTCGTCGGGCGCCAGCGGATCGGCGGGCTCGTCGGGCGCCAGCAGGCCCCCGGGGCGCACGGCGAGCAGCACCAGCCCGAGGACACCGACCACCAGCACGGAGGCCTCGCCGACCACCGGCGCCGTCGGCCAGATCACGGCGGGGCCGAACACCACCAGCGCCCCGACCGATCCCGACAGCACCGATCGCCCACCGACCAGAGCCGCCAGCGCCAGCGACGCCGACAGCCCGAGCCCGTACCCGCCGGGGATCATCGAACCGGTGGCGGAGACCTGCAGCCACCCTCCGACCCCGAGCACCGCCCCGGCGACCATCCCACCGCGGGCAGCGGCCAGCACGGGCCGGTCACCGAGCGCGGCTGCCACGTGGGCGGCACGCACCGACACCGCCGCGGAGGCCGCCGGACGGCGGGAGGTCCAGGCCCCGATCGCGGCCAGCACGGCCGCCAGCACGCCGAGCGCGACGAGCAGGTCCCCGCGGTCGGAGCCGGTGATCAGCGAGACCGCGTGGAACCCGGCCCGCCCGCCGGCGGCGTTCCAGGACGAGGCGAGCGCGACCGCCCCGATCGCCACCGCCAGTGACGTCAGGGCGGACGGCCCCCGGCCGACCCTGGCCCCGACCGCGACCACGGTCCCGGACACCGCGGCGCCGGCGGCCGCCGCCGGGAGGAGCCCGAGGGCGACCGGCACGCCCCACAGCGCGGGAACGACGCCGCCGAGCGCCGCCCCGGCGAGCGCCGCGGCGGCGGTCCCCAGGTCCACGCTCCC
>CAZHZQ010000108.1:0-2720 GCA_964537235.1 uncultured Actinomycetota bacterium | reverse complement strand
TCGTCCGCGCCGTGGAGCCTCACCACCGTCGCTCCCACGGCCGCGTTCGCTCGCCGCCCCGCACGGACAGCACCGCCACCACCACGATCGCGACGACCACCGTCCCGCCGGCGACCGGCCACAGCCCTTGAGCGACCGCCTCGACCGCCCCCAGAGCGAGGCCCGCGACGACGGCTCCGACGGGACCCCCGAAGCCGATCAGGATCGCGGCGGCGATCCCCCGCACCGTCAGCCCACCCCCCTGCCCGACGCCGACCGAGGAGATCGGCGCGAGCAGCGCACCGGCGAACGCCGCCACGGCCCCGCTCACGGCCAGGGCGGTCATCCGTACCCGCCTGGGAGAGATCCCTCCGAGCTCGGCGGCGCGGGGCGCCGACCCGACGACGCGCAGTCGACGGCCCCAGCGGGTCGAGGACACGGCGATCGCCAGCAGGACCGTCACGGGGATCCCCAGCGCGACGGCGGCCACGGTGCCCGCCGGCAGCGTGACCGCTCCCAACCGCACCGTCTCCGCCCCGGCGATCAGCGGGTCGGGGCGGACGCTCTGGGCGGTCAGCCAACGTCCGGCCGCCGTCTCGATCACCGCCCCCGCGACGGCGAGCCCCACCAGGGTCAGCAGCACGTCCCCCGACGCCCGCAACGGCCGCAGGACCAGCGGTTCCAGCGCCGCCGACACGACCGCGCAGACCGCCATCGCGAGGAGCAGCGCGGGCCACGTCCCCCAGCCGGCCACACCCAGCGCCAGCGACACGACGACCCCGAGGACGAGGACGGGGCCGACCGCCAGGTGCAGCGCGCGCGTGGCGCGGACCACGGCCACCACGGCCACGCCGACCAGCGCGTAGCCGATGCCGAGGGTCACCGCCGCCGCGAGCACCGCCCCGTTCACGGGTCCGCTCCCGTGTCCGGAGCCCCGACGGGGCCGGGCGGCGGCAGTGGCGGCTCGTACGGCGGGGCGTCGCGGCGTCCTTCCTCGACCGCTTCACGGATCACCTCGCCGGCGGGCCCCTGGAGGACGCCCTGCGGCAGGTACTCGAGCTGGACCTGGAACTGGTAGAAGCGCCGCTGCCGAGCGTCGTCCAGCCGGGGATCGACGTCGTACACGGCGGCGAAGTTGTGGAACCGGGCGACGTGCAGGTCCTCGACGGTCCACGCCTCCAGGCCGGCGTCGCCCTCGAAACGGTAGGTACGCAGGAGCCCGTCGTAGGTGAGGTCGGTCAGCGCCTCCGCCACCGCCCCCGGCTCCCGCGAGCCGGCGTCGCGGACGGCGTCGGCCACGATCATCACCGCGTCGTACGCGGCCAGTCCGGCGACCGGCAGGTCGAGCACGAGGGTGTCGAGATCGGGCAGCGCCCCCAGCCCCTGGTCGCGGTACCAGCGGACCAGCCACCCCTCCATCTCGGGCGAGAACCACTCCTCGCGGAACGGGAACGGCAGGACCACACCCTCGCTGGCCCGTTCGGCGAGCGTCCGGTACTCGCCCACGAAGGCGCTGGACGACACCGCCAGCTGGACGCCGTCCCACCCCAGCTCCCGGACGGCGCGCGTCGCGCGCGCCGCGACCGCCGGCGGCCCCCACAGCACCACCGCCCCCACCTCGCCGGCGCGATCGCGCAGCGTGGCGACCGCGGGGCGCAGGTCCGGGGCGCCGGGATCGGTCACGACCTCGGCGGTGACCTCCACCCCCGCCCCGGACAACCCCGCCCGCAGGGCGGCCGCCGCCAGCTGTCCCTCGACCGGATCGGCCACGAACACCGCGGCCCGTTCGATGCCACGGACGTCGGCGAACCACCGGCCCAGCCGGACGGTCTGATCGCGGGCGCTGGGGACCGTCCGCACAAGGGTGCTGCCGGCCTCGTCCAGATCGCCCGTGAAGGCGGTCGCCAGCAGGGCCGGGACGTCGCGGCGCGACAGGGGGTTGCGCGGACCGAGGAGCACCGAGGGGGCGTCGGGACCGATCACCGCCGTCACGCGCTGACGTTCGGCGAGCTCCGCGAGCTGGCCGGGCAGGTCCACGAGGTCGCTGTCGTCACGGACCTCCAGACGGACGCGGCGCCCCAGCAGACCCCCGTCGTCGTTCAGGTCCTCGACCGCCATGCGGACGCCGGCCTCGACCTCCAGACCGAGGTAGGCCCGATCACCGGACAGCGGGGCGACCAACCCGAGCACCACCCGGTCGGGCGGTCCCAGACCGCAGGCGCCCAGCACGACGGCGGCGACGAGACAGACGACCAGAGTGCGCACGCCCGGAGCCTACGCACACCAGCCGGAGCCTCCCGCGCAGCCCCGGGGTTCGCGCAGACCCCCCGGGTTGTAGCGGATCGGGGTGAAAAAACTTCAACATCTTGAACAAGATCCACCCCGATTCGCTACAACCGGGTCGGCGGGGTGGGTTCTACGCGGCCTGCTGGGCGTACGTCCCCGGGGGGTGACGCGCGACGAGCTCGGCGCGCAGCACGATGCGTTGCGCGGCCGATCCCTTCGGGTGGCACGAGGTCAGGGTCAGCGTCGGCGAGTTCGTCGGCGCGATGACCTGCCAGTCCTTGGGGTTGGTCACGAACGGGGCGTTGTTCTCGTTGAGCGGCTGGTAGCCCTCGGGCGGGGCGACGGCCCTGTACTGGTACTCACCGACCGGCGTGATCAGCCAGACGTCGTCGCCCTCGCTGATGCGGTCCATCTGGTTGAAGGGGCGCCCGTAGGTGGTGCGGTGCCCGGCGATC
>CAZHZQ010000107.1:0-8429 GCA_964537235.1 uncultured Actinomycetota bacterium | reverse complement strand
GGTTCCCCTACATGCAGACGGGGACGCTCGCCCCGGCGTCGAGCCCGGACGTCGACTGCGAGACGCTCCAACCGGTGATCGACGCGGAGACCGACGCGGCCTCCCTGCTGGATGCCGTGGGCAGCACGATCCCGATCCCGCTGCTACCCGGCTCGGCGCCTGGGACGGCACGCATCGACGGTCCCTTCGGGGCGATCCCGATCCCGCTCGACCTCGGGATGTCCAACGCCGTGCTGGTGGGGGCGGAGGACACCCAGGCCGGCCGTCCGATCGCGGTGTTCGGGCCCCAGACCGGCTACTTCATGCCCCAGCTCCTGGTCGAGAAGGACATCCACGGGCCGGGCATCGACGCCAGGGGAGTGTCCTTCGCCGGGACCGACATCTTCATCCAGCTCGGACGCGGACGTGACTACGCGTGGTCGGCGACCTCGGCCGGTGGCGACAACGTCGACAACTGGGTGCTCGAGCTCTGCGAGCCTGACGGGGGAGCGGCGACCACCGAGTCGTTGGGCTACGTGCGTGGATCGGAGTGCCTGGAGATGGAGCGCTTCGAGCACACGCAGGTCGCGAAGCCGTCGGCGGGGGGCCAGGCACCGCCCGAGGTCATCACGTTCGAGGCACAGCGCACCGAGCACTACGGCTTCGTCCTGTTCCGTGGCGAGACCGCCGACGGGACTCCGATCGCGGTCACCACCGACCGCACGACCTACCGGAACGAGCTCGGTTCGGCGTTCGGCTTCTACCGGATCAACGACCCCGACTTCATGACCGACGGGTACGAGTCGTTCCAGCAGGCCATGGGTGCGGGCGTGGACTACACGTTCAACTGGTTCTACGCCGACGACGAGGACATCGGCTACCAGCACTCCTGCAAGTGCCCGGTCCGCGCGGAGGGGACCGATCCGTACCTGCCGACGTGGGGCAACGGTGACTGGGACTGGCAGGGGTTCCTCAGCCTCGATCAGCAGCCGCATGAGGTGAACCCCGACGACGGCTACCTCATCAACTGGAACAACAAGCAGGCGCCGGACTTCACCGCGAACGACAGCAACTTCAAGTACGGACCGATCTACCGCAGCCAGTTGCTCGAGGACCGGCTGTTGGTCGCGATCGGGGACGGGAAGGTCGACCGCGGCGACGTGGTCGACGTCATGGAGCTGGCCGGCACGACGGATGTGCGGTCGCAGGAGCTCGTGCCGTTGCTCCTGGAGGCTCTCGGCGACACGCCGCCGTCGGACGTCGACGAACGCGTCGGTGAGATGGTCACGAGGCTCCGCGACTGGGCAGCCGACGACCGCGGCCACCGGCGTGACCACGACGACGACGGCGCCTACGACCGACCCGTGGCACCGGCGATCATGGATGCCTGGCAGGGCGGGGCGCCGGACCCCAATCCAGAAACTCCGAACCCCAACGACGACGCGTTCCTCGTGAACGCCGTGTTCGGCGACGCGTTCGAGCAGCTCGGGATCGGCATCGTCGACTCGCCGATGGGGCACGTGGGATCCGCCTTCAACGGGGGCGCCGAGAGCCACCTCGACAAGGATCTCCGGCAGGTGCTCGGTCAGGACGTCGACGAGCCGTTCTCGAAGACCTACTGCGGGGATGGCGACCTCGGAGCGTGCCGAGACGCCCTCTGGGAGTCGCTGTCCGCCACCGCCGCGGCGCTCGAGGAGGACTTCGGATCCGCAGAGGTCGCCGACTGGCAGCGGGTGCCTGCGGACGACGCCATCGTGCACAGCGCGGTCGGGGTCGTCACGGTGCCCGACATCCACTGGGTGAACCGTCCGACCTTCCAGCAGGTCGTCCAGGTGGGTCAACCGATCGGTCAACCGCCTGCCGGTGCGCCGCCAGGTGGCGACGAGGGGTCCGACGACCGCGCACCGACGCCGGCGACCGGTGGCGGGGCGTTGGCCGTCGTCCTGGGCGCGGTGATGCTCGCGGGCGCCGTCGCCCTGCGACGTCGCGGAGCCTCGACCTCGTCGGACGGCTCGACCTGACGCCGATCCGCGCTGTCGGACGGTTTCCCCCGCACCCGAGGGGAACTGACGTCTTCGAACGAGTGATCTCCCGCACGGCAGCGCTGAGTGGACGGTTTCCCGCGGATCCGAGGGAAGATGACAATGCCGGCGATCGCCCGGTGGCGGGGCGTTGGCTGTCGTCCTGCTGGGAGTGGTGATGCTGGCGGGCGCCGTCGCTCTGCGACGAAGACGTGACGGGGTGGGCTAGTCCCCTGTCACACCCCCGGGTCATGGATGGCGACCGTGAACTCGACCTGCCCGAGCGTCTCGCGCACATCGCGGACTACGTCCCGAAGGACCACTGTGTCCGCTGTGGCGACCTGTCAGAGGTCCCACGCGCATACGGTCCTGACGGGAAGATGAGCCTCGTAGGGCCATTCTGCCGGCGTTGCCTGGCGCACTACCGATATCGGAACGACACGAAGTACCGGGCGCGCATCCGTGCCGGCAATCTCCGCCGGGAGGCGCTCGAACGGGGCGCGGCGCCACCAGGCGTGTCCATCACGGTCGACCAGGTCGGAGACAGGGACGGTTGGGTCTGTGGACTCTGCAACGATCGGGACGATCCCGAGGCGGATCGGAACACGGCTGCCGGTGCCAGCATCGATCACATCATCCCGGTTAGCCGCGGTGGAACGCACGAGCCCTCGAACGTTCAGCTGGCACATCGCAGACTGCAACTCACGAAAAGGCAACCGCCTGCCTGGTGAGTCTGGTCCGAGGTACGGGAGGGAAGACCGTGGGCAGTACGTCCTCATGGCGTGATCGCCTATCTCGCTACGTAGGGTGACTGCCAGTGTACGCCCGGTATCGAATATTATGTAAAGTCCGGTCGGTTCGGGTCCCGATCCGGCCGGATCTGTCACGGATCTGTGCGCTGAGCTGACCTCTCCCCCGGTGACCGGCTGGATCAGCCCGAGGACTTCTTCTTGGTCGCGGCGTTCTTCGCGGACTTCTTGGGCGAGCGGTCCTCCTTGACCGGTTCACCGTGGTCGTGGAGGTGGGCCTCGCCCTCGTGCTCCGATTCGAAGTTCTGGTGCGGCAGGTGCGTGTGACTGATGGCCGGATGGTCGTGCTCGTGCTCGTGTTCGGAGTACAGGTGGTCGAACCCACCCGTGAGCTTGTTGAAGTTGTGGGTCACGTGGTAGTGGGTGTGGCTGTGGACGAGCTTCTCGTGATCGTGCTGCTCGGGCTCGTGTTGATGGTGGGTCATCGTCTCCCCCTGTGCGGTCGGGTCGCGGTCCGTCGTCAACGGTAGGCAGGCCCCGGCCGGGCCATGCAGCGACGAACGGTCACCCCTCGTCGCGGGCACGTGAGGGGTTCACGCGCGTGGGCTCGCCCTCCTGCTTCGGGAAGTGCGGAGGCCACGGTGCGTCACCGAGCCCCTCCTCCTCGTCACGTCGGGACAGGTCCAGGAGCCCCTCGAGGGAGCCGACGGTGTCGTCGATGTCCGCCGCGATGTCACCGACCTCGGCGTACCGTCCCTCGGCGAAGGCTCCCATGGGGAAGTCGGAGGGTTCGACGTCCGGGACCTCGTCCCAGGTGACCGGGGCGGACACGAACCCCGTGGGCCGCACGCTGTAGGCCGACGCCACGGTCCGGTCGCGCGCGTTCTGGTTGTAGTCGACGAAGACACCGTGCCGTTCCTCCTTCCACCAGGCGCTGGTCGCCTGGTCCGGCAGACGGCGTTCGACCTCCCGGGCCAGCGCCAGCGCGGCCCGCCTCACGTCGGTGAAGCTCCACCTGGGCTCGATCCGCACGTTGATGTGGATGCCCCGTGATCCGGAGGTCTTGGGCCATCCGACCAGGTCGTGCTCCCGGAGCGCCTCGTTCACGCAGAGGGCCACGTCCCGCACGTCGGCGAAGGACGCCTCGGGGGTCGGGTCGAGGTCGACCCGCAGCTCATCGGGGTGGTCGACGTCCTCGGCGCGTACCGGCCACGGGTTCATGTCCAGGCAGTTGAGCTGTGCCATCCACACGACGTCGGACACCTGACGCGGCACCAGCAGATCGGCGGAGCGGCCCGACGGGAACCGGATCGTGGCGTACTCGTGCGCGTCGTCCTTCGGGGCGCGCTTCTGGAAGAACGGCTCGCCCCGCACACCCTTGTTCCACCGCTTGAGCACCGTCGGACGTCCGTACACGCCGCGCAACGCGCCCTCCCCGCACGCGATGTAGTGCGAGACGATGTCGAGCTTGGTCCATCCCTGGTCGGGGAACATCACCTTGTCGGGACTGGAGATCCGGACCTCGCCGTCCGGGGTGTCCACGAAGACCTCGTCGCGGCTCACCGTCGGTTCCTGCCCAACAGCTCGCGGTTTCGCTCGAGGCC
Organism: uncultured Actinomycetota bacterium; assembly: GCA_964537235.1. GTDB lineage: Bacteria > Actinomycetota > Nitriliruptoria > Nitriliruptorales > JAHWKO01 > CAZHZQ01. The sequence goes on along the minus strand of CAZHZQ010000107.1, from coordinate 4,076 downwards.
CTCTGGCGCGTTGCGGAACAGCACCCGACCGATCAGGCGCACGATCAACAGGAACGCCAGGTACGGGATCATGTTGATCAACGATCCACGGATGTCGCCGACCTGCGCGTAGCCGATCATCGCGAGCACGATCAGCGCCCCGATCGACAGCGGCGCGGCGAGCAGCTGTAGGTAGGTCGTGTTGAGCTGGTCGACCATCCACTCGCCCGCCTCGACCGCGACCTCGACGTCCTCGCCCCGTTCGACGTGCTCACCGCGACGCACGGCAGCGACGACCTCCTGGCGACGCTCGGTGGGCAGCTCCTTGAGGCGGTCCGGCGCGGGGTCGTACAGCCGCCACCTCACCTGATCACGACCTCTTCGAAGGAGGGTCCTGCGGGTCGGTCCAGCTGGTCCATCGTGCAGGCCTCCGGTTCCTTGTCCGGACGCCAGCGCTCGAACCGCGTGGCGTGTCGGAAGCGCCCGTTGGTGAGCTGCCCGTAGCTCACCTGGGCCACCAGCTCGGGTTCGAGGGGCACCCAGGACAGGTCCTTGTCCCCGGTCCAACGGCTGGGCTCCCCCGGGCGGCGCGCGTCCTCGCCGAACGGATCGTCGTCCCTCACGACCAGGTCCTGCAGCCGCTGGTAGAGCGTGATCCGCTCGTCGTCCGAGAAGTTCGAGCAGTGCCCGACGAAGTGCATCTCGCCCGCCCCGTCGTACAGGCCGAGCAGCAGCGACCCGATCCCGGCGTCCGGGCCGTGCTTGTGGACCCGGTACCCACCGACCACGCAGTCGACGTCGCGGCGGTGCTTGACCTTGATCATCTCGCGCTTGCCCTCGATGTAGGCCGTCACGAGCTCCTTGCAGACCAGTCCGTCGCACCCGGCGGACTCGAACTCGTGGAACCACCGCTCCCCCACGTCTGGATCCGTGGTGTGCGGGGTGAGGTGCCACGCATCCGCCATCCCGCGCTCGAACAGACGTTCGACGACCTCCCGGCGTTCCCTGAAGGGCGTCTGGCGCAGGTCCTCGCCGTCGAGCGCCAGGACGTCGAACGCGACGAGCTCGGCCGGACTCTCCTTCGAGAGCTTCTCGATCCGGCTCTCGGCCGGGTGGATCCGCTCGGACAGCGCGTCGAACTCCAGTTTGCCGTCGCGGACCACCACCACCTCGCCGTCCACGACCGTGCCGGCGGGCAGTGCAGCGATGGCGCCCTCGAGCTCCGGGAAGTACCGCAGGAGCGGCTTCTGGTTGCGGCTGTCGAGACGGGGCGGGTCCCCGGACCACGCGAGCATCCGGAACCCGTCCCACTTCGGTTCGTAGCCCCACTCCCCCGGCTGGTCACGACCCGGCAGGCTCTCGCGGGTCTTGGCCTCCATCGGGGTCCGGGGCGGGTCGAACGGGTGGTCGCTCACGGTTGGACTCCGGTCATGGGCTCACCGTTCCTCGGGGCGCTGCAGCAGGACGACCGTCCGGGCCTCGACGTCGACCTCGTCACCGGCCTTGGCCTGCTCGTCCTCATCGTCGAGGAACCCGCGGGCGGTGTCGAGCACGACCTGCCACGGTCCCTCTCCGATCGCCCGTGGAACCGTGAAGTCGATGTCCTCACCCCACGCGTTGAGGACGACGAAGAAGCTGTCGTCCACCACGCGTTCGCCCCGGGGACCGGGCGTCGCGATGCCTTCGCCGTTGAGGAACACGCCGAGCGTCTTGGCGTAGCCCTGCTGCCAGTCCTCGTCGGTCATCTCGGTGCCGTCCGGACGGAACCACCCGATGTCGCTGAGCTCGGTCCCGCGGATCGACTGGCCCTCGAACCAGCGACGCCGGCGGAACACCGGATGGTCCTCGCGCAGGGCGATCAGCTTCTGGGTGAAGGCGAGCAGGTCGTCGTCGGAATCCTCCCACTGGTACCAGGCCAGCACGTTGTCCTGGCAGTACACGTTGTTGTTGCCGTCCTGGGTCCGGCCGATCTCGTCGCCGCCCAGCAGCATCGGCACGCCCTGGGACAGCAAGAGGGTCGCCAGGAAGTTGCGTTGCTGTTTTGCTCGGCAGGCCAGGACCCCGGGATCGTCGGAGGGTCCCTCCTCGCCGCAGTTCCAGGAGCGGTTGTCGTCGGTGCCGTCCTGGTTGCCCTCCTGGTTCTCCTCGTTGTGCTTCTCGTTGTACGAGACGAGGTCGCGCAGCGAGAACCCGTCGTGGGCGGTGACGAAGTTGATGCTGGCGAAGGGCCGCCGGGTCGACGAGGCGTACAGGTCGGAGCTGCCGGTCAGGCGGTAGGCGAGCTCGGCGAGGGTCTCGTCCTCGCCCCGCCAGTAGTCGCGGATCGTGTCGCGGTACTTGCCGTTCCACTCCGACCACGCGGGCGGGAAGTTGCCGACCTGGTACCCGCCCTCCCCCACGTCCCAGGGCTCGGCAATCAGTTTCACCTGGCTGATGACCGGATCCTGCTGGATCAGGTCGAAGAACGCCGACAGCCGGTCGACGTCGTGCAGCTCCCGGGCCAGGGTCGCCGCGAGGTCGAACCGGAACCCGTCCACGTGCATCTCGAGCACCCAGTAGCGCAGCGAGTCCATGATCAGCTGCAGCACGTGCGGATGGCGCATGTTCATGGAGTTGCCCGTGCCCGTGTAGTCCATGTAGTGGCGCGGGTCGTCCTCCAGCAGGCGGTAGTAGGCGCGGTTGTCGATCCCCCGGAACGACAGGGTCGGCCCGAGGTGGTTGCCCTCGGCGGTGTGGTTGTAGACGACGTCGAGGATCACCTCGATCCCCGCGTCGTGCAGCGCCTTGACCATCTGCTTGAACTCGTGGACCTGGGCGCCCAGCTGGGTCGAGCCCGTCTCGTCGCGATAGCGGTAGGAACTGGCGTACTCGTTGTGCGGGGCGAAGTACCCGATCGAGTCGTAGCCCCAGTAGTTGCGCAACCCCTTCTGCACGAGGTCGTGGGAGTGGATGAACTGGTGGACCGGCTGCAGCTCGACGGCGGTGACGCCGAGGTCCTTCAGATGCTCCAGGACGGGGTCGGTGGTGAGCGCCCCGTAGGTGCCGCGCAGCTCCTCGGGTACGTCGGGGTGGAGCTCTGAGAGGCCCTTCACATGGGTCTCGTAGATGACCGTCGAGTGCCACGGGGTCTTGGGATGCCGGTCGTTGCCCCAGTCGAAGAACGGGTTGACCACGACCGACGTGGGCATGAACGGGGCGCTGTCGTGGTCATTGCGCTCGTCCGGCTCCTCGAACCGGTAGCCGAAGACGGCCTCGTCCCAGTCGATCTGTCCGTCGACGGCCTTCGCGTACGGGTCGAGCAGCAGCTTGTTCGGGTTGCAGCGGTGTCCCTCGTCCGGTGCGTACGGACCGTGCACCCGGAACCCGTACCGCTGCCCCGGTCCGATGTCCGGCAGGTACCCGTGCCAGCAGAACCCGGTGACCTCCTCCAGTTCGACCCGGGTCTCCTGGCCGTCGGTGTCGAACAGGCACAGCTCCACCTGCTCCGCCGACTCGGAGAACAGCGAGAAGTTGGTGCCGGCACCGTCGTAGGTGGCCCCCAGCGGGTACGCGTCTCCCGGCCAGACCCTCAGTGTGGACCTCCTCCTCGTCGGCGAGTGTAGGCAGCGGGACCTCCAGCTCTTGACTTCCGTCCCGGTGACCGGCTCACTGTCCACAACGGACGAGGAGGGTGCCGTGAGCGAGGACCGGTTCAGGATCAGGTTGGCCGACGAGACGCAGGAGGAGGTCCACGAGCGACGGCGTCGCCTCCGGACGGCTCTCGATCAGGTCGAACGGGCGCTCGCCGTCGCGGCGGGAGCACCCCAGACGTGGCAGGAGAGCGTCACCGACGCCTTGGAACGCCTCCGGACCACCTGGGAGGACCACATCGCCAAGACCGAGGCCGACGACGGGCTCTTCGCACAGATCCTCCGTGACGAGCCACGGATGGAGGCGTCGATCAACCGCCTGGAGATCGAGCACGAGGAGCTGGCCACCAGGACCGAGAAGCTGCTGGCGCGGTGTGAGGAGGCCGCCCTGGACGCCGCGGAGGTCGAGGTGCTGCGTACGGAGGTCCTGGATCTGCTCGGTCGAGCGGCCCGTCATCGTCAGCACGG
>CAZHZQ010000106.1:6732-8569 GCA_964537235.1 uncultured Actinomycetota bacterium | reverse complement strand
CAGCTCGTAGCCGCTGGTGTCCTTGCCCTTCAGGTAGATGTCGACCGACACCTCGGGCTGGCCCCCTCAACCGACGGCGCTGATGAAGTCCAACGCTGCGGTCCCGCCCTTCCGGCGGATGAGGTCGGCGGCCTCGGCGGTCACATGCAGCTGCATGGCTACCTCGAAGGACAGCGGACGGGTGTCGTGTCCAGGGTAGGTCCCGTCGGACCTCGCCCCGACCGCGCGAACCTACGCTGGTTTGCGGGCGGTCAACGTCACGCAGGTGGCGACCTCGTCGTGCTGCTCGGCGGGCAGCAGCTCGCGCATCAGCTCGATCAGCTCGTCGGTGAACAGCGGGTAGCGCGCCGCGTCGTCGATCGAGAACCGGCGCCGCTCGAGGATGGTGAGATCGGTGAAACCGATCTTGGTGATCTTGTGGGCGAAGACACGCTCCGCCAGGGCTCCAGACACTCAACCGGCCCACGCCGACGGGTGGGTGAGGATCTCCGAAGGCAGTTCCTCCTCTCGGATCGTGAGGTCGGCAACGGTCATGCGACCTCCCGGGCGCAGCACCCGGAACGCCTCGGCCAGCACCCGGCTCTTGCGGGCGGTCAGGTTGATCGCGCCGTTGGAGATCACCACGTCCACCGAGCGGTCGGGCAGCGGCAGGTCCTCCATCTCGGAGCGGACGAACTCGGCGTTGTCGAACCCGGCCTCGGCCGCGAACCGCTCGCCCCGTGCGACCATGCGGTCGAGCATGTCGACGCCGATGGCCCGGCCGCCGGGGGCGACCTGATGTGCGGCCAGCAGCGTGTCGACGCCGGCCCCACAGCCCAGGTCCACGACGACCTCGCCGGGACGCAGCTCGGCGTGAGCGACCGGGGCGCCGACCCCCAGCGCCCAGCGTCGCGCACCGTCGGGCAGCACCGCCAGCTCCTCGTCGGAGTACAGGACGGTCGCCGGTCCGTCCGGCTCGTCCAGGTCCTCGTACACGTCGCGGACCAGCTCGTGGATCTCGTCGCTGAACATCAGGTCGCGTCCGGATGCGGACGACAGGTCGCGTCCGGATGCGGACGACAGGTCGCGTCCGGATGCGGACGACATGGTTCGGCTCATGAAGGTTCCACCTCCTCGGTCCCGTCGGTGGTGTCCTCCTCCAGGTTCTGCAGGAAGGAGGTCAGGCGTCCCTCGACCTCGTCGGGCAGTCGCGGACGCGCGGCGTCCTCCAGGAAGCCGCGCAGCTCCTCGGCGAACTCCAGCTCCCCGCAGCAGCGGCGGCAGAAGGCCAGGTGCTGCTCGACCTGTGCGCGCTTGGCGTCGGTCAGCTCGTGCTCGAGGTAGTGCCAGAGCTGGTCGACCGCTTCGCTACAACTGATCATGGCGCGGCTCCTTCCAGATCGCGCAGGAGACCGCGCTCCTCGGCGTAGTCCCACAGCTCACGTTCGAACATCTTGCGGCCCCGGTGCAGCCACGACAGGACGGTGTTCTGCGGCGCGTCCAGCATCTCGGCCACCTCCTTGGTCGGGTAGCCCTCCATGTGCACCAGCACCAGCGGGACCCGGTACTTCGGATCGAGTCGCTCGAGCACGGCCCACACGTCGTCGAGCTCGAACGACGACAGGAAGTCCAGGTGGAGCGTGTCCGAGTAGGGCAGCGGATCCTCGACGGCCAGCGTCCGGTACAACGAGTAGCCCTCGAGGTCGTCCACCGGTTGCTCCTGCGGGCCGCGGCCCTCGGCTCGGAAGTGGTCGCGGCAGCAGTTGACCATGATCGTCTTGAGCCACGCGGGCAGGGCCTGGATGTCCTCCAGGTCGCCGTACGCGCGGAAGGCCTTCAGCAGGCACTTCTGGACCAG
>CAZHZQ010000106.1:0-6632 GCA_964537235.1 uncultured Actinomycetota bacterium | reverse complement strand
GGTTTGCGGGCGTAGAACGGGTGGCCGAACACCTCGAAGCGGCGGGCGTTGTCCTCGCCCGGGGCGCCCCCGAACGTGTCGATCGGCTCGCCCACCTCGACCTCGACGAACCCGGCGTCGGCCATCAGCTGGGTCCACTCTTGGGTCGACTGGCCGCCGGCGATGCAGTCGGTCCACAGGTCGATGTCGCACTGCGCCTGTTCAGGCACCTCCCTGCCGACGGCGATGTCGGCGAACTGCAGCCGACCTCCGGGACGCAGCACCCGGAAGATCTCGGTGAACGCGGCCGGCTTGTCGGCCACGAGGTTCAGCACGCCGTTGGAGATCACCAGGTCGGCCCAGCCGTCGTCGACCGGGAGATCCTCGGCCAGTCCCTCCCGGAACTCGACGTGGTCCAGCCCCAACTGCTGTGCGGTCTGGCGCGACTTGGCCAGCATCTCGTCGGTCATGTCCACCCCGATCACCTGCCCGCCGGTTCCCACGAGGTGGGCGGCCACGATCGAGTCGAACCCGCCGCCAGACCCCACGTCGACCACTCGGTCGCGACGGCCGACCGCGCGCATCGAGAACGGGTTCGCCACCCCGGCGAAGGACTCGACCGCCCGATCGGGCAGCTCGCCGACCAGGTCCTGGTCGTAGCCGAGCAGCCGCGCGAGCGGCCGACCGGTGTGGAAGTGGAAGGCTCCGTCGGGATCGGTCGCGACGTGGCGGTACTTGTCACGTACCGACGCGCGCAACTCGTCCGGGGCGACCGGCAGCTCCTGCCGGGTCTGGGTGGGTGTCATCCGGTCCTCCTCGTCGAAGGTTTCTTCACTCATGAGGACGAGAGGAGGGCGGTGTCTATTGCAACGCCTCCCGAGCGGCCGGCGATGTAGCGTGGAAGACCGCGAGAGGCGAGGAGACACGATGCCCGACCAAGAGGTCCAACGCAGCGAGGAGGAGTGGCGGGAGCGCCTGAGCTCCGAGCAGTACCAGGTGCTCCGACAGGGGGGGACCGAGCCCGCCTTCAGCGGTGCGTACTGGGACGAGAAGACGGAGGGCACGTACCGCTGTGCCGGATGCGGGGTCGAGCTGTTCACATCGGAGACCAAGTTCGAGTCCGGTTCGGGATGGCCGAGTTTCTGGGAGGCCATGGACGCCGATGCGGTCACCCTCCACGAGGATCGCAGTCACGGCATGGTGCGGACCGAGGTCCGCTGCGCGAGCTGCGACGGCCACCTCGGCCACGTGTTCGACGACGGGCCCCGCGACAAGACCGGCAAACGCTTCTGCATCAACTCCTGCGCGTTGGAGCTCGACGCCGAGGAGTGACCCTCAGCCGCCGAGGCCCTCGTGCACCTGGTCGAGGCCGAGCTGCAGCTGCCGGTGGGCCGGTTCGGGCGGCTGGATCTTGGCGACCTCCTCGCCCGTGAGCGCCTGCCACCACCAGCGCATCCCCCGCGGAGCGTTGCGCGCCCCGAGTTCGTCGAACGGCTCGTCGGTGCGATCGAGGAACGTGATCTCCGCGACGACCCTGCCCACGATGTGTCGGACGTGCTCGTCGCGCTGGTAGTCGTGCTTCAGCAGCGCCATGACGTCGGACTTGGTGTCGGCCCGCCGGTAGCGGGGCGCCGTGGAGTGGGGGCCGGTTGCCAACCGCCTGCGTGACTCACGCCACAGGAGTTTCTGACGCGAGAACCAGTCCCAGGCGTAGGCGGGGGGTCGGAAGGCGCGGTCCACGTCACGCAGGATAGGCGGCCTTGTGCCCGTTGTTCGACGTGTCGATCGGGGCGGGCTGTAGGGGGAACGTCGTGGCTTGGGGGTGGACGCGTGGTACGCGTACGACGGCGGTCGTTCCCTGGTCGGGCTGCGAGCGCAGCTTGCAGCTGCCTCCGAGCTGTTGGGCCAGCTCTCGGACGATGGCGAGGCCGACGCCGGCTCCGCGTGTCGAGCGTGTGAGGACATCCCCGGTCCGGTAGAAGGGTTCGAACGCGTGGGCCTGTTCGTCGGGCGTGAGGCCTTGACCGTGGTCGGTCACCTCGATGACGACGTCACCGTCCTCATGCCGTGCGCGGATCTCGATGGGGCGGGCGTGCTCGGTGTGCTTGGCGGCGTTGGTCAGCACCTCCACCAGGATGCGTACGAGGGCGGCTTGATCCTGGTGCAACGTCACGTCGGCGATGTCGCTGTCGAACGACCGGTGGCGCACCTGTCGTTCGATCAGACGCCGTGCCGCTTCGATGGCGGCGGGAAGTTGGAAGCGGGTGAGGGCCTGCAGTCCCGGACCGGTGCGCAGCGACGCGAGCCGTTCGAACGATTCGAGGACGGTGGTGAGGTCCTTGACGTTGTCTCCGAGGCGGTCCAGCAGTTCGGGGCGCAGTTCGTGCAGGTGTTGGGGGTCTCGACGCAGTAGCTCGACGACACCTCGGATCACGGTCACCGGCGTTCGCAACTCGTGGGACACGGTCGACAGGAAGTCGTCTTTGAGGCGGGCGAGTTCCTCGACCCGCTGGCGTGCGTGGCCCTCGATCATCTGGGTGCTGGCCCGGTTGACGGCTACGGCGGCAAGTCCCGCGAGCCGTTCGATGACCTCCACCGTCCGGGTGGCGATGAGCGGTGTGAACACCCCGGTGCGCATGACCAGCCGGTCGGTGCCGAACGGCACGGCGATCAACCATGTCTGGCGGTCTATGGCTACCCGTTGGGTACCCCCGTCGGAGGCCGGCAGGTATCCGCTCAACACTGCAGACTCTTCGGCGTCGAGTCCACAGGACCGCACGACTTGGCCGTCGTGCAGCAGCCACATCTGGGTGGCACCGGTGATCGCACCGACGAGCTGCGTCAGCTCGGTGAACAACACCTCCGGGTCCTCGTCGCGGACCATCGACAGCTCGAACGTGTGCACCTGCCGGGGCGGAGCGTGCAGGGACAGCAGCCGGACAGGTGGCAGGATCGCCAACCACAGGCCTGCGACCGCCAGCACGGCCAGCGCGTGGACGGCCATGGCCAGACCTGGATCGTTGGACTGTGCCAGCAGCGGCACGCCCCCCAGTGTCAGGAACGTCGCCGCGGCCAGGTGCATGCGTCGGCGCACCAGCGACGGTCGAAGGTCCCGGCCGGCCCGCCACAGATGTAGGGATGCAGCCGCGTGGGCGAGCAGCCAGACCCCCGCGAACAGTGCGAAGCCGATGCTGTCGGCTGCCGTGAACGGCCCCCGGATCGAGCCGTCACCCAGAGCGATGCCCGGCAACGCCAGCGCGACCACACCGACCGCACCGACAGTCACGGCCGCACGGACCGCCCGTGGTATCCCGGCGACTACGTCGACGAACCGGACCAGCAGGACCGGGTACAGGATCGCCACCGCCAGTGTCAGGCGTCCCAGCACGCCGTCTACCGGCCCACCATGCACAGACCCCAGATCACCGATCCGGTCGAGGATCGTCGCGGCGGCCAGCATCGTGAACGCGGCGGCGAGCCAGCCACAACCGGTCATGCGCTGCGTGCGGTGGACCGTCTGCAGCCGCCACGCGAACAGCACGCAGACGCCACTTCCCAGCCAGCGGCTGACCTCTACCGGGTCCATTCGGCCCTCCGGATCCGACGATCATGGACGGCACACGGAAACCTCTCACCCGTCGAAGCTACGCAGCAGAACCCCGCCCCGACACCGCTCAAAGTGATGAGATAACTACCGTCCGTCATGTCTAGATGGCCGTCGGAACGGTTCGCACCATGACCCGTTCGGACTACTCACCGCAGACGGTGGAGTCAGAACCCCGTGAGTCGTTGACCAGGCGCTCAGGGGCTCGTCCCCGGTGCCGACGGTGTCCTGTGGACCTTTCGGCAGTCGAGTACCAGACTGCAACTAGCCTGGTCGTAAGTCCGAAGGGAGCAAGGCGTGCGGATCGTCGTTGTGGGCGCGGGGGCTGTCGGCTCGTACTTGGCTGATCGTCTGTCCACGGAAGGTCAGGACGTCGTCCTGATCGAGAGCGACCCGGCGCGGGCGGCCGAGTTGCAGGACAGCCTTGATGCGCTGGTCATGACGGGCAACGGGGTGAATCCGACCCTGCTGCGTGAGGCCGGCGTGGAGGGGGCCGATCTGCTGATCGCCGCATCCAACTCGGACGGGGTCAACGCGCTGGCGTGCCACACGGCTCACCGCCTCGGGGTGGAGCGGACCATCGCACGGATCGAGGATCCGGACCTGCTGGAGGGCGTGGAGGATCTGGGTGTCGACGTGGTGATCGATCCGGGCGAGCGGGCCGCTCGTGAGGTGTTGGATCTGGTCTCCCAGCGAGGCATGTTCGACGTGATCCGGTTCGCGGATGGTCAGCTGACCATGGTCGGGGGTATCGCACGGTCGGGGAGTCCCTTGCTGGACCGGACGATCGCTGACATCCGTGCGGCGGATCGTCGGTCCGAGTGGGCCGTCGCGGCCGTGGTCAGGCGTGGTGAGACCATCGGGGTCCGGGGGGACACACGGATCCTGGAGAACGACCACGTGCTGCTGATGGTCGCGTCCGACGACATCCAGGCTGCCCGGAGGTTGCTTGCGCTCGGGGACAGGGACGTCGAGCGCGTGGCTGTGCTGGGGTCGACGCGGGTCGCGGAGCTCACGACGGACCTGTTGATCGAGCAGGGGTTGGACGTCGTGGTCATCGATCCGGACGAGCGACGCTGCCGGGTCTTGGCTGACAAGCATCCCAAGGCGCTCGTGCTCGCCGGTGACCCGACCGACCCGCAGGTCCTCGCGGATCTGACGCTGTCCGACAGCGATGTGATCGCTGCACTGTCAGGCTGGGACGATGCCAATCTGACGGGATGCCTGGTGGGGAAGGCGCTGGGCGCTGGCACGGCGATCGCCAGGTTCCACCGTCTGGCGTACATCCGGCTCCTCATCGGGATCGGGATCGATGCGGCGGTGTCGTCGCGGCTGTCCGCGGTCAATGCGATCCTGCGGTTCGTGCGCCGTGGCCGGATCCACTCGGTGGCGACCTTCAAGGACACGCAGGCGGAGGTGCTGGAGATCGAGGTGGAACGGTCGAGCCCCGTGGTGGGTACGCGGCTCGAGGATATGGATCTGCCGGCGGCGACGGTGATCGGAGGCGTCGTGCGTGGCACCGATGCGTTCATCCCGAGAGGTGATACGGAGATCCGTGCCAACGACCGGCTGATCGCGTTCGCGGTCCCGGCCGCGGTGCGCGTGGTCGAAGGCATGTGCACGGCGTGAGTGGCATCGATCTGCCTCACAGAGACGAGGGTGCGGCTGCTCGGCGTCGACCCCGCTGGCTGGGTCGGTTCCGTATGCAGCGGTCGAGGTACCTGCTCTTCCGTCGGTTGTCGTACATCGTCGGCGCGGTCGTCGCGGGTTCGGGCGTCGCGATGCTGCCGGCGGCCGTCGTCAGCGCCATCTACGCGGAGTGGAGCCACGCCGTCGGCATCTGTGCCGCATCGGCGATCACGGTGGGTGCGGGCGTGGTGGCCTGGCGGCTGTTCGGTCAACGGGGACGGATCACGACCCGTGAGGGGTTCGCCGCGGTGGGTTTGTCGTGGTTCGTGATGTCAGCGTTCGGCGCGTTGCCGTACCTCCTGACGGGATCGATCCCCAGCGTCACGGATGCGTTCTTCGAGACGGCAGCCGGGTTCACCACGACCGGCTCGTCGATCCTGATCGACCCCGGCGACCTGTCGCACGGCCTCCTCATCTGGCGCGCGGGTACGCAGTGGCTCGGCGGCATGGGTGTGATCGTGCTGTCCATCGCCGTGCTCCCGCTCCTGGGGGCCGGCGGTGTCGAGCTGGCTCGTGCGGAGTCTCCAGGGCCGCAGCCGGACCGTCTGACGCCGAGGTTCCGCGACACCGCGCGGCGGTTGTGGTGGGTGTACGTGGGGCTGACCGCCATCGAGGCGTTCCTGCTGACGCTGGGCGAGATGACGCCGTTCGAGGCCGTCGCCCACGCGCTGACGACCATGTCGACGGGCGGCTTCGGCACGCATCCGGGTTCCATCGGGGCGTTCGGCGCCTACACGCAGTGGGTCGTGACGGTCTTCATGTTCGTGGCCGGGGTGTCGTTCGCGCTGCACTTCCGGGCGCTGCGCGATCCCCGGGTCTACCTCCGGTCCGGGGAGTTCCGTCTCTACGCGAGCCTGTGCGCGGCGTTCGTGGTCCTGGTTCTGATCGGCCTGTTCGACACAGGACTGCACCGCAACCTCGGCGACGTGGGGATCGAGGAGGCGGTACGGACCGCGACCTTCAACACGCTGTCGATCGTGACGACCACCGGGTACGCCACCGCGGATTTCTCGACGTGGGTGTCGGGCCTCCAGATCGGGTTCGTCGGGCTGATGTTCCTCGGTGGGATGGCGGGGTCGACGTCCGGCGCCGTGAAGACCTACCGCATCGGTGTGCTCATGCGGTCGGCCGTGGCTGATCTGCGCCGCTTCCTGCATCCCAGAGGGGTGTTCGTCACCCGGTTCGAGGGTCGAGTGGTCCCACCGGGGATCGTTCGCAACGTCCAGTCGTTCTTCCTCTTCTACATGTTGCTGTACATGACCGGGGTGTTCCTGTTGGGGGTCGTCGAGTCCCGGCTCGGGGTCGGCCTGGATCTCGTCACCTCGGCATCCGCCGTCGCCTCGGCACTGGGCAACATCGG
>CAZHZQ010000105.1:2217-8605 GCA_964537235.1 uncultured Actinomycetota bacterium | reverse complement strand
GCACCCGGTCGGCGACGCCGGCGTCGCTGGCCCGCTTGTCGGCGAGGTCGAGCGAGTGCGCGTCACCGTCCACGCCGACGATCTCGCATGTCGGGTAGTTGCGGGCCAGACGGACCAGGCCCACGCCCGCACCGCATGCCGTGTCGACGATGCGGGCCCCCTTCTCGAGCCGTTCGGGGAGGCCGGGGACACGGGCGAGTCCGTCGGGGATCATGCGGGTGTAGAACGGGGTGCCCGTTTGGGACACGCCGGCGATCCACTCGGGGCTGGTCTGGTCCCACCAAGTCCGTTCGCCGGTGGGCAGGACCTCCTCGAAGCGGTCGAACAGGTCGGGCTGCTCGAGCACCGGGAAGATCCCGCCGATGTAGGCCGGGGAGTCCTGGTCGAGCAGCAACGTGTCCACGTGCGCGGCCAGCTGCCAGTCATCATCGTCGCGGGTGAGCACCCCGGCGGCGAGCGCCGAGCGGCACCACACGCCGACGTAGAACGGGTCGTAGCCGGTGCGGTCGGCCAGCCCCTCGGCGCTGAGTCCGTCGGGATGCTCGGCGAGCATGTCGATCAGTCCGGTGCGCAGTCCCATGGCGATCGTGCGGTGGGCGACGTACCCGGCCACGTGGGTCTTCAGCGGCTTGGCCTGCTCTTCGAGAGTGGTTGCCTGCTCTGGGTCGGTGACCATGAGCGATCCTCCCTGCGGTCGCGGTGTCTGCATCAAGGGGGCGAAGTTGCTGCCCGTCCGCCCGGCTGCCCGGTGAGCAGGGTGGCGACCGTCGGTTGCAGTCTGACTGCAGACCGGTTGCAGCGCCCCGGGCCTCGGCCCGCCGGTGCCCCCTCGTATGGCTGCGCGCTCCGTACGTGGATGTCAGCCGCTGTCCGCGAGCAGCGCGTCGAGCTGGGACAGGGCACGCTCGCTCATCTGTGTCATCGTCAGGCGTCGCCCGCGCTCGGCGGCCGCCGCGGCGGCCTCGGTCCCGAGCCGCTCCTGCAGCTGTTCCCAGGCGGCCGCCAGCCGGTCGGCCTCGGCTCCGAAGCTGGGCGCGAGGCCCTCGGTGACCGCGCCGTGCAGCACGGCGGCGGTCTCGTCGGCTCCGATCTGGGTCAGCACCTCCACGAGGTTGCGCAGGGTCGTGAGCTGGTGGGTGTAGTCCCCGAGCCGCCGCCAGTGGGCGATGACCTCTCCGAACAGCTCGAGGGCGGCGTCGATCTCGCCCTGGCGGCCTCGCAGCGAGGCCAGGGAGACCAGCGAGACCCCCTCGATCAGCGGGTTGTTGACCTGTCTGGCCAGCGTGACAGCTTGTTCGAGCGAGGCTGCGGCCTCGGCCGGTCGGGTGTCCAGGTGCGCCTCGCCGTGGGCGTAACGCGCGAAGGCCCGCATCGTGGGGTTGCCTGAGGCGTCGGCGGCCTCGTGCAGCTGCGCGACGTGCGCGGCTGCCGTGTCGTCCTCGCCGCGGTACAGCTGGCCGAGCACCCGCAGCAGCCTGGCGAAGGCCACGTAGTAGGATTCACCGAGCCGCTGCGCGATCTCTTCCAGCCGGTCCGCGTGGGCGAGGATGTCGTCGAACCGTCCTTCGTACAGCGCCGCGGTGCCGAGGGCGTCGAGGCCCTGGAGGGTGGTGAGGCTGTTCGGCTCGGCGCGCGCCAACGCGGCCTCGGCCTCCCGGACAGCCCGGCCGGTCTCACCCCGGTTGGTCGCCCCTCGAGCGGCGGTCGCCAGCGCTGCCGCGTACGCCGGGTGCTCGGGGGCGTCCGTCATGTCCAACGCACGGTGCGTCCAGGTGATCGTCTCGTCGCGCAGGCGGTACATGACGTAGTCGCTCAGCGCGGCCGGCAGGCGCAGCGCACCGTCGACGTCACCGGTGGTGACCATCCAGGCGTGCGCGGAACGCAGATCGGCGATCGCCCCGTCGATCTGCGCCACGGCCGTGCCCTCGTCGGGCCCGCGGACCTGGGGGGCCAGGTCCTCCGCCACGGTCACGTAGTAGTCGGCGTGGGCCCTGCGGTGGGTGTCGGTGGCCCTCGCGTCGGCGAGTCGCTTCGTTCCGAAGTCGCGCAGCGTGTCCAGCAGGTGGAAGCGGACACTGTCGTCGTCGCGGTCGACCATCACCATGGACTTGTCGACCAGCTCTCCCAGCAACCCCGCGATCTCGACCTCCGCGACGTCGCCGCCGGCGCACACCTGCTCAGCGGCAGCCAGTGTGAACGACCCGGCGAACACCGACAGGCGGTCGAACAGGTCAGCCTCCGGTTCGGCGAGCAGGTCGTAGGACCAGGTCACCACCGCCTTCAACGTCCGATGACGGCCGGTGCCCCCCACGGGCCCGCCGCCCAGCAGTGCGAAGCGCTGGTCGATCCGTGCCAAGAGGTCCTCGGGAGCCAACGCTCGGACCCGGGCGGCGGCCAGCTCGATGGCCAGCGGCATGCCGTCCAGTCGGCGGCAGATCTCCGCGACCGCGCAGGCGTTGTCTCGGGTGAGGGAGAACGCCGGTTCGACCGCCTCGGCCCGCTCACGGAACAGCGCGCCCGCCGGCGTCTCCGAGATCTCCTCGTGATCGGACCCCCTCTCCGGCACGGCCAGGGGCGCCACCGGCCAGACGTGCTCGATCGGCAGATGTAGGCGTTCACGCGAGGTGGCCAGGATGGCCACGTTCGGGCACCGACCGAGAATCGTGTCGACCACAGGGCTGAGCACGTCCAGCACATGCTCACAGTTGTCGAGGAGCAGCAGTAGACGACGTTCCCCCAGGGCGGCCACCAGCGTCTCGGTGACAGACCGATCACCGGTAGGTTGGATCCCGAGCGCGGTGATCAGCGCACCGCCCACCCTGTCGGCATCCCGCACCGTCGCCAGAGCGCATTCGACGACACCGCCTTCGAACCGGTCGGTCACCCGGGCGGCGACCTGTTCGGCCAGGCGCGTCTTGCCCACACCTCCGGGTCCGGTCAACGTCACCAGTGGCTTCTCCGTGATCGACGACGCAACCGCGGCAACCTCCTCGTCGCGACCGATGAGCTCACCCACGGGCACGGTCGGCTCCGCTCGGGGGCGGGACGTCTCGTCCGTGCCGGAGTCCGAGGATGCGGTCTCACCGTCCGGTGAACTGCGCCGAAGCTGCAGGCCCTCATCCTGACGCAGGATGCGCTGGTGCAACTCACTCAGCGGGGGCGAGGGGTCCACTCCGAGTTCATCGCGCAGGCGCTCCTGCAGCTCCTGGTAGGTGGTCAGCGCGTCCGCCTGCCGGGCGCTTCCGTAGAGCGCCAGCATGAGCTGGCCGTGAGCGCGCTCATCGAGCGGATCCTTCGCCACCCGCGCTTCGAGTTCGCCGATCACATCCTCGTGACGACCCAACGCCAGCCTCGCGTCGACGCGGGCTGCAGCGGCCTTGGCGCGTAGCTGTTCCAGACGCACCGCCTCCGGATGCACCTGCGGGTGATCTGCGAGCTCACCGAAGGCCGTTCCTCGCCACAGCCCCTGGGCCTCGTCCAGCAACCGGAGCGCGGCGTCCGAATCCCGGTCCGCGACCTGGTCGGCCCGCTGCACCAGCGACTCGAAACGTGCCGCGTCGAGGCCGTGCACTTCCAGGTCGGCTCGGTAGCCGTCGGCCTCCGTGACGAGCGGCTGCGACGCGGCGGGCTCCACGTCAGCCAGCTCATTCCGCAGCCGCGAGACGTGACTCTGCAGCGACCTCCTCGCGCTGTCCGGCGGATCCGCGCCCCACACCGCATCGATCAGACGACCGGTCGTCACCGTCTCACCACCGGCAGCCAACAGCACCGCCAGGATGGTCCGCTGATGGCCGCTGCCGATCGCACCCCGGCGTCCGTCCGCCACGCCCTCGATCGGCCCCAGCACCCGGAACTGCATCTCAAATCACACCCTAGAGGAAGGCGAACTGCTGCCCGGAACTTGGGGACCGGGGACGGTGACTGACGTCGACAGAGCTTGACGTGCGCACCCCATGTCGCGGGCGATGTCGGAGAAACGGCAACAGGCTGCAACCGGTCTGCAGTCGGACCACAACAGGTGGTCGTCATCATTCTGACCGAGCAGTGGGGCCAGGACGCAGCGCAGCGTCGTCCTCACTGTGGACACGCCCGACGCATGGAGGGGAAAAACATGAGACACATAACCAACTTGTTCGCGACCGCGAGACGAAGTTTCGTTCTGCTGGCTGCGATGGCGCTGGCGCTGGGGATGATCGCCCCGCCCGCCGCCGGCAACCAGGGAACGCAGACCCAAACCGCGGACGTGTTCGGTCAAGGTCCCGACGGGCCGGTCGTGGCCCTCGACGGCGCCACGCTGCAACGCACGGACAACAGCATCAAGGCGAAGATCCAGATGCCCACGCCCGCGCCGGAGACCTACACCTACCCGGATCCGAACGAGCCGACGGCGTCTGAGCCAGGCAACCCCGAGGGGTTCACCCTGTGGGTGTTCGTGTTCGATGACGAGCTCGGCCCGTTCGGGGACCATCCGTGGTCCAGCGCGTTCTTCGCCACCGGTCACATGGTCGGCGGTTCGCAGCTGACGTTGAGCGGACAGGTGAACCTCAACACCGAACCGTTCGCCGGCTTCCAGCTGGAGAACCCGCGTGATGCCGAGGTCCACCTCGCGGTCGCACCACACGGGGCCGTCGACCCCGACATCATGCCGGAGCAGATCAAGACCCCGGCAGGCGGCCCATCGATGTGGTGGCTCGCGATCTTCGACTGAAGCACTCGAGCGCCGTGCTGTCACAGCGGTGAGGGGCGCGAAGCGGCCGTGACCACCTCGCGCTCCCTCACCGTGCTCCTCCACCGGCCACAGCCACATCAAGCATCGAGGTAGGACGCTCGTGAGCCTCTCACCTGTCGACACGCTGCTCCTCGCTCACGCAGGGCCACATCTGTCCCTCACTGTCGCGGGCGCAGCCGTGCTGGCCGGTGCCGTCCTGGTGAGCCGCGGCATGCGTCCAAAGACCTCCGGGAGCATCGTCTTCTGGGTTGCCGCGGCCGGCTTGTCCTTCCAGGTCGTGCACGCTCTGGAGCACGTCCTACAGCTGGCCTACTGGTTGGGACACCCGACCGAAGCGCCGTGGCTGACACCCTGGGCGGGCTACGGACGGGACGTGCTTGCGACACTGTTCGGTCGTGAAGCCACGGTCGGCATCGAGCTGCTGCATCTGCTCGGCAACCTGCTGTTCCTCACCGGGCTCACGGCTCTGGCCGCGTCAGCCCGACCTGATCGGCCACGTTCACTCCAGCGAGCCCTGATCGTGCAAGGCCTCCATGTCGGTGAGCACGTCCTGCTCACGGCCTCCGCAATTGCAACCGGACGTGCTCTCGGGGCCACCACAGCGTTCGGGCTACTGCCGTCCGGGACCGTGCTCGCCACCGCCGTACGTGTGTGGTCGCACTTCGGCCTCAACCTCCTGGCCACCTGGTTCGCCCTGTGCGCACTACACCGGATCATGACCGCCGACGATCGCGACACCGGTGCAGGTAGAAGCGCGCTCTCGAACCACCTCCGCCGCTGGGCTGGGCCGCGACGGATCAGCAGGACCGTCCGTTGACATCCGCTGGTGAGCTCAACGGCAGACCGCGAAAGAGAGGTGCCCGCGCATCCCCGCTTCGAGCTGTCGACCATGCGATACCGAACGGTCAGACGGACGCTATCATCACGATAGTCCTCGAAGAGGTTCTGTGATGGGTGACCTGTTGATCCGCGATCTGCCTTCGGGCACGCACGATGAACTGAAACGTCGCGCTCAGGAAGCAGGCATGAGCCTGCAGGCGTACGTGTCGCAGCTGCTCGAGCGCTCAACCGCGACGCCCACGCTCACAGAGTGGCTCGACCGGCTGGACGAGCTGCCGCGTCACCGGGAGATCTCCGGAGCGGAGACGATCCGTGCAACGCGTGACGAGCTGCCTTGATCTACGTCCTTGACGCGGCTGCGGTCGTCGATCTCCTTGTGCGCAGCGAACCTGGCGAGCTCGTCCGTCGGCGGCTCGCCGCGGATCGCGGTGCGGTCTTGATCTCCGTGGCGCACCTGGACGCGGAGGTCTTCTCGGCGTTGGCTCGTCTGCATAGGGCGGGCGAACTCGGCGTCGAGGAGGTGAGCGGGCTGTTGGGACGGCTCGCTCACCTGGACATGCGCCGTGCACCGATCACCGGCGAGTTGCTGGCGGCGGCCTGGGGCATGCGGGACGACGTGGCCGCCCGTGATGCGCTCTACGTGGCTGCGGCTCGAGGTGTGGAGGGAGGGCTGATCACGACCGACGAGCGGTTGGCGCGTGCTGTTCCAGACCTCGCGGTCACACTCAGCGGATAGATCAGATCCGCCGCTCCCGTCAGGGCTCTCATCCGCCAACGACTTCGTCGGTATCGACGGCCTCGCTGTGAGGCCGGTCGACG
>CAZHZQ010000105.1:0-2117 GCA_964537235.1 uncultured Actinomycetota bacterium | reverse complement strand
GCTCCATAGCGTCTGGTCCTGCCCCTGATTGCGTCGGTGGTGTTCATCTTCGACACGTCGAACCTGCTGGATCGTCGGTCATCCCGATCTTCGATGGCGCTCACGCTTCCTCCTATCTGCTCGTCTCAAGACGGCGAACGCAGTGTCGGTAACGGCGGATCTGATCGGGGTTACCACTTGAGCAGTAGCGCCATGAGGGCTGCACCGTCATGCGCGAATCCCTGTCAACCTTGTCCGAGCGTGCAGGCTCTCGGCGTGGCTCACGGGTCGGGGGTGGCAGGCCCTACCTCGGCGGCGACATGCATGGTGTGGGGGACGAACGAGCTGACCAACTCCTGGATGTTCGTAACTCGCGACTGGAAGCCGGGGCGCTCACGCCACGCCGCCACTGCGTCGTCGTCCCGCCACGGGCTGAAGCTGATGAACCGACGTGGATCCTCGCGGTCACGGAGCAGCTTGGCCCAGGAGGCACCGGCGACGTTTTGCTCCGTCCACCGCGCGAGCTCGTCCCATGCCGCGACGAACTCCTCTTGGCGCCCCTCCTTCGTGGTCCACTCGCCGAGCGTGTACAGCGTTTGCATGGTTAGCCTTCCGGTGCCGGCTTGCTGGACGCAGATGCCACTTGACACGTGGAAGGACCCATCCGCAACCGGGAATCCACATCGTCAACGGGTTGCGGTCGTCGCACTCGCGACCATCCATCGCCCGTCGAGGTCAGGACTACCGCCAGCGCGGTAGTACCACTACCGATGTCACCCGAGCAGGGTGTCCCCTTCGGCGCAGCTCATACCGGCGGCTATCCATCGCTTCGGCGACGGAGTCGGAGTACTGACCATCCCGTAACAAGGCCCAGGACGACGCCCGCGATGACCGCCAACCACCGTGTCGTTCGCAGTCCGATGACGCTCGTACAGAAGGGGCCTTGCGGCGGGTCTGATGGCAGCCATAGGCAGTCGACTGGCCATAGCGCCGTAGCTACGGCAACCCCGACGACTAATCCCACGGCGGTCCCCACCCAACGGATACCGCTCAGTGACGTCCTCCTTGTGGGGCTCGAGGGTCAGGGCAACGTAGGACGGTCTTGCATCCGCGCGCGCGTCTCCCCAGTCGTCGAGTGAGACGCGCCAACCACCAGCCCGGTTCCATCCTCACGAGTGGACAGTACGCCTGCAGGACAGCGCCCATACCGCGCACTGGAGACGACGCCGCCTAGAGCGGACGCACAGGCGGTTATGCGCGGAGCGTGGCTCTAGGCCGCCTCGTGGTCGCACTCACCGAACGTGTTCGCGGCGGGCTTGGCCGTCGCATAACGGCTGTGGGCTCAACGGATCGACAACCAGCACGTTTCGCTGTGCGCCTTCCCTACGACCCACCTTCGCTCTGAACGAGCTCGCTCGGCTGCGGCCAGTAGGCTCCCGGCCGCGAGGGGTCGCAGGTGCGGGCCTCCCGGGCGCGGCACGCGACCAGCAAGGCCACGACGAGGAGGACGTACATGGCCCGCGACACCACGCACACCACCAACGTTGTGCAGCGGCTGTTCGACGGGTTCGTTGCACGTGACGGACGTGCGATGCAGGCGTGCTACGCATCGGACGCGACCTTCCGCGACGAGGTCTTCGAGCTCTCCGGCGCGGAGCGCATCGGCGGCATGTGGCAGATGCTCATCGAGCGCGGTTCGGACCTGACGGTAGAGGTCTCGTACATCGAGGCGGACGCGACGCGCGGCAGCGCGCACTGGGAGGCGCGCTACACGTTCTCGGCGACGGGACGGCCGGTCCACAACGTCATCGACTCGACGTTCGAGCTGCGCGACGGGTTGATCGTCACGCACGTGGACAAGTTCGACTTCTGGCGCTGGTCGCGGCAGGCGCTGGGCCCGATCGGCGCCCTGCTCGGCTGGTCGCCCCTGGTCCGCCGCAAGGTCCAGGCGACCGCCCGGCGCAGCCTCGACGACTACCTGTCCTCCCGGTGACCTGACGCTCGGGAAGAACCGCGCCAACATCAGAACAGTTGAAGTTGAGTTGCGGGATGCCGACGAGCACACCCTGATCGGGTGGGGGGCGACAGCGGACGACACCTTCGCACTCGCGCAGAGCGTGACGTTCACCTGTGAGCGA
>CAZHZQ010000104.1:0-8632 GCA_964537235.1 uncultured Actinomycetota bacterium | reverse complement strand
CCGCGTCGACCGCCCAGCACGCGTACAGCGCGAGGCTCCAGGCGAGCTCGACACCGGTCCACGCCTCCGCGAGCTGGTGCGCGACCCCCTGGAAGCGGCCGATCGCCTGTCCGAACTGCTCGCGCTGGTTCGCGTAGTCGACCGCCAGGTCGAGCGCCCCGCGCCCCACCCCGGCGAGCTCCGCGGCGAGGACAGCGGTGGCGCGGCGCAGCCCCGCCTCCGCGCCAGAACCGGAGGCGTCGACGGGGCCGTCGAAGGTCAGGTCCACCAGGGGACGCGTGCGGTCGACGGCTTCCCGCGGATCCCGGGACCCCGGGGCCGCGACGGCCACCTGCCCGTCCGGGGCCACCACGACCGCGGCATCGGCCTCCTGTCCGTCCCTGACGGCGACCTTGGAGCCGACGAGCTTGCCCTCGGCGAGATCCACCGCCCAGTCCCCCCAGTCACGGTCGGTCTCCTCGACCGCCAGCGCCCAGCGGACCGAACCGGCGGCCGGCTCCGAGACCTCGAGGCCCGCGGCATGGGCGACCTGGATCGCCAGCGCATGCGACATCCAGGGGGTCGGGGTCACCTGCCGTCCCAGACCCTCCGCGAGGATCGCGAGGTCGACGAGGCCACCGCCGGCACCCCCGACGTCCTCCGGGACCGCCAGTCCCGAGAACCCCGCGAGGAGGCTCGCGGTCGGTTCCTCCGGGATCTCCTCGCCCTCCAGCATGGCGCGGGCGGCCTGTCGGCCGTCGCTCGCGAGGTCCCGTGCGGTATCGGACAGGGCCTGCTGCTCGTCGGTGAACGTGGCTCTCACTGGTTCCTCCTA
The DNA here is from genome assembly GCA_964537235.1 of uncultured Actinomycetota bacterium. Taxonomy (GTDB): domain Bacteria; phylum Actinomycetota; class Nitriliruptoria; order Nitriliruptorales; family JAHWKO01; genus CAZHZQ01. The sequence continues at coordinate 7,818 of CAZHZQ010000104.1, read as the reverse complement.
CCGCGACCGCGGGAGACCGAGCACCCGCTCGGCGATGATGGACAGCTGGATCTCGTCGGTGCCGCCCTCGACGGAGTTCCCCCGCGCCCGCAGGTACCCGTTCGCCCAGCGGCGCGACTCCTCGGTGTCGAGCGTCACACCCTCGCTGCCACCGAGCTCGACCGCCGTGCGCGTGATCGCCTGCATCGTCCGGGCCCACGCGAGCTTCAGGGCGGACCCCTCGGCGCCGGGCGTTCCCCCGGCCGCGACCGTCGACATCTGGCGGACGGTGCCGATCCGCAGCGCCTCGACCTCCGCGTGGAACGACGCCAGGCGGTCACGCACCACCGGATCGTCGGTCGCCCCCGTCTCCCGGGCCTGCTCCAGCAGGTGGTTGAACGCCCGGTGCGCGGTCGCGGACAGGTTGAACGCGAGCGATCCCCGTTCGAACGCCAGGGTCGTCAGGGCCACCTTCCAGCCGTTGCCGACGCCTCCCAGGACCTCGTCGTCCGAGACGAACGCGTCGGACATGAACATCTCGTTGAAGTCCGCCTGCCCGTTGATCATGACGAGCGGACGGACCTCGATGTCGCCCATCGGGGCGAGGAAGTAGGTGATCCCGGCGTGCTTGGACTCGGTCTCGTCCCGCGGTGAGGTCCGCGCCAACAGCATGCACCGGTCCGCCGCGTGCGCGAAGGAGGTCCACACCTTCTGTCCGTTGACGATCCAGCCGCCCTCGGCCTCCTCGGCGCGGCTCTGCAGCCCCGCGAGGTCGGAACCTGCGCCGGGCTCGCTGAACCCCTGGCACCAGACCTCCTCCCCCGACAGGATCTTGGGGAGGTACCGCTGCTTCTGCTCGTCGGTCCCGTGCACGAGGATCGTCGGCCCGGCGAGGATGTTGCCCAGGAGGTTGATCGGTGTGGGCGCGTCGCGCTTGGCCGCTTCCGCGTTGTAGATCGCCTCGTGGACGATCGTCAGGCCCCGTCCTCCGTACTCCTCGGGCCACGTGATCCCGGCCCAGCCCCCCTGATGCATCTGTTCCTGCCACCACCGCGCGTTCACCACACGCGCCTCGTGGCCGGCGTCCGGATCCTCCGGCCGATCCGGGAGGGTCGCGTCGAGCCACGCCGACGCCTCGGCGCGGAACTCGGCCTCCTCGGGGCTGTCGCGGAAGTCCACGGGTTGCTCCTCCTGTCGGCGGCTCCGAGGCTACGTGACCGTCGACCCCCGGCGGTAGTCGGCACCACCGGGTCTGGTCCCGCGGCGGGTAGCGTCGTCGCCACGTCGACGGCGGAGACCCGATGCGTGTCCACCTCGTGGACGGGACCTACGAGTTGTTCCGCGCCCACTACTCGCCCCGCCCCGACCGGGTCGACCCGGACGGACGCGACGTCAAGGCCACCGTCGGCCTGGTCTCGTCACTGCTCGCCATGCTCGACACGGAGGACGTGACCCACGTGGCGGTCGCCTTCGACAACCCCATCCGGTCCTTCCGCAACGATCTGTTCGAGGGGTACAAGGACGAGTCCGGAGTCCCCGAGGAACTGCTCGCCCAGTTCGACCGGGTGGAGGAAGCGGTCGCCGCGCTGGGGCTCGTCGTCTGGTCCATGGACGAGTACGAGGCCGATGATGCGCTCGCGACCGCTGCCGCGAGGTACGCCGACCGGGTCGACCAGGTCGTGATCTGCACGCCGGACAAGGACCTCGGCCAGTGTCTGCGGGGCGACCGCGTCGTGCAGCTGGACCGACGCAACGACGTCCTGACCGACGAGGAGGCCTTCCGCGATCGCCGTGGTTTCGCTCCGGCCAGTATCCCGGACTACCTGGCTCTGGTCGGCGACTCCGCAGACGGCATCCCGGGGGTGCCGGGGTTCGGGGACAAGACCGTCTCGACCCTGTTGTCCCGCTACCCCCACCTCGAGGACATCCCCCGGCTCGGGGCGCGGTGGGAGGTCTCCGTGCGTGGCGCCGAACGGCTGGCCGGAGTCCTGCACGAGCACATGGAGGAGGCGCTGCGGTACCGGCGGTTGGCGACGCTGGTCACGGACATCCCGATCGACGAGGCGCTCGACGACCTGCGGTGGGGCGGGGTCCCGCGGGCGCGGTTCGAGGCGTGGTGCACGGAGGTAGGGAGCGAGGCCCTCCGGGACCGCCCCAGCCGCTGGATCGGTTAGAACCGGTTAGAGCCAGCGGATCAGCCAGATCTCCTCGCGAACGTCGTCCTCGGACACACGGATCGACCGGGGGATCCGCACGACCTCCTCCCAGCCGAAGCGCTCGTAGAAGCCTTCCGTTCCCGTTGCCCCGCGCACCGACAGCCGCAGGTGCTCGAGACCGAGGTCCCGCGCGAAACCGTGGACGGCGGCCAGCAGCTCGCCCCCCACGCCGGTCCCCTGGACCGAGGGGTCCACCTGGAAACGCTTGACCGTCGCCCAGTGCTCGAACAGCGCACCCGAGCGGTGCTGGAGGAACGCGAAGCCGACCAGCTCGCCGTCGAGCGTCACGGTCACCAGGTGATCGTCCCCGTCCGCGACCCGACGGAGGGCAGCCCGCGCGAGTGGCTCGACATCCGCAGCCGTCACGGGTGGGGCGAACCCGACCGCGCCCCCGGCGTTGGTGACCGCGGTCCACACCTCCACGACCTGACGGACGAGATCCCCGTCGTGCGTCGGGTCGAGCGAGAACGCGGGTGTGACCACCGGTCCTCCTCCGTTCAGCGGGCGGACGCGGCCACGGTACGGGGACGTTGCGGAGGATCGGCCGACCACGCACGTACGATACGGGCGCCCAGCACGGACCGGAGGGGTCGCCGGGGTGTCCGAGACGCAACCGGGAGACGAGGCTCCGCCGGCCGGGGAGGTCGGAGGCGGCTCACGCCGGAACTCGGCGTTCGTCGCCTCGGGGATCTTCCTGTCCCGCATCAGCGGGCTCATCCGTGAGCGGGCGATCGCACACTTCTTCAGCACCGGGTTCGCGTCCGACGCCTACACGGCCGCGTTCAAGATCCCGAACCTGCTCCAGAACCTCCTCGGCGAGGGCGTCCTGTCGGCGTCGTTCATCCCGGTCTACAGCCGGCTGCTGGCCGAGGGCCGTGACGAGGAGGCGGGGCGTGTCGCCGGCGCGGTCGTCGGCCTGCTCACCGCGCTCGCCGGCGCGTTGGTGGTGGTCGGCATCGTCTTCGCCCGCCCACTCACCTCCGTGATCGCCCCCGGGCTGACGCCGCGGACCTTCGAGCTGACGGTCACGTTGACCAGGATCATCTTCCCGGGGATCGGGTTCCTGGTCCTGTCCGCCTGGTGCCTCGGCGTGCTCAACAGCCACCGCCGCTTCTTCCTGTCGTACGTCGCGCCCGTCCTGTGGAACGGGGCGCAGATCGCCCTGCTCGTCGGACTCGGCACCACGATCTACACGGGCTACCGGGGCGCGGGGGTGGAGGCCCTCTCCGACCAGACGTCACTGGCGATCGCGCTGGGGGCGGGCACGGTCATCGGGGGGCTGTTGCAGTTCGGGATCCAGCTGCCGGTCGTGCTGCGGATCACCCGGGGGCTGCGCCCGACCGTCAGCACGGACGACCCCGGCACACGGCGGGTGCTGCGCGCCTTCGGACCGGTGGTGACGGGGCGGGGCGTCGTCCAGCTGTCGGCCTACCTCGACACGTTCCTCGCGAGCTTCCTGGCGGTCGGCGCCCTGGCCACCCTGCGCTACAGCCAGACCCTGTACGTGCTGCCGATCAGCCTCTTCGGCATGTCGATCGCCGCCGCGGAGCTCCCGGAGCTGTCACGGATGGGTCTGGGCGACCGGAAGGCCGTGCGGACACGTCTCAACGCGGGGCTCACGAGGATCGCGTTCTTCGTCCTGCCGACCGTCCTGGGCTTCCTCGTGGTGGGCGATCTCATCGTGGGTGCCCTCTACCAGACCGGTGAGTTCGGTGAGACGCAGGTGCTCCAGGTCTGGATCGTGCTGGCCGGGTACACGCTCGGCCTCCTGGCCAGCACATCGTCCCGACTGTTGCAGTCCGCCCTGTACGGCCTCGGCGACCCGAAGACCCCGGCGGTCGTGGCCGCCGTGCGCGTGGTCGCGTCCGCGGCGCTGGGGGCCGCGTTGATGCTGCAGCTCGACCGGGTGTCGATCAGCCAAGCCGGGCTGCAGGTGGTCGGCGACCTCCCGGCGTTCTCGCCCGTCGACGTCGACCTGCGTGATGCGGACGTTGCCGAGAGCATCAACCGCCTGGGGGCGGCCGGTCTGTCGATCGCCGCGGGACTGATGTCGTGGCTGGAGTACGGACTCCTCCACCGGTCGCTGCGCAAGCGGATCGGCACGTTCCGACTGGGCGGCCACCACCTCGGTCGGACGCTCACCGCCGCCGGCGCGGCCGCGGTGGTGGCGGTGGTCGCCCGGCTCGTGCTGAGCGGGCTCCATCCTCTGGTGAGCGGCCCCGTCGCCGTCCTCGCGATCGGCGGGACCTACCTGGCCACCGCCCACGGTCTCGGGCTGTCCGAGGCCGAGAACCTGGCCCAGCTGGTGCGGGAACGCGTCCGCGGCGGCCCGGACCAGCCCTCCGCCTAGGTCGCGACCACGGGCACGTCGGACAGGGCGTCGACGGCCGTGCGGACCGATGCGACGGTGTCGTCGCCGACGACGACGATCCGGGCGACGAGGTTCTTCAGGCCCGCGGCCGCGTACCGCGCGAACGTGGAGGTCGGGACGTCGTCAGGCGTGCCGTACCAGCCGAGACGACGCAGCATGGCCTCGGGTACCGCGTCCCGGGCCGCCTCCGTCCCACCGTCCCGGTACGCGGACTTGATCGTCTCGACGGCCTCCTCGAAGCCCTGCCGCGCGAAGTGCTCGGCGTAGGCGGGCAGGGCGCAGTACCGGCTGATCTCGGCAGCCAGCGCACGCCGGGCGGCCTGCTGGTCCTCGTCGACGGCGACACGGACGTAGGCGGCGATGTCGACCTGGGTCTGGGCACGGCCGCGGTCGGCCCTGGTGGCGGCGCCCCGGACCGCAGCCGCGGCCCGTCCGACCTCGTCCGGGGTCGACCAGTTGAGCAGGACACCGTCGGCGAGCTCGCCCGCCAGCTCGAGCATCTTCGGTCCCATGGCGGCCAGGAAGATCCTCGCGGGGTCTGCCGGAGGATCCATCTGGAGCTGGAAGCCGCGGGAGGAGAACACCTGCCCGTCGTGATCCGTGCGCTCACCGGCCAGGATCGTCCGCAGGATCTCGATCATCTCGCGCGCGGCGATCAGGGGCCGGCGGTAGTCGGCACCGTGCCACGTGTCCATCGTCGCCGGGTGGCTGACCCCGAGGCCGAGCGTGAAGCGGCCGTCGGTGACGTCCTGGAGCGTGGCGACGGCCATGCCGATCTGCGCCGGTGACCGCGTCCAGATCGGCAGCACGCCGACCGCGGGGCGCAGGGCCGACGTGGCTGTCCCCCAGCTCTGGCAGATCAGCAGGGCGTCACGACCTCGGGCCTCGTTCGTCCACAGGCTGGCGAAGCCCGCCCCCTCGACGTCGCGGGCGAGCTCGACCTGCGTCGCCAGGGGCAGGTCCTCGCTGATGCCGATGCCGATCTCCACGCGGTCTCCTCGCTGCCGTCAGGCGACGCTGGGCGGGTCGACCACGCGGAGGATCGACTCCTGCATCCAGGCGAGGTGGTCCATCACCGCCAGGGTCGATGCCGCGGGGTGGTCGGGGTCGATGTCCGTGCGCTCGATGTGCTCCATCCCGATGCGGGCACCCAAGGTCAGCCGGACGTCGTTGAGGACGCCGAGGAACAGCGCCGCCTCCTCCTCGTCCAGCTCGACACGGTGGCGGCCCCGACGGGGTTCGGCGCGCTCGAGGATCTCGGCGACCGCGTCCAGACCGTCGAGACGCTCGCGCAGCACGTCGTCGTGGATCAGGCGGCGCACCTCGGCGTCGACGTCCTCCTCGTCGGGGGCGCAGGCGGGGAACAGACGACGGTACGCGGGGTCGTCGGAGTCCTCGTCGACCAGCAGGCTGCGGACCTCCTCGGGCAGGGTCCGCAGGAGCTCGAGCTCGAACTCCTCGAGGTCCAGGCGGACGTGGTCGCCGGAGCGCCGTACCCGGGGGCTCAAGATGCCCGCTGCATCGTCGCCTGCAGACCGTGCGAGTGGAGTTGCTTGACGTGCATCTCGGCTTTCTCGCGTGGTTCGCTGGCCACGAGCGCCTTGCCCTTGTGGTGCACGTCGAGCATCAGCTTGCGGGCGACGGGCTCGGTGAACCCGAAGACCTTGCGGAAGACGTACACGACGTAGGACATGAGGTTCACCGGGTCGTCCCACACGATGACGTCCCACGGGCCGTCGGGCTGGACGTCCTCGTCGACATCCGTGTCGTCCTCGCGCACGGGAGCGATGGACGGACCGGACAGGACTGGCGCCTCCATGACAGCCCCCACGGTAGCGGTGGCCGGCGCCCGGCTACCGGCGCCGACGGCGTTGCTTGCCGCTGTGACGACGCTGCTTCTGCTGTTGCTCGAGCTCGTCCCAGGTCGGGGGCGGTGAGCCCACGTTGACCACGCGGCCGGTGGGGTTGTCCTCCGGGGCGCGTTCGGTGACGGTGACGGTCGTGGCCTGCGGGCCGTCGTCGCCGTTCTCGGACTCGAACTCCACGACGTCGCCGGGGCGGAGGGGGTCGTCGTCCTCGACGACGGACGCGTGGACGAAGACGTCCCGGCTGCCGTCGAGCGGCTGGATGAAGCCGTACGCACGGTCCTCGTCGAAGTTCTTCACGCGTCCTTCGGGCATCGAACAGGTCCTTCCTGGATGGATCCGTGGAGGGGTGGGTGTTGCGCCCATGGTACGAGGTGGGCGTCAGCCCGCCTTCAGCCGAGCGTGTTCGCGCTCGGACTCCTCGACGAACGCCTCGGCGGCCTCGATGCGCTCCGGCAGACGTTCGAGCTCCGCCTCGATCACCTCGTGACGGCGTTTGATGGCGTCGGCGAGCGCCTGGTCGGTGTGACCGATCCCACGGCGTCGCAGCTTGCGGTCCACGTGGGCATCCAACGCATCGCCGTCCGCGACGAAGCGGTGCAGACGCCGCTGCTCCTTCTCGAGGAACTCCTGGTACCGACGCAGCTCGGCGAGCTCCTCGCGTGCGCGCAGCAACGCGAAGTAGGCCGCTTCGACCTCGTCACGTCCCACCCGTGCCATGACCGTCCCTCCGTCGTGGGATCGGCGACGCTACAGCACACCCCGTTTCGGAGGGAGCGGCCGGTGCGGACCGTACGTCTCAGGAGCCGGACTCGACCCGGCGTTCCAGCTCGCCGAGGCTGGTCTCCATGATCTGCTTCGCCGCCCGCTTCTTGAGGAAGCCCGGGACGGGGATCGCGAGATCGACCTCGAGCGTGTAGCGGACCCGGGTGTCGTCGCCTTCCGGCTGCAGGAGGTACTCGCCGTCGAGCGCGTTCAGCTGGTCGGCCTCGACCAGGGTCCACGTGAGTCGCGTCCCGTCGTGGTACGTGTAGCCGAGCGTGTAGGTGATCTCCATGACCCGGGCGTCGATGCGGTACCACACCTGTGTCGCCCGACCCTGATCGTCGGTCTCGCGGACCTGGACCTCACGGATGTTCTCGGCCCAGTCCGGGTACGACTCGTAGTCGACGATGACATCCATGATGTCGTCGGGGGGCGCGTGGATCAGGCGTTCCTGGCTCGCGCTCTCGGCCATGCGTCTCGTCCCTCGTTCGGCAGTGGCCGAAGCCTAGTGGCTGTCGTCGGGTCCCCCGCCTGCGGGCGCCGGGTCGCCGCCGTCCAGCTCGTCCGCGAGCCTCGCGACCCCGTCCTCGAGCTGTCGCAGCGCCTTGACGTCCCGCCGGAC
>CAZHZQ010000103.1:4609-8670 GCA_964537235.1 uncultured Actinomycetota bacterium | reverse complement strand
GACGACGACCCGAGAAGGGGGCACGACGTGGCCGAGGGTTCCTACCCCGAGGACCGGAAGTACTCGACGGAGCACGAGTGGGCGCGACTGGAGGGCGACGACCTGGTACGGGTCGGGATCACCCACTACGCGCAGGACCAGCTGGGGGACGTGGTGTACGTCGACCTGCCCACCCCAGGTGCCCAGGTCGAGCGCGGCCAGCCGTTCGGGGAGGTGGAATCGACCAAGTCGGTCTCGGACCTGTACGCCCCGGTGACCGGGACCGTGGAGGAACGCAACGACGAGCTGGACGACCGCCCCGAACTCGTCAACCAGGAGCCCTACGAGGGCGGATGGATGATCGCGATCCGCGCCGAGGATCCCTCGCAGCTCGACGGCATGATGGATGCCGGCGCGTACCGCGACGACATCGGCTGAGTTCCCGCCGACGTCCGGGCACAGACGCGGTGCGACGCGGGTGCCTCGTCTAGGCTGCCAGCGACCGTGACCGCGCGCCGGAGAGGACGCCGAGGACGATGTACTGCTCGCAGTGTGGGTCCGAGCTCGTGGAGGGAGCGAACTTCTGTTCCAACTGCGGGGCGAGCGCTGCTCGTGACCAGGACGCCGAGGACGTCGACCGCACCACCGCCGCTATCGATGTCGGTGCGATGGATCCGACCACGACCCTCGAGGGTGTCCCGAGCCTGGAGCCGGGTACCGGCATGCTCGTCGTGGTACGTGGCCCCAACGCCGGTGCACGGTTCCTCCTGGACCGGGACAAGACCACGGTGGGACGCCATCCGGACTGCGAGATCTTCCTGCACGACGTGACGGTCTCCCGACGGCACAGCGAGATCCACCGGCAGGTCGACACCTTCGAGCTGCGCGACCTGGGCAGCCTCAACGGGACCTACGTGAACGGAGACCGCACCGACCAGCGGGAGCTCGAGAGCGGGGACGAGCTGCAGATCGGGCGCTTCAAGCTGCTGTTCCTCGGTGGTTCGGAGTCGACCGGAGAGGCGGCCGGGGAGTCCTCGTGAGGACGTTCACGATCGGGGAGGTACTGAACCGCCTCAAGGACGAGTTCGACGACATCACGATCAGCAAGATCCGGTTCCTCGAGTCCGAGGGGCTGATCCATCCCGACCGGACCGATTCCGGGTACCGCAAGTTCACGGACGACGACGTCGAGCGGTTGCGCTACGTGCTGCGCGCGCAACGCGACCGCTACCTCCCGTTGAAGGTCATCAAGGAGGAGCTCGACCGTCTCGATGCCGGTCTGCCGGTCGAGGTGCCGGGACCGCCGACCCCGCCGGGTGAGCCGGACGGTGAGGCGCAGGTCGTGGACGGAGGACCGCAGCCCACCGAGGCGCCGGACCTCCAGGGCGGCCCGACGGACGTGCAGCTGAGCACGACTGAACTCACCGACGCGACCGGCCTGGAGACCGCCGACATCCAGGCCCTGCGGGACCACGGTCTGCTCAGCGAGGGCGACCACTTCGACGGGGACGACCTGCAGATCGCACGCACGGCCGCAGAGCTGATGGAGCTGGGACTCGAGCCCCGACACCTGCGGATGTTCGTCCAGTTCGCCGATCGCGAGATGGCCCTGTACGAGCAACTGGTCACGCCCCTGCTGAAGCAGCGCAACCCGGACTCCCGGGCCACCGCATCCGATCATCTCGAGGAGCTCGCGGGGCGGGGCGGCCGGCTGCACCGGACCCTGTTGGCCCGGGAGCTGCGGTCCCTGCTGCGCCAGTGAGCCCGATCACGGTCGAGCATCGGTGAGGGGACGTCGCGGGGTACGGCCGCTGCTGGTGGCGGTGCTCGTGGTCGCCGTCGGTCTCACCGCAGGACCGGGCGCGGCGGCGCAGCCGGACGAGCTGCGGCCCCCACGGAGCCTCGGCACGGACGTCCCGCCGCCCGGCTGGCCGGCGCCCCCCGACGTCACCGCCGACGCGTTCCTGCTGGTGGACGTCGACAGCGGCCAGGTCCTGGCGACGAGGTCCGGCGACGACCGACGCCCCGTGGCGTCGACCGTCAAGATCCTCACCGCGATCACCGTGCTGCGGCGGGCACCGATCGCGGACCGCATCACCGCCGGCGCCGAGGTCGGAGGGTTCGCGGCGGACGCTGCCGGCGTCGGGCTCGATCCCGGAGACACGTGGTCCGTGGAGGACCTCCTCGAGGGTCTGGTCGCGCGGTCGGGGAACGATGCCGCCGCCGCACTGGCCCTGGCCATCGGGGGCTCGGTCGAGGGGTTCGTCCAGCTCATGCGTCAGGACGCACGGGCGGTCGGCCTGTCCGGTCTGACCCTGGCCACCCCGGACGGCCTCGCTGACGTGAACCGACTGTCCGCCGCGGACCTCGCAGTACTGGCCCGCGTCGCGATGGACGACCCGCGGTTCGCCGCCATCGCCGCGCGCCCCGTCGTGGAACTGCCCGGTCTCGGGGCGATCGCGAGCCGCAACGAGCTCCTGTCCACCTACCCCGGGGCCGATGGCGTCAAGACCGGGTACACCGCAGCATCCGGTTGGTGCCTGGTGGCCAGCGCCCGACGTCAGGGGCGCCACCTGCTGGCCGTCGTCCTGGGCAGCGAGGGGTCCACGGACCACTTCGCGGACGCTCGGGGGCTGCTGGACCACGGCTTCGGGACCTTCCGCGCGGTGGATGTGGCCCGACCCGGACCGGAGCTCCGCCTGAAGACCCCCGGGGGATGGCGGTCGTTCGACGCCGCCCCGGCCATGCTGCAGGTACCGGACGGCACCGACGTGGTACACCGGGTCGACCTGCCGGTCGATGTCGACGCGGCGGCCGAGGTCGTCGTCCGGCTCACGTGGGAGGAGCACACGATCGGTGAACTGCCACTGGCCGCCGGGCCGTCCGGCTCCGACCGGTCGACCGGCCCGAGCACCTGGTTGGCCGGCCGGGCGTACGGGGCGATGCGCGCCGCGAGCAACGCGGGACTGTGGCCGCAGACGGGATCCTCATGACCGACGTCGCCGAGGTACGGGTCGCCTCAGCCGAGGTGCAGGAGCGCGTGAGCGAGCTCGCCGAGGACATCGCGGCGACCTACGCGGGCACCGAGCCGGTCCTGGTCACGGTCCTCAAGGGCGGCACCGTGTTCCTCGCCGACCTCGTGCGGCGCATCGGGTTGCCCCTGGAGATCGACTTCCTCGCGATCACCTCGTACGGCGAGACCGGGACCGCACGGATCGTGAAGGATCTGGACCGCGACATCCGCGGACGGCACGTGCTGGTCGTCGAGGACATCGTCGACACGGGGTTGACGCTCGCGTACCTCCTGCAGGTCCTGGCGGCCCGGTCGCCGGCATCCCTCCGTATCTGCACGCTGCTCGACCGCTCGGTCCGACGCATCGCGGACCTCCCGCTGGACTGGGTGGGCTTCGAGGTCGGCGACGAGTTCCTCGTGGGCTACGGCCTGGACGCCGGCGGGCGACTCCGCAACCTGGAGGCGATCCTCGCGGTCCACGACCGCGCCGCGTTGGCACGCGATCCCGAAGGGCACGCACGGGCGGCACTGGGCTAGGGTCGCCCCGACGAAGTGAGGTCGGAGCGGTCGGGACACAGGTGATCGAGGTCGAACTGGTCGGGGTCCGGGTCGAGCTGCCCGCCAACCAACCGATCGTGCTCCTCAAGGAGAAGACGGGACCCCGGTACCTGCCCATCTGGATCGGGGCGGTCGAGGCGACGGCCATCGCCTTCGCGCTCCAGGGCGTCGAGACCCCCCGCCCTCTGACGCACGACCTGTTCGTCCACGTGCTCGGCGATCTGGGTGTGCAGCTCGAGGCCGTGCACGTCACCGAACTGCGTGACGGCACCTTCTACGCGGAGCTGCATCTCGCGCAGGACGACCACAGCTTCACGATCTCCTCGCGGCCCTCCGACGCGATCGCGCTGGCCTCGCGGCTCGAGGACGTGCCGCTCTTCGCGTCCGAGGACGTCATGGACGAGGCTGGCCTCGAGATCGAGGCCACCGAGGAGGGCAGCGAGATCCAGGCAGAGGAGGAGGTACGTCAGTTCCGTGAGTTCCTCGACGACGTGAGCCCCGAGGACTTCCG
>CAZHZQ010000103.1:0-4509 GCA_964537235.1 uncultured Actinomycetota bacterium | reverse complement strand
CGTGATGGCCGACAAGGCGCGGGTCGCGGGACGACTCACCGAGGATGACCAGCTCGAGTTCGCGGGCATGGACGAGCACCGGATCGGATTCCGGGGCCCGACGGTCTGCAACATCGTCGGGATCACCTACCGGCAGCTCGACTACTGGGCTCGTACCGAACTGGTGGTGCCGTCGGTCCGGCAGGCGAAGGGCTCCGGCACGCAACGGCTGTACTCGTTCGACGACCTCGTCGAGCTGCGGGTGATCAAGCGGCTGCTCGACACGGGCGTCTCGCTCCAGCGGGTCCGTGAAGCCATCGACGAGCTCCGCACCCGTGGACGGACGCCCGGCGACGTCACGCTGGTGTCGGACGGGGCGAGCGTCTACGCGCTGGACGACCAACAGCAGTTCATCGATCTGTTGGCGCGTGGCCAGGGCGTGTTCGCGATCGCGTTGGGGCCGGTGGTGGACGAGCTCAAGGGCGAGGTCACCCAGTTCCCGGCCGAAGAGGTCCCGCCGGCTGAGGTCGAGGACGACAGCCACGAGGCCGACGTGCGGGCCGTGAGGTAGCTCGACCTGTCGAGCGACGCTCCCCGGGCCCCGGACGGCTCCGACCGTCTCGTCGGCGGTCTTCGGCGTCCCCCGCCGGCGCCCGTCCGAGGACCTGAGGCGGGCGTCCCCGACCTGTCGGGGATGTCGCTGCTCGGGCGGATCACGGCCGGAGGTCCCGTCCCGCGCCCCGAGGGCGAGGAGCTCCCCAGCGATGACGTCGACTTCCAGCACCGGTCCGAACGCCGCTTCGCGCGACTCCTCGACTTCTACGGCGTCGCCTGGGAGTACGAGCCCGACGAGTTCCCTATCGAGTGGGACGACAGCGGGGCGCCCCGCTCCTGGTTCCGGCCGGACTTCCACCTCCCCGCCTTCGACCTCTACATCGAGATCACCACGTCGCAGCAGCGGCTCGTGACCAAGAAGAACCGCAAGCTGCGGCTGCTGCGCGCGCACCATCCACGGATCCGGTGCAAGCTGTTCTACCAGCGGGATTACCTCGAACTGGTGCGCAAGTACGGTCTCGACGAGGACATCCAACCCGGGGAGGACGTGTGAGAGACGAGGCACGTCTCCTGGCGGCGGCCGTGGACGGATCGACCGACCTGATCGCGATCGCGAACCTCGACGGGACCGTCCGTTTCCGCAACGCAGCGGCGGTCCGGACCCTCGGCGAAGGCCGCGACGGACACGGCGATCACGTACGCGACTACTACGACGAACAGACGTGGTCGCGGATCGAGCAGGAGGTGATGCCGGAGGTACGGGCGTCGGGACACTGGCAGGGTGAGGCCAGTGTGAGGCACCTCGACACGGGCGAACCTGTGCAGGTCGACATGACGGTGTTCCGGGTCGACGACCCGGCGACCGGCAAACCACTGGGTGTCGCGACGATCCAGCGTGACGTGACCGAACGGATCCGGGAACGCGAACGGCGCCACGTCGATCAGCTGCGGGGTCTCGCGCGTGCTGCCGTCACGATCAACTCGCCGCTGGAGATCGACGACATCCTCGCCGAGGTGCGTCGAGCCGCCGCGGAGATCCTCGATGCGGAGCAGGTCTCGGTCCGTCTCCTCGACGACGATGACGACGACGTCTCCACCGTGGTCGGTCCTGAGGAGGTTCTCGCCGCCAGGAGGAGCGAGGGGACGTTGGCCGCCCCGATGATCACGCGCGACGGCGGCCGGTTGGGTGAGATCACGGTGTCCGGGGACGGCCGGGACGGGTTCAGCGAACAGGACGAGACCATCCTCGCCCAGTTGGCGCAGATGGCGTCGGTCGCGATCGAGAAGGTGCACCTGTACGAGATCGGCGCCCAACAGGAAGCCGTCCGTTACCGCGAGGAGATGATGGCGGCGGTCTCGCACGACATGCAGACCCCCCTCGCGGCCATCCTGGGTCTGGCGGAGATGCTCGTCCACGGTGAGGAGGACATCGGCGACCAGGAACGCCGGGAGGTGTTCGAGACCTTGGCCAGGCAGGCGCAGAACCTCCACCTCCAGGTCCAGCGCTTCCTCGACTACTCGGTCCTCGAAGCCGACCGCGACCTGTTGGTCCACGGCCGACGCGTCGACGTCGAGCGGGTCATCGAACGCGTGGTCGCGCTGTACGAGCACCAGCGGGAGATCATCGTCGGCGTCAGCAGTGGCCTGCCGTCCGCAGCCGGGGATCCCGAAAGGCTCGAGCAGGTGCTGTCGAACCTGCTGTCGAACGCGATCAAGTACTCGCAGGATCCGGTCCGGGTGGTCGCGAGACAGCAGGGACCGCGTATCGTGCTTGACGTCGTGGATGAAGGGCGGGGGATGGACGAGGCGACCCAGATGCAGCTGTTCCACAAGTTCCAGCGTGGCTCGAACGTCGAGGGCACTCCGGGGACGGGGCTGGGCCTCTACGTGAGCCACGCCCTCGTCGAGGCGCAGGGAGGGACCCTGACCGTCTCCAGCAGTCCGGGGATCGGCAGTCGCTTCCGCGTGAGCCTGCCACGAGCGTCGGATGCCGGGCCATGACGGCAACGAACGGTCAACCTGACGCTCGCGTGCTGATCGCGGACGACGAACCGGACATCCGGTTCATGGCGAGGATGATCCTGCGCCGCGATGGCTTCACGGTCGACGAGGTCGCCTCCGGTGAGGAGGCGGTGCACGCGGTCGACGGTCGCGACTACGACGTCGCGGTGCTGGACCAGCGCATGCCCGGACTCACGGGCATCGAGACCGCCCGCAAGCTGCGCGGACACGGTCACCAGCTGCCGATCGTGATCTTCTCGGCGTACCTGGACGAGGACGTGGAATCCCAGGCCGCGGAGATGGAGCTCACGACGTTGTCGAAATCCGACGTCCAGAAGCTGCCGGCCCTGCTCGCCGGGCTGTACTCGGGGGACGGCGAGGGTTAGACGTTGAAGCTGCCCGTTCCCCGGAACGAGGTCTGCCGGGTCGAGCGCAGCGCGATGAGGGCGGCGATCGCGGCTCCCCCCTGGAACAGGACGATGCCCCACACCCCGAGCCTGGACGACAGCCCCGCCCGGAAGGGCGCGGTCATGAAGGCACCGGGGTGGTCGGCCACCGCCACGACCACCCACAGGACACCGAAGAACAGCACACCGCCGTAGCCCCAGCGGCGGTCCCGGAGGGCGCCGAAGGCGAAGAGCAGTTGGACGGCCAACACGGCCCCCACGAGCAGCGCGCCGGAGTCCGGTGCCAGCCCGAAGCGTTCGAAGACGCCCGCGCCCGCGTCCTCGACGATGTGCGGGATGACGGCGATCGGCGACAGCGCGGTCAGGACCGCCGCGGCGATCCCGCCGCGGCTCCCGGTGGTGCTGACCGACATCCCCTGCACGGTGGTGTCCTCGGCGAGACTCAGCTCATGTCCTCGGGTCGACCCGGTTCGGACTCGCGCGTGTCGATGTCCGACCGCTCGTCGTCTCGCAACCGGTCCTTCATCCAGTTGATGATGCCGCCGGTGAGCAGTACGTCGACCTGACGGTCGGACAGTTGGTGCTCGGCCGTGAACGTCGTGCCCTTCGAGACGTTCTCGACCTCGATCCGGCGAGCCTCCTGGATCGTCTTGCGGACGTTGGTGATCCGCAAGGTGTCGCCCTGCTCGATGCCGTCGAGGTCGCCCTCGCCGGCGAACGTCAGCGGCAGGACGCCGAAGTTGATCAGGTTCTGCCAGTGGATCCGGGCGTACTCGTCCACGATCACGAAGCGCAGTCCGAGGTACCGCGGTGCCAGCGCCGCGTGCTCACGCGAGGAGCCCTGGCCGTAGTTCTTCCCGGCGACGATGGTGTGTCCGCCGGCATCGCGGACCTGCATCGCGCGGTCGTGGTAGGTCTCGTCGACGATGTCGAAGGTGAACTCGCTGATCTTCGGGATGTTCGACCGGAAGGGCAGTACCCGGGTGCCCGCCGGGAGGATCTCGTCGGTCGAGATGTCGTCGCCCATCTTCAACAGGACCGGCACCTCGATCTCGTCGGGCAGCGGACCCATGTCCGGGATCGAGGCGATGTTCGGACCCTTGCGGATCTCGATCTTCTCCGCCTCCTCCCTGGACGGAGGCGGGCGGAGCATCTCGGTGTTGATCACGATGTCGTCCGGTTCGCGGATGCGCGGGAACTCGATGTCGAACTTGTTCTCGAGGTCGCGCGGGTCGGTGACAACGCCGGTGATCGCGGAGGCGATCGCGGTCTCCGGGCTCACCAGGTGGACGAGGTCCTCGCGGGTGCCCGACCGGCCGGGGAAGTTCCGGGGGACCGTGCGCAGGCTGATCTCGTCGGTCGCGGGGGCCTGTCCCATGCCGATGCAGCCGTTGCAGCCGGCCTGGTGGATCCGGGCCCCGCCGTGCAGCAGCTTCAGCAGGTAGCCGTCGCGGGTGAGGTTCTCGAGGATCTGGCGCGACGTCGGGTTGACGTCGAGGCTGACCCGGCCGTGAGCCTGCTGTCCGGACCGGTGCAGGATCTCGGCGGGAACGGCGAAGTCGCGGTA
>CAZHZQ010000102.1:2599-8718 GCA_964537235.1 uncultured Actinomycetota bacterium | reverse complement strand
CGGCGACCTCCACGTCCCGAACGTGGCGCGCTAACCAAGCTGCGCTACATCCCGGCAGCGCCGGCGAGCGTACCCGTTCGGCCTGCGAGGTCCGAACGGACCGTCAGGGGGTCAGCGGTCAGGCGGTCAGTGTCAGGCGGTCAGTGTCAGGCGGTCAGTGTCAGGAGACTGGCCTCGGGGCGGCACGCGAAGCGGAACGGCGCGTACGGCGACTGCCCCAGCCCCGCGGTCACGTGCAACCAGGCGGCCCCGTGCCGCGAGGTGCCGCGGGCGCGGTCGGTCGGCAGGTCGGAGTTCGTGGTCAGCGCCCCGAACGGCGGGAAGCGCACCTGACCTCCGTGGGTGTGGCCGGACAGCAAGAGGTCGTAGCCCGCGTCGTCAAGCAGGTCGAGCGCCCGGCGGTACGGGGCGTGCACGATCCCCAGGTGCAGCACGCCGTCGTCGGGCGCGCGGATCGCGTCGGGTGGTGGCATCGGGGCGGTGCGCAGGTGCGGGTCCGGCAGGCCGGCGACGTGCACCCGGCCCGCGGGCGTGTCGAGTGCGGCGCGCTCGCCCTCCAGCAGCAGCCACCCGGTGCCCTTCAAGCCGCGACGGAACGTGGCGGTGTCCAGGGGCGGACCGTGGAGCCGCCGGTCCGGGTCGAGGAAGTACCCGAACGGGCTCTTGCCGGTGGGCGCGTACTGGTCGTTGGAGCCCAGGACCGCGATCGCCGGCGTGCCGTCGGCCACCAGCGGCTCGAGGAGGCGGACCGTGGCGTCCTCGGCGCCCTCGGCGCCGATCAGGTCGCCGGCCGCGACGACCAGGTCGACGTCCAGCTCGGCCAGGCGTTCCACGAAACGCTCGAGCGGACGGTCCGGCGGGCTGAGGTGGGTGTCGGCGAGGAGGAGGATGCGCACCTGTCCCTCGCCGCGCAGGACGGGCAGCGTCTCGTGGCGCAGGCGGTACCAGCGGGGCTCGATGAGCGTGCCGTACGCCACGCACCCCGCCCCGAGCGCCGCCAGGGCTGCGGCGCCCCGTGTCAGGGTCCCCACGGTCAGCTGTCCGAGGGGGAGGGCGAGGGGCTCTTCTTGTCCAGACCCGGCGGGCCGCCACCGTCGCCCCCGTCGCTGCCGCCGTCGCCGCTGTCACCGCCGGTGGTGTCGCCCCCGGAGTCCCCCCCGGTATCGCCACCCGAGTCGTAGTTGCCCACGGCGATCACCACGCGTTGGCCGGGGTCGATCTCGCTGCCGGCGTCGGGGCTCTGCTCGATGACGATGCCGTCCTCGGACCGGTTGCCCACGTCCTGCTCGACGATCCGGACCTCGAGGTCCATCGACTCGAGCGCCTCGACCGCCTCGGCTTCGGTCATCCCGACGACGTTGGGGACCTCCAGCTTGCCCGTGCCGTCCGACACGCCCAGGACCACGACGCTGCCGACCCACGCGCTGTCGCCGCCCGCGGGCGTCTGCTCGACGACCTCCCCGACCGGGGCGTGGTGGGTCACGATCTCGGTGGAGGTCGTGAAGTCCTTCGCCTCGAGCGTGGCGATCGCCTGCTCCTGGGTCAGCCCCACCACGTCGGGCACGGTGGTGGTCGGGATCGGCGGCGGCGTGTTGAAGCCCTCGACGGGCACGTCCGCCAGCGCCTGCGCCATGTAGTCGCCCCACATCTGGCCGGGGATCGTTCCGCCCGTCACCCGCGAGTAGGTCCGCCCGCCGGCCTCGACCCCGAACATCGATCCGCACGCGGTCGTGCTGCCGTCGTCGGGGCACTCGTCGAACTCGTAGCCCACCCACGCGGCGGTGGCCAGCTGTGGGACGTACCCGACGAACCACGCGTCACGCCACTCCTGGGTCGTGCCGGTCTTGCCGGCCACGGGACGACCGAGCTGTCCGCGCAGGTAGCCCGCGGTCCCGCCGGGCGACGGCGGCCCCTGGATGATGTCGGTCACCCGGTCGGCGACGCCCCGATCGATCGCCTGCTCGCAGTCCGGCTCGTGCTGGTAGATCAGGTTGCCGTGCCGGTCCTCGATGCGGGTCACCACGAACGGAGTGCAGCGCTCGCCGCGGTTCGCCAGGGTCGCGAACGCCGAGGCCATCTCCATCGGGAAGACGTTCAGTGCGCCGATGCCGATGGAGCAGGATTTCGACCCGAAGCTGTCGTAGTTCGGGGAGTTGCGGATGCCTAGCGTGCGGGCCATCTCCTTGACCTTCTCGACCCCGACCGCAGAGGTCAGCTTGGCGTGGTAGACGTTGCTGGATCGCTTGACGGCCTCGTACATGTCCATGTACCCGCCGCCCCCGCCGGCGTAGTTGGAGACCCTGTACGGGACGTTCGTCGACTTCTCGCACCCCTCGATGCTCTGGCCCGAGGACGTCTCGGTCGACCACCCCGGAGTGAAGCCCTCAGCCAGGGCCGCCGTGATCAGGATCGGCTTGAACGCCGACCCCGGTTGCTGCCCGAGGCTGCCGCCGACCCCGTGCACCGCGGGGATGACCTTCGTGAACTCGCAGACCCGCTGGCCCTCGGGGCACTCGCCGAACTCCTTGGGGCCGACGGCCATCGCCACGACCGAACCGTCCTCGGGGCTCACCGACACGATCGAGGCCAGCGGATCGTTCACCGGATCGTCGAGGTACTCGTCGATCGTCGTCTCGGCGAGGTCCTGCAGGGCGGGATCGATCGTGGTGTGGATCACCAGGCCGCCGGTGAACAGCCGGTCGAACCGGTCCTGCTGGGACTCGCCGAGCGCGGCCTGTGCGGCGGGCTGCAGCTCGATCCCCTCGTTGGCGAGGACCTGCTTGACGTACTCGACGAAGAACGGCAGACGCGCCTCGGAGTCCGGTGCGACGCTGAGGCCCAACGGCTCGTCGATCGCGGCCTCGGCCTCCGCGTCGGGAACGAAGCCGTTGATCGCCATCTGCCGCAGGACGATGTTGCGCCGCGCCAGCGCCCGCTCGGGGTTCGAGCGCGGGTTGTTGCGCTGCGGAGCACGGATCAGGCCGGCGAGCAGCGCGGACTCCGCGACCGTGAGCTCGCTGACGTGCTTGGAGAAGTAGTGGCTCGCCGCCGTACCGATGCCGTAGACACCGTCACCGAAGTACACGGTGTTGAGGTAGCCCTCGAGGATGTCCCTCTTGGCCATCTCCTTCTCGAGCTCGACCGCCCAGAGCGCCTCGCGGATCTTGCGGTCGACGCTGACCTCGAACCCCCCGTCGTCGGTCTGGAACGACGTGAGCAGCTTGTTGCGCACGTACTGCTGGGTGATCGTCGAGGCGCCCTGCTCGATGTCACCGGACTGCACGTTGGCGAACAACGCTCGGAGTATCGCCTCGTGGTTGACGCCC
Organism: uncultured Actinomycetota bacterium; assembly: GCA_964537235.1. Classification (GTDB taxonomy): domain Bacteria; phylum Actinomycetota; class Nitriliruptoria; order Nitriliruptorales; family JAHWKO01; genus CAZHZQ01. Next base: position 5,392 of record CAZHZQ010000102.1, on the reverse strand, counting down.
TTGTGGCTCCAGAAGGTGGCGTCCTCGGTCGCGATCACCGCGTTCTGCGTGACCGTCGGGATCTGGTGCAGCGCGACCAGAACGCGGTTCTGGGGGCCGTGGAGCTCCGTGAGCTCGCTGCCGTCGGCGGCCATGATCAGCGAGTTCTCGGCGGGACGGGTGATCTGGTCGAGGTCGAGAGGTGGGACGTCCAGCACGGTCTCGCCCACGCTGGCGACGGCCCGGTCTGCGGCGATCGTGCCGGGCAGGATCATCGCGGCGACGAGCATCGCTATGCCGGTGACCACGACCAGCAGCAGCGCCAGTCGGCCGGCGATCGCTCCGCGCTCGCTGGTCCGTGTCATGCGCGAGGGGTCATGCGTGCGAGGCCTGTCGGTCGGGCAGCGTTCCCGCGGAGTGGTCTGGGGTCGCCTGTGGCATCCTCGGATCCTCCGGGCACCGGGGCGACGCCGCTCGCGGGGGACGACGTTCGAGTGGTGCAGTGTACGGTCCGGACCCCTCGGCGCACGCCCCTGGCGCACGCCCCGCCCCGTCGCACGAGCACCCCGCCCCGCCAACGCGGGTGGGGTGGCCCCGGTCAACCGCTCGAACCTACTAGTCGTGACGGGTCACCCCGGATGCCCAATCGTGACTATCCACGTGCGCGCCCCGACCACGTACGGTGGCCGGCGGTCACGGGCGGTGAAGGAGGGACGGGGTGTCGAGCGACTGGATGGACAGGGCCCGCTGCCGGGAACGCGACCCGGAGCAGTTCTTCGTCCGGGGCGCGGCCAACAGCCGTCGGGCGATCCGGATCTGCGAGCGCTGCGAGGTCCGTGAGGACTGCCTGCGCTACGCGCTGGTCAACGAGATCGACTTCGGGGTCTGGGGCGGGATGACCGAGCGCCAGCGCCGCCGGCTCGCTCGCGAACACCCGGCCGCCGCCGTCGGCTGACCGGACCCGCGCTGGGCCGACCCGGGCCGCTGGATCCGCTCCCGTCGGACGTACTCGTCAGAGGTAGCCCGAGGCGTTGGGCGGCGGGGGCGTCGTCGCGTCCTGGACGTCCGACGGCTCGTCGCGGAACGCCCGGCCGCCGAACTCGGCCTGGATGATCTCGTCGAAGTGCGCGGCCGTCGAAGCGACCGCTGCGACGGTCGACTGCAGCTCCGGTGCGTCGATCGTCGTGCCCAGCAGCGAGTGCCGCAGCCACACCGCCCGGTTGTCACCGTCGTACGAGAACGCCCCGAACCCCAGCCCGTGGTTGGTGGTCAGCAGGAACTCGGCCAGGCGGGGCGTGAGGTCCAGGTCCACGTTGGTGATCGAGAACACGCCCACCTGCGGGCCGATCGGGCTCATCCCGACGGTGATGAACACTCGGGCGCCCTCGTGGGTGAAGATCATGTTGCCGAAGGCATCCACCTGGTAGCCCCCGAGGAAGGTCCGCAGCAGATCGCCGACGTGGGCCCGCAGCGAGGAAACGTCCACGAAGACCCCGGTCCGTCGCGGCGGCTCCGGCGGGGCGGCGTCCGGGTGGCGCAAGCGCTGTGGGGCGAGCTCGTGGTGGGGCTGCTCCGCCCCGGGCTCCTGCTCCGCCCCAGGCTGCTCCTCGGCGGGTCCGTTGTCGGTCACGCCGTGGCTCCGGTCAACGCGTCGGCGACGGTCGCGAGGGTACCCAGGTCGTGCACGTCGGAACGCAGCAGCGGGACCTCCACCAGGGCCTGCGGAGGCACCCCGTAGAGGGCGGACGCGACGTCGCGGCGCTCGCGCTCGGCGATGTTCTGGAGGTCGACCAGCAGGTGCAGGGCGGCCGCGACGGCGCGGCCCTCCGTGCCGTCGCCGGCCCCGCGCGCGGCGTCACGGAGGTCGTCCTCCGGCGGGCATCCCGGGCACTCGGGGTGGACCCGGTTGATGACGACCCCGGCGGTGTGCAGACCCTCCTGCTGGAGCCGTTCGAGGAAGAAGTGGGCCTCCCGCAACGGCGGTGGCTGGGGTGACGCGACCACGACGAACCTCGAGCCCGGCTCCTGGAGCAGTTCGCGCACCTGCTCGGCGCGTTCCTTGAAGCCCTCGTACATCCCCTCGAAGTTGCGGAAGAAGTCCGCCAGGTCCTGGAGCAGCTCCATGCCGGTCACCTTCCCGGCGATCTGCATGAACTTCTGGGTGCCGAACCCCACGAGCTTGCCGAGACTCTTGCCCGCGGCGATACCGGGGCGCATCAGCGCCTTCAGCAGCCGCCCCTCCAGGAAGTCGGTCATCCGGTGCGGTGCATCGAGGAAGTCCAGGGCGTTGCGCGTGGGCGGGGTGTCGATGATCAGCAGCTCCCAGTCGCCCCGGTCGTGCAGGGCGTGGAGCTTCTCCATCGCCATGTACTCCTGGGTGCCCGCCAGGGTCGACGACAAGGTCTGGTAGATCCGGTTGTTCTTGATCGCACGTGCGCGTTCGCGCGTCGTGGCGTGCCGGTCGACCACCTCGTCGAAGGTGCGCTGCATGTCGAGCATCATCGCCCACAGCTGGCCGTCGGTGTCGCCGACGTCGACCTGCTGCGGTTCGTTGCCGAGTTCCGCGATCCCGAGGGACTGGGCGAGGCGCTTCGCGGGATCGATCGTCAGGACGAGCGTGCGGCGCCCCGCGCGCGCCCCGGCCACCCCGAGCGCTGCGGCCACCGTGGTCTTGCCCACCCCGCCGGCGCCGGTGCACACGAGGATGTGGGCGTCACGGACGTCGCCGGACAGATCCCGTGCGCGTGCCCGGTCCAGGTCGGTCGTGCTCATCGGCACGCGCTCGTGGTCGTGCTCATCGGCACGCGCCCGTGG
>CAZHZQ010000102.1:0-2499 GCA_964537235.1 uncultured Actinomycetota bacterium | reverse complement strand
CGTGGTCGTGCTCATCGGCACGCGCCCGTGGCCGTGCTCACGCGTGCTCCCGACCGCCCGCGACGCGGCGTCCGGCCTTGGGGCCGCGCTCGCCGATCGCGACGGCCAGCTCGTCGGCCAGGATCTCGAGATCGTCCTCGCCGAACGTGGCCCCGGTCAGCAGCGGCAGGCCGATCACCGGCAGCCCGGTCCGCTTCACCAGTTCCTCGCGCATCCGCTGCTGCAGCGCCAGACGCTCCAGGTGCGCGTCGATCTGTCCGACCGCGAGGCGCGCCGCGTCGGTGTCCAGGGCGGCGCCGGCGTCGGAGGCCCGGTCGGCCAGCCCCTCGGGGCCGAGCTCGTGCAGCGCCCCGGCCTCCTCGTCGGACAGGCGCCGTCGCAGGGCCTGGTTGACCAGCACCGGCCCGATCGCGATCCCCGCCTCGCGCAGCGCGTCCACGGCCTCGGCGGTCTCGGTCACCGGCATCTCCTCGAGGAGGGTGACCGGGACCGTCTGTGTGCGGCGCGGGTCGTTGAGCATCGTCTCGACGTTGCCGGCCTGCCGTTTGACCGGTCCGACGCGGACGATGTCGGTCACGCCCTGGGGGGCCTGGAGGAAGGGGACGATCCGTCCGGTCGGCGGTGCATCGAGGATCAACAGGTCGTAGACGGGACGACCGTCCTCGCGGCGACGCTTCTCGATCTCGTAGACCTTGCCGATCAGCAGCAGGTCGCGCAGACCGGGGGCCGCCGCGGTCACGAAGTCCAGCGCGCTGGTCCGGGACATCACCCAGGACACCCGCTTGAGCCCGTAGTACATCTCGAGGTACTCGTAGACGGAGTGTTCGGGGTCGATCGCGGTCCCCCACAGGCCGGGCCGGAACTCGCGTTCGTCGTAGTCCCACGGCTGGGTCCGGAAGATGCGGCTGAACCCCTGCCGGCCCTCGACCTCCACCAGGAGGGTCCGCCGACCGGAGTTCGCCCCGGCGATCGCCAGGGCGGCCGCGACCGTGGTCTTGCCGACCCCGCCCTTGCCGGTGACGATCAGCAGGCGCGAGCTGAACAGGTCACCGAACCCCTGCGGGGGCGCAGGAGCGTCTGATGCGGCGGAGGGGGACATCGGCCGCAGACTAGGCGACCTCGGGGCGTCAACCGGCCGCCGGACCCCGTATCTCGGACACCGCCGTCGCAGGTAGGCTGCGGGGGCATGTCCCGATCCCCTCAGCGGCTCTCGCGCCGCCTCCTCCTGCTCCTGGCTGCCCTCGCGGCGGCCGCGATGGCGATGCCGGCGCACGCCGCCGATCAGAAACCCGGCGGCACGGTCGTGGACATCCTTCAGATCGAAGGTGCGGTCGACCCGCCGGTGGTCGCCGCGATGCGCGACCTGGCCGTCGATGCCAGCGAGCGCGGTTCGGCGCTGCTGTTGATCCAGCTGGACTCTCCCGGCGGGCTCTCCGTCGAGCGCGAGGAGGTCGTCGGCGCGATCCGCGACGCCGAGGTGCCGGTCGTGGTCTGGGTCGGACCCGGCGCCGCGCAGGCACGGGGCGCGGCCACGTTCCTGACCGCGGCCGGCGACCTGTCGGCGATCGCCCGTGACGCCTCCCTGGGGCCGGCGTGCCCGATCACGGCGGGCGCGTCGGGGTGCACCGCCGACGACGTGGTCCGGCTCGCCGACCTGTTCGCCGGAGCCGCCTCCGGCGCCGGCCAGGGGGGATCGGAGGACCTGCCGGTGGAGGGATCGTGGTCGGCCGAGCGTGCGGTGGACACCGGGCTGATCGCCCTGACCGTGGACGGCTACGCGTCGCTGCTGCAGGACCTCGACGGCCGCGAGGTCGTGACCGCGTCCGGAGCGCGGACGTTGGACCTCCCCGAGGAGGATCTGACCGTCCGGCTGCACACGCTCGGGCTGCTGCGTCGGATCCTGCACGCCAGCCTCGATCCGGTGCTCGTCGTGTTCCTGCTGGTCGGCCTGCTCCTGCTGATCGCCTTCGAGCTCTTCCAGCCCGGCTTCGGCGTCGCCGGGGTCGCGGCCTTGCTCGTGGCGCCGCTGTTGATCTACGGCCTGGTCGTGATGCCCGTGACCTGGTGGGCGGTCGCGCTCCTGGTGGCCGGTGTGGTGCTCCTGGGGATCGACCTGGCGATCGCCGGGCTCGGGCCGCCGACGTTCCTGGGTTCCGCCGCCACCGTGGCGGGTCTGTGGTGGCTGTTCCCCGACGGCTCACCGATCCTCCACGTCCCCACGTGGGTGAACCTGCTGCTGGCGGCGTTCACCGTGCTGTACTTCGTGGTGATCATGACCGTCGTGCTGCGGGCCCAGAGCGGGCCGGAGCTGGACGCCGCGGCCGAGGAACTGGTCGGCGAGGTCGGGGTCGTGCGTTCGACGATGAACCCCGAGGGGCACGTGTTCGTGGCCGGGGCGCTGTGGCGGGCCCGGTGGGCCGGCCCCGACGTCGGACGGATCAAGACGGGCACCACGGTGCGCGTCAGCGACGTGGACGGCGCGGTGCTGCTCGTGGAGCC
>CAZHZQ010000101.1:7360-8725 GCA_964537235.1 uncultured Actinomycetota bacterium | reverse complement strand
GGCCTTCCGTCCGGAGGGTGAGCCTAACGGCGACGGCGTCACGGGCACCGCGCCCGGTGGACGGCGACGATGCCGCCGGACAGGTTGCGGTAGCGGACGTCGTGCCAGCCGCTGGCCGCGATCCAGCTCGCGAGACCCTCCTGGTCGGGCCACAGCAGGATCGACTCGGCGAGGTAGCGGTACGCCTCCGGGGACGAGGAGACGACCTCCGCGATCCGCGGCAGGGCAGCCACGAGGTAGCGCTCGTACACGTGACGGAACGGCTCCCAGGTCGGCGTCGAGAACTCGAGGACGACGAGCCGGCCACCCGAGCGCGTCACCCGGGCGAACTCGGCGAGACCCGCCTCCGGGTCGGGCAGGTTGCGCAGCCCGAACCCGATCGTCACCGCGTCGAAGGTCGCGTCGGGGAACGGCAGGGACAGCGCGTCGCCGGTGAGAGGCAGGACCCGCGGGGCCATCCGGTTGCGACCGGCGGCCAGCATGCGGTGCGACAGGTCCAAGGCCATGATCTCCGCGGCGCCCCGCCGGCTCAGCTCGTTGGCCAGCACCCCGGTGCCGGCCGCGACGTCGAGCACGCTCGCGCCGACCGGGACGGCCGCGTGCGCGGCGACCCGTCGCCAGTGCGCGTCCTGCCCGAAGGACAGGACGGTGTTGGCCAGGTCGTAGCGCGGGGCGACGCGGTCGAACATGGCCTGGACGAGGGCGGTGTCCTTGCCCTCCCGGCCGGCGGCCGGCAACCGTTCGCGCACGTCCCTGGTCCCGTCCCGTCAGGTCGAGTGGCAGCTGAGCCGCAGATACGCGACCGAGGTGCCACTCGACGGGTGTCGGTGCGGAGGCGACGGTACCGAGGGCGCGACGTCCCTAGACTCGAGGCGGCCACACCGTGGCCATCCAGAACGGGGAAGCCACCCCACCGCGCATCAGGAGCGAGCAGCCGTGCCACGAGCTTTCTGTCCCGAGTGCGCCGCCGAGGTTCCGGTCGACGAGGAGGGGCGGTGCTTTCTCGGACACGACGTCCCCACCGCAGCCGCGTCTCCGTCGTCCCGTCCGGACGTCCAGGAGGCGGTCGAGGAGCCCGAGCCGTGGGTGGCGAACGTGACCTCGCAGGGCGCTGAGGCACCGGAGGACGCAGCCGTCGAGGAACCGTCCGCTGCGGCCGGCAAGGCGGCCCCGTTGGAGGAAGCCACGCCCTCGACCGATCAGGGGACGCCCCGCGTCAGCGAGGCGCAGGAGCCCGAGGTCCCCGAGGACGAGGTCGAGCTGGACCTGGACACGCTCGAACAGGCGGTCGCCGAGATGGGCCTCACCGCGGAGGACGAGACCGACGAGGACGCCTTCGCCGTGTTCGAGGAGGAGCCCGCCCCC
>CAZHZQ010000101.1:4013-7260 GCA_964537235.1 uncultured Actinomycetota bacterium | reverse complement strand
GCAAGCGGCGGGGCCTCTTCGGCCGCTGACGTGTCTGGCGCCGATCGCACCGAGGATGTGGAGACCCACGACGGGCTCGACCCCTCCGACGAGGCACTGGTCTCCGCGCTCGGACCTTCCGGCGCGGACGCCGGCCTGACGCTCGACGACCTCGCCGAGGAGACCGGCGCCCCGCCGGCGCTGCTCGCAGCGATCCACCGGGAGGGCTTCCTGGTCCCCCGGACGGTCGACGGTGAACCGCGCTTCACGTCCGCGGACGCCCGAGCGGTCCGCGCCGGGATGGACCTCCTCGACGCGGGGCTCCCGCTCGACGAGCTGCTGGACCTCGGCCGGCGTTTCGACGATCGGCTGCGCGAGGTGGCCGACCACGCCGTCGATCTGTTCGTCCGGTTCATCCGCGACCCCGTGCGGGCAGACGCCGAGGACGACGCCGAGGCCGCCGCCCGCCTCCTCGACGCATTCGGACGGATGCTGCCCGCGACCGGAACGATCGTGTCGCACCACTTCCGTCAGCTCCTGCTGGCACGGGGACTGGCCCGCGCGAGCGAGGAGGCGGCGGAGGACCCCGGTGGGTGACCTCCGGGCCGTCACGACGGAGCTGGACCTCGACCGCGCGCTGCTCGAGCTCCTCCCGGGACCGGGAGATCCCGTCTGGGTCCGCGACGGTGAGGGGTTGGTCGGCTGGGGCGTCGCGGTCCGGATCGACGCGGGCGCCGGCCCCGAGCGTTTCCAGCGGGCCGGGGAGCGCTTCGCCGGCTTCGTCGACCAGGTCACCGTCGAGGACGACGTCGGGGTGCCGGGCGGCGGGCTCGTTGCCTTCGCGAGCTTCACGTTCGACGCACGGTCCCACGGATCGGTGCTGGTCGTCCCGGCGACGGTGGTGGGACGGCGCGACGGCCGCACGTGGCTCACCCGGATCGGTCCGGCGGATGCGCTGCCCGATCCCTCCCTGCCCGCCCCCTCCCGGCGACAGCCGATCGACCGCGTCCGCTACGCGGGCGCCTCCGTCCCGGACCTGCACTGGTTGCAGACGGTCGCCGACGCCATCGACCGGATCGGGTCCGGAGAGGTCGAGAAGGTCGTCCTGGCCCGCGACCACGCCGTCTGGTCACGCGACCCGTTCGACGCCCGGCTGCTGACGAACCGTCTGGCCGCACGGTTCCCCGGGTGCTTCACGTTCTCGGTCGACGGGCTGGTCGGTGCCACCCCTGAGCTCCTGATCCGGAGACGGGGACGGGCCGTGGACGCGCGTGTCCTCGCCGGCACGACCGGACGGGGCCACGACCCCGAGCACGACGACGCGCTGGGAGCGGCCCTGCTCACGTCGGACAAGGACCTCGCCGAGCACCGGTACGCCACGACCTCGGTCCGGGAGGTCCTCGAGGACCGCTGCGAGGAGCTGCGGATCGAGGACGAGCCGTGGCTGCTGAAGCTGGCGAACGTGCAGCACCTCGCGACCGACGTCCACGGTCGGCTCCGCCGGGAAGAGTCGGCGTTGGAGCTGGTCGATGCGCTGCATCCGACGGCCGCCGTCGGAGGTGTGCCGCCGGACCGGGCGATCGCCCTGATCCGTGAGCTGGAGGGGATGGACCGTGGACGCTACGCGGGACCGGTCGGCTGGCTGGCGGCCGACGGGAACGGCGAGTTCGGGGTCGCGTTGCGCTGCGCCCAGCTGTCCGGGGCGCGCGCTCGGCTGTTCGCCGGGGCGGGGATCGTGGCCGGCTCCCTCCCCGAGGACGAGCTGGAGGAGACCCGGTTGAAGCTCGGCGCGATGCGGTCCGCCTTCGAAGGGGCGGGGTCCGAGGGTGGTGGACGCGACGCCTGAGCGCCACGATGGGACCGAGGGAAGGAGCCGACCGTGAGCGACTCACCGCGCGTCGAGAGCCTCGACTGGGGCAGCATCGACACGGGCGCCGGCAGCTTCCGGGACGCCAAGCTGTGGCCCGGCGGCGGGCGCAACTGGGACTGGAACGAGACCGGGACCGGTCACGTCCCGGGGATCCAGCCCGCCGACGTCGAGGAGCTGCTCGACAACGGGGCCCGGACCGTCGTCCTCGGCCGGGGCCAGCAGCGACGGCTGCAGGTCATGGACGAGACGATCGCGACGATCGAGGACCGGGGCGCCGAGGCCGAGGTGCTCGAGAGCCAACGCGCCGTCGAGCGGTACAACGAGCTCGCGGACGCCGGGGAACCGGTCGGGGCGCTGATCCACACGACCTGCTAGCGGCGTTGCTACGAGCCGGCGCTGCTACGAGGAGGCCCCGTCGAGCGCGTCGGCGACCTCCGCTCGCAGTTCACGCTGCAGCTCCGCCTGCTCCCGACGATCGGTGCGTACCTCGATGATCCGCACGCCCCCGTCGGCCACCGAGGCGCGGACGGCCGAGGGCAGCGCGTCCGCACGGTCGATCCGCTCGTACCAGAGCCCGTGGAACGCCGCGAGCTTCTCGATGTCACGACCGTGCGGGGTCCCGAAGAGCCGCTCGAAGCTGGCGTCGAAGCGCGCCTGCGGGAGGTGGTGGAAGATCCCACCGCCGTCGTTGTTGACCACGACGATCGTCGCATCGACGGGCTCGTCGAGGAGCAGGAAGCCGTTGCTGTCGTGGAGCAGCGACAGGTCCCCGGCCAGCGCGACGGTCGGCGCCCCGGCGCCCACCGCGACCCCCAGCGCCGTCGACACGAACCCGTCGATCCCGGAGGCGCCGCGGTTGCCGACGACACGCACGCCGGACCGGGGGCGCATGGCGCGGTCGAGGTCGCGGACCGGCATCGACGAGGCGGCCACGAGCCACCCTCCTGCGGGCACCGCATCGGCGACGTCCCGGGCCGTCCGCGGTTCGCTGGGTGTCCGGTCGCCGTCGATCCGCCGGTGGATCGCGCGACGGGCGGTGGCCTCGGCCGCCTGCCAGTCGCGCAGCCAGGCGGTCCCGTCCCGCCGCACCGCCTCCTCCAACCCAGCACAGATGGCGGCGCAGGTGGCGGCGGGATCGGCGACGAGCATCTCGGACACCGCTCGGCGAGGGTCCAGGCGGACGCCGTCCCGGTCGATCAGCACCTGCGACACGTCGCCGTCGAGGTAGGACAGCAGGTTGCGGGACAGCGCGAGGCGCCCGATCCGGACGACGAGGTCGGGGCGGTGGGCGTCCACGAAGGGCGCGTGGGCGAGCAGGTGGTCGTAGGTCGAGATCGCGTTGCCGCCGGTCCGTGCGCTGGACAGCGGTTCGGCCAGCAGCGGCCACCCGGCAGCCTC
>CAZHZQ010000101.1:0-3913 GCA_964537235.1 uncultured Actinomycetota bacterium | reverse complement strand
CCCACGGCACCGACGGCGTGCGCCCACGCCCGATCGACGGTCGACCGCCAGTACGCGTTGCTGTCCGGGCGGTCCTCCGGGACGCCGACGTCCACGGCCCACCGGACGGCCGCGCCGTACAGGCCGACCTGGTCGATCGTCTGGTTCGCGCCGGTCCCACGCCGCTCCGGCGGCCGATCGGCGGTCAGCGCGAGCAGCGGGACGCGGGACGCGTCGGCCTCGACCACGGCCGGATGGAGGTTCACCGCGGCGGTGCCCGACGTCGTGAGCACCGCCGTCGGCACACCCGTTGCACGGGCGATCCCCAGCGCGAGGAAGGACACCGACCGCTCGTCGACACCCACGTGCAGCGCCACCCCCGGGTGCGCGTGCAACGCCATCGCGACGGCGGTGGATCTGGAGCCGGGGGCCAGGCACGCGTGACGCAGCCCCAGACGGACCAGCTCGTCGACCACGACCGTCGCGAACGCGTGGGACGGGTTCTCCGCGGTCACCTCGACCACGAGATGCTCCCCTCGACGCGGGCGGCGTCCTGGAGCCGGTGCAGGAGGCGACGTGCCTCGTCGTCCGGCGGCCTCCAGCGTGCCACCTGCGACCGGCCGACCACGGGGCGGCGGACCGGGACCGCACCGTCGACCGGCACGAGGGGGTCGTCCACGACGTCACCCTCCAGCAGGGAGAGCGTCGCCAGGCCGCACGCGTACGGCAGTTCCGGCAGCGCCGCGGCCAGCGCGACGCCGGCGGCCAGGCCGATCGACGTCTCGACCGCGGACGACACCACCGCCGGGAGCCCTGCGCGCTCGGCCACGGCCAGCGCCGGCCAGACGCCACCCAGCGGCTGCACCTTGAGGATCACGATGTCGGCGGCGTCGAGCCCCGCGATCCGCAACGGATCGTCCGCGGTACGGACGGATTCGTCCGCAGCCAGCGGAACGTCGATCCGCCGGCGCAGCGCGGCCATCTCCTCCAGGGTGGCGACCGGCTGCTCGGCGTACTCCAGGTCGAACCGGTCCAGCTCGGCCAGCCGACGCGCGGCGGCGTCCACGTCCCACGCGGCGTTCGCGTCGACCCGCAGCCTGCCGTCGCGGCCGAGGGCGTCCCGGACCGCCTCGACGCGGTCGAGGTCCTCACCCGGGTCCTGACCGGGCTCGGCGACCTTGACCTTCGCGGTCCGGCATCCCGATCCGGCCACGATCTCGTGGGCTCGCTGGGCCCCGACCGCGGGCACCGTGCAGTTCACCGGGATCCGGTCGCGCACGGCCTCGGGCCACGGCCGGGTCGCGGCCTCGCGGGCGGCACGGAGCCACCGTGCGCAGTACTCGGGTCCGTACTCGGGGAACGGCGAGAACTCGCCCCATCCCTCGGGGCCGGGCATCAGGACCCCCTCCCGTCGTTCGACCCGCCGGAAGCGCGTCGCCATCGGGATCGAGAACGGGGTCACGTCGACACCGCCAGTCCGACCGCGAGCAGCACGCCGAACCCGAGCTGCAGCCGCCCCGTCCCTTCCAGAGCCGTGATCAGCTCCGGACCGAGGTCTGCGGTCCGCACCGACCGGACCGGGGGGACGGCCAGGGGCGCCGCCGCCAGCGCCACCAGGGGCCACGGGCTGACCACGGCGAGCGCGATCAACGGGACCGTGAGGAAGCTCGCCAGGATCAACAGCTGGTACACGCGTCGCGTGGCCTCCTCCCCGATGCGCACCGCCAACGTGCGCTTGCCCGCCTCCTCGTCCGTGGGGATGTCGCGGAGGTTGTTCGCGACCAGGATCGCGCTGGCGATGAACCCCATGGGCTCCGCGGCGGCGACGGCGGCCCACCCGAGCTGCCCGTCCTGCACGTACTGCGACCCGACGGTGGCGACCAGCCCGAAGAACACGAACACCGACAGCTCCCCGAGCCCGGCGGAGGCGTACGGACGGGGCCCCCCGCTGTACCCCAGTGCGGCGAGGAACGCGAGCGCCCCGATCACGAGCAGCTCCCAACCCACGGCCAGGGCCAGCGCCAGACCGGCGGTCGCGGAGACCGCGAAGGCGAGGAGCATCGCGATCCGCATGCGGTCGGGGCTCACGAGGCCCGCCGCCACCACCCGCCGCGGACCGAGCCGCTCCTCGGTGTCGACGCCCTTGGCGGCGTCGAACAGGTCGTTGGCGTAGTTCACGCCCACCTGCACGCCGAGAGCCACGACCACCGCGGCGGCGAACCGCCAGGCGATGAACCGATCGGCTGCCGCGGTGCCGACGAGGACCGGGGCGATGCCGGCAGGCAGCGTCTTGGGCCGGGCGGCCTCGATCCACACGTTCACTGCAAGCTCCCGCGCCCGCCGGAGGATGACCGACGGCCGGCTACGGTAGCCCGCGTGACGCACCCACCTGGCGACCACCGGCTCGTGGCGCTCCGGATGCCCACCGGATCGGATCTCGCCGACGCCATCACGGACGCCTGGGACCGGGGGGATGCCGTGCTGCCGCTCCCCGAACGGTGGAACGACGAACGGGTCACCGAGGTGCTGGCTCAGACCCGCCCCCACCTACTGGTCGACGGCACGGGCGAGGAGCCGCTCGCTGATCCGTCGCCGGTCGACGACGGCCTGGCCGCGGTCGTCGCGACCTCCGGCTCGACCGGTACACCGAAGTGCGTCGAGCTGACCCACGGGGCGCTGCGCTCCTCGTCGCTCGCGAGCCTGGATCGGATCGGCGCGACGCCGGACGACCGCTGGCTCCTGTGCGTCCCGCTGCATCACGTGGCAGGGCTCCTCGTCCTGGTGCGGTCCCGGTTACTGGGGACCGCACCAGTGATCCACGCCGGGTTCGACGTCGGACACGTGGGCGACGACACGGCCGCCTCCCACGTCTCCCTGGTCCCCACGATGTTGACCCGTCTCCTCGATGCCGGCGTCGAGGTCTCGCGGTTCCAACGCATCCTGCTGGGTGGAGCCGCTCCCTCCCCTCACCTGTTGGAACGGGCGGCCGACGCGGGTGCCCGGGTGGTGGTGACCTACGGCTCGACCGAAACGTCGGGCGGGTGCGTGTACGACGGCGAGCCGCTGACCGGGGTGGACGTCCGGCTGGGTCCGGAGGGACGGATCGAGATCTCCGGGCCCGTGCTCATGCGCGGGTACCGCGGTCGCCCGGGGCGGTCGTCGCAGGTGCTGCGGGACGGCTGGTTCCTCACCCAGGACACCGGCCGGTGGGACGAGGACGGCCGTCTCGAGGTGCTCGGCCGCACCGATGACGTGATCGTGTCGGGTGGCCAGAACGTCCCGGGACCGGCCGTCGCCGCGCTGCTGCGCGAGCACCCGGGTGTCGCCGACGCCGCGGTGTCGGGGCGTGCGGACGACGAGTGGGGCGAGATCGTCGTGGCGCACGTGGTTCCGACCGACCCGTCGTCTCCCCCGGGCCTCGACGAGCTCCGCCGGTTCGTGGCGGAGCACTCCGATCCCCATCACGCCCCGCGCGACCTGCGCATCGTCGAGGAGCTGCCGCGGACCGACCTCGGCAAGTTGCGGCAGAACGCCCTGGACCAGGGCTAGACCCCCGACAGCGGTTCCGATGCGTCATGAACCTGTCGCATGCGACAGGTTCATGCGGAAACGAGGCGCCGGAGAGGTCGGTGGCGGGGGCCTCGGTGCACGAACCTGTCGCTCGCGACGGGTTCGTGGGGTCACGCGGGTCAGTGGCCCCCGCCCGGCGGTCTCGGCCACTTCAACTCCGGGAGTCAGGCGCGGGGTCAGGCGTGCGAGCGTCGCTTCCGGGAGCGGCGGATGACGAGCTTGACCACCCCGTAGATCGCGAGCGCCCCGGCGATACCCCAGTACGGCGGGTTCGCCGCGGACACGCCGGTGCCCTGGTAGCTGTGCAGCCCGGCGATCCACAGGTTCACCGCGTAGTAGGTGAACATCAGGATCAGGAACGCCA
>CAZHZQ010000100.1:0-8825 GCA_964537235.1 uncultured Actinomycetota bacterium | reverse complement strand
AGCTCGGACGCACCTCGGGCAGGACCGCTGCCGGGACTCCGACCTCCTCGAGCAGTCGTTCGTCCCAGTCGAGGTCGTAGATGTCGTACAGCATCGTCCGGGAGGCGTTGGTCACGTCGGTGGCGTGGACCTCGCCGCCGGTGAGCTTCCACACCAGCCACGAGTCGATGGTCCCGAACGCCAGCTCACCGCGCTCCGCGCGCTCGCGCGCCCCGTCGACGTCGTCGAGCAGCCACGCCACCTTCGTGCCGGAGAAGTACGGGTCGATCACGAGGCCGGTCGTTCGACGGACGTGGCCCTCGAGGCCGGCGTCGCGCAGCTCGTCGCACGCGTTCGCGGTGCGACGGTCCTGCCACACGATGGCGTTGGCGACGGGTCTGCCGGTCCCGCGGTCCCAGACGACGGTGGTCTCACGCTGGTTGGTGATCCCGATCGCCGCGACGTCGCGGGCGTTCCGGCCGGCGGCGTCCAGAGCCGTCAGCGCGACGCGCCGGCTGACCTCCCAGATCTCGTTCGGGTCGTGTTCGACCCAGCCGGGGCGGGGGTAGTGCTGCTCGAACTCCGAGTAGGCCTGCCCGGCGACGGAGCCGTCCGGCGCGACGAGCAGCACCTTGGTCCCCGTCGTGCCCTGATCGATCGCCAGGATGTGGTCGCCCATGATCCCTCGCTCCAGTTGACAGTTCGGGAGGTCTTGCGGCGTTCGCGTCCCCCTGCATCCCGGCTGGACGCTCCGCTCTGCGTTGCTCGTCGGGCGCATAGCTCCTCGCTATGCGCCTCCTCGCGCCTTGCCACCCGGGCGCAGTGGTCCGCTCGGCGCTCACAGAACCTCCCGAACTGTCCACTAGCGTGCGGCGGCCGATGCAACCTACCCGTGACACCGATCCGACCCGACGCACCGTCCGGGGCGTCGGGGTCGCCCTGTCGGTGGTCGAGGTGGGCCCGCCCGACGCCCCGGCCGCGGTGGTCGCCCACGGGGTGGGGTCGTCGGCGCGGTTCGTGGTCGACGCGTTCGGGGCGGCGGCCGGGGCGGCGGGCTACCGGCTGGTGGCCTACGACCTGCGCGGCCACGGCAAGAGCGCGCCGGCCCGCGACGCGGCCGACCACACGCTCGGCGCACACGTCGCCGACCTCGCCGCCGTGGCCGGTGCGGTCGGGGCGCGGGTGGTGGGCGGCGTCTCGCTGGGCGGACACGCCGCGGCGGAGCTGGTCGCGGGGGTCGAGGCGGGGGACGGTCCGGAGGGCGCCGCAGCGGTCGGCGACGGCGGGTTCGAGGGGCTGATCGTGTGCCTGCCGGCGTGGACCGGACGGGCGGAGCCGGGGCAGGGCCCGCACGCCGCGGTCGCGGACGAGATCCGGCAGGTGGGGGTCGACCGGGCGCTGGAACGCGCGACCTCCGACGCGGCGGTCGCGGGCTGGTTGGCCGAGCTGCTCGTCCGGGACTGGTCCGCGGCCGACCCGGCGTCGCTCGCCGCGGCGCTGCTCGCCCTGGACGGGGGGCGCGCGCCGGACGAGACCGCGTTGCGGTCGATCGACCTGCCGTGCGGTCTCGTCGCGTGGCCCCAGGACCCCGGACATCCGATCGACGTTGCGAGGGCGTGGCGACGATGGATCCCCCGCGCCGCGTTGGAGACCGTGACGATGGACGAGGTCGGTCAGCGGGTCGGTGAGCTCGGCGCGGCCGCGTTCCGCGCGCTCACCGGCGCCCAGCAGGCATCGCCGGCATCGCGCCGGTGACGTCGTCCGGAACCAGACGTCACGCGTCCTCGTCCCGCAGCCGACGCTTGGCCAGGATCGCCTGCACGACGCGGGATTCGGGCGCCCGGTCGAGCTGCTGCGACATCCACTCGGTGGCCGCGACCACCGCGTCCAGATCGACGCCCGTCTCGACGCCGCTGCCGTGCAGGGCGTACAGGAGGTCCTCGGTGGCGAGGTTGCCCTTGGCGCCCGGGGCGTAGGGGCAACCGCCGAGCCCGCCGGCGGAGGTGTCGGCGACGGTGACGCCGGCCTCGAAGGCCGCCAGCGTGTTGGCCAGGCCCTGTCCGAAGGTGTCGTGCATGTGGACGCCGATCCGGTCGAGCTCCACCTCGTCGTCGACCGCGGCGAGCAACTGGCTGGTCTCCCCGGGGGTGCCGACGCCGATCGTGTCCCCGAGGCTGACCTCGTCCACCCCGAGCTCGAACAGGGACATGGTCACCCGGACGACGTCCTCGATCGGAACGTCGCCCTGGTACGGGCAGCCGAGGACGGTCGAGACGTACCCGCGGACGCGCACGCCGTGATCGGTGGCGCGTTGCACGACGGGGCGGAACATCCCCAGGCTCTCGTCGATCGTGCGGTTGATGTTGGCCTTCGTGAACGCCTCGCTGGCGGCGGTGAACACGGCGATCTCGCGGACGTCGTGCTCCAGGGCGCGGTCCAGACCCGTCTCGTTCGGGACCAGCACCGGGTAGCGGACGCCGTCGACGCGCTCGATCCGATCGACGACCTCGGCCGCGTCGGCGAGCTGGGGCACCCAGTCGGGGTGCACGAACGAGGTCGCCTCGACGGCCGGCAACCCCGTCCGCGACAGGCGGTCGATGAACCCGACCTTGACGTCCGTGGGCACGACCTGCGACTCGTTCTGCAGGCCGTCGCGCGGGCCGACCTCGACGATCGTGACACGTTCCGGCAGGGACACGGGCTCAGGTCTCCTCGTGGGGTTCGACCTCGATCAGGGGCTGGTCGGCCTCCACCGCATCGCCCGCGGTGACCAGCAGCGTGGTGACGGTCCCGTCGACCGGGGCGCGGATCTGGTGCTCCATCTTCATCGCCTCGACGACCAGCAGCACCCGTCCCGCCGCCACCGAGTCGCCCTCTGCGACGTTCACCGCCGCGACCGTGCCGGGCATCGGCGACGCCATCGCATCGCCCGCGGCTGCCGCGCCCGGGTCCGCGTGGCGGGTCGCGGCCTCGATGTCGAAGCGGGCGGTGTGCCCGTCGACGTGGACCCAGACCCGCGCTCCGTTCACGTCCACCGTGGAGTGGACCTGCTCGTCGTCCACCACCAGTTCTATCCGGTGGTCGTGGCGGCGGACGACCTCCACGTGATGCGCGCCGTCCCCGTCGTCGACCTCGAGACGGCCGCCCCGACCCCGCACGATCAGGTCGTGCTCCGTGCCGTCGCGTTCCTCGAGGACCAGGTGCCAGCCCCCGACACCCGCGATCCGCCACGGTCCCAGCGTGGCCCACGGGTCGCGTGACGGCGCAGATCCGGGGGGTGCGGTCAACGCTGCCGCTGCGGTGGCCAGCGCGGTGAACGGCGCGGGCGGCGGACCCCACGCGGGCAGGTGCTCGTCGAGGAACGACGTCGTCAGGTCCCCGGCGGCGAACGCCTCCTCGGAGACCGTCGCCAGCAGGTGGTCGAGGTTCGTGGTCAGGCCGAGCACCGAGGACCGACGCAGGACGGTGCGCATCCGGGTCACGGCGCCGTCGCGATCGCCGGCGTGCACGATCAGCTTGGCGAGCATCGGGTCGTAGTGCGGGCTCACCACGTCTCCGGAAGCGACCCCGGCGTCGACGCGCACGTCGGGGCCCTCCGGCAGTTCGAACACGGTGACCGTCCCGGACTGGGGCAGGAAGTCACGGGCGGGGTCCTCGGCGTACAGCCGGACCTCGATCGCGTGGCCGTCGCGCTCGACGTCCTCCTGTTTCAGAGGCAGCTCGTCGCCGGCGGCCACCGCGAGCTGCCAGGCCACCAGGTCCAACCCGGTGATCAGCTCGGTGACGGGATGCTCGACCTGCAGGCGGGTGTTCATCTCCAGGAAGTAGAAGTCGCGGCTGACGTCGGACAGCAGCATCTCGACCGTGCCGGCTCCGCGGTAGTCGACCGAGGCGGCCGTCGTCACCGCGGCCTCGCACATCGCGGCGCGCAGCTCCTCGTCGAGTGCCGGTGACGGGGACTCCTCGACGATCTTCTGGTGACGGCGTTGGATCGAGCACTCGCGTTCGAAGAGGTGGATCACGTTGCCGTGCTCGTCGCCGAAGACCTGGATCTCGATGTGCCGTGGACGCTCGACGATCCGTTCGACGAGCAGGCGGGGATCACCGAACGAGCTCTCGGCCTCGCGGCGCGCGCCGGCGATCGCCTCTGGCAGCTCCTCGGGGGCGTCGACCCGCCGCATGCCCTTGCCCCCGCCCCCGGCGACCGCCTTCAGCAGGACCGGGTAGCCGACCTCCTTCGCGGTCCGGGCGATCTCCTCCTCGTCCATGCCCGAGGCATCCACACCGGGGATCACCGGGACGCCGACCTCCCGGAGGTGCTCCTTGGCTGCGGATTTGTCGCCCATGAGGCGGATCGTGTCGGGGCGCGGTCCGATGAACACCAGTCCTGCGTCCACGACCGCCTGGGCGAAGTCGGCGTTCTCGGCCAGGAACCCGTAGCCGGGGTGGATCGCTGCGGCGCCGGTGCGGTGCGCGGCGTCGATGATCCGGTTGATCGCGAGGTAGCTCTCGGAGGCCGGGGCAGGGCCGAGCCGGACGGCCTCGTCCGCCTCGCGGACGTGCGGTGCGTCCGCGTCCGGATCACTGAACACCCCGACCGTCGCCACGTCGAGCTGACGGCACGTTCGCATGACCCGCCGGGCGATCTCTCCCCGGTTGGCGATCAGGACCTTCCGGAACACGGGCGTCCTTCGCGGTGCATGTGCGTTCGCGGCGGAACCTACCAGTAGGGTTGCAGCGTCCTACCGACCGAGCGTCACGTTCGAAGGAGAGCCGTGCGTAGCTTGCGGATCGTGCTGATAGGCCTCGTCCTCGTCGCTGCCGCGTGCGGTGGCACGACGGATCGGGGCTCCGAGGGCGGCGAGACCACCGCAACGACCTCGGAGAGCGCCACCGAGACCCACTCGCCGTCGGAGAACGAGACCGCCGGAGCCACCGGGTGTGAGCAGTACGAGATCGGATCGGAGGTCTCGGAGAACGTGCTGCTGATCGATGCGCCGGCGGCGGAGGCGGAGTTCCCCCCGGGCTCGACCGTGGCCGGATGCACGAACGCGTTCGAGGCGGCCTTCCAGTGGGAGCTGCTCGGGGCGGATGGCGCGGTCCTCGCCAGCGGCAACGAGACCGCGTCGTGCGGCAGCGGTTGCCTCGGGGTCTTCGAGTTCACCGTCGACCACCAGGTCGAGGAGGCCCAGGACGGGACGGTGCGCCTGTTCGTCGAGTCGGCGAAGGACGGCTCGGTGCAGATGGAGACCGACGTGGCCGTCCGTCTGGTGCCCTGACGGCTGCGCTGCCGTTCGCGGCGTGTGGTACATCCGTGGAGAGGCCCGACGGATCGTCACGTCCGAACGACGCTGATCACGGAGGCCACGCATGTGGTTCCTGCTCGCACAACAGACCGACGGGGACGTCGACGTCAGCCCCTGGCAACAGGTGGTGGACGGCATCGAAGGGGCGCTGGCGTCCTTCTTCCGGCTGCTGCCGAAGTTCGTCTTCGCGGCGATCATCCTCGCGGTGTTCGTGGTCGTCGGGAGGATGCTCCGCAAGCGGCTGGAGCCGCGCCTGACCACACTGCGCACGCCGAGCTTCGGTCGGGTCTTCTCCTCGCTCGTCCACGCCGGGGTCGTGCTGCTCGGGCTGGTCGTCGCGTTGCCGATCGCGTTCCCCTCGCTGTCCGTCGCGACGATGCTGGGCGGTCTCGGTCTCTTGGGGGTCGCCGCCGGCTTCGCCTTCCAGGACATCCTCTCCAACCTGCTGGCCGGCATCCTGCTGATCTTCCGGCAGCCCTTCGTCTCGGGTGACCAGATCGAGGTGAACGGTCTGCAGGGGACGGTCGAGGGCATCACGATCCGCGAGACGCGTCTGAAGACGTTCGACGGTCGCCTGATCGTCGTCCCCAACGCCGACGTCTACACCAACGCGATCAACGTGCAGACCCACTACGGCACCGTCCGGTCGAGCTTCGTCACCGGGGTGGCGTACGGGACCGACCTCGACGACGCGCGGCGCATCGCCCTGGAGACGCTGGCCGACATCGACGGGATCCTGGACCACCCGGCGCCCCAGGCGTACTACACCGAGCACGGGGCGTCCTCGGTGGTGATCGACCTCCGGTACTGGACCGTGGGGCAGCAGGCCGATATCCGGCAGATACAGGACCAGGTCGCCCAGCGGATCCACGATGCATACGCGGACGCGGGCATCGAGATCCCCTTCGACATCGTCACCCTCGATGCTGGGGAGAGCTTCGCGCAGGTCATGCGGACCGAGGGCCGGCCGACTGGCGAGGGGGGTCGGGGGACCGACGGTCGCTCCGCCAGGAACGCTGAGGGGTGAGGTTCAGCCGAGGTCCGCGCGCCACCGCGGGTCGCGTTTGTCGAAGAACGCCTGCATGCCCTCCTGGCCCTCCTGGGAGACCCGCAGCCGGGCGATCATCTCCACGGTGATGTCGGCCGCCTCGGCCGGGGTCGACGCTGCGGACACCTCACGAACGAGGCGCTTCGACTCGGCCTGCGCGTGCGGGCCTCCCGCGAGCAGGTCACCGACGACATCCGAGACGCGGTCGTCCAACTTGTCGGGGCTGCAGACCTCGGTCAGCAGCCCGATGCGGTGCGCCTCACCGGCATCGAACCGCTCACCGGTGAGGAACAGGCGGCGGGCGGGGCCGGGACCGATCCGCGGGAGGACGTAGGGCGAGATCACCGCCGGTGCCAGCCCCAACCGCACCTCCGTGAAACCGAACAGGGCACCCTCCACGCCGATCGAGATGTCCGCACAGGCGATCAGTCCGGTACCGCCCCCGAACGCGTGCCCGTTGACGCGTGCCACGACGGGGCGCGGGCAGTCGTTGACGGCGCGGAGCATGGCGTCGAAGTCGCGGGAGTCAGCGATGTTCTCGTCGAGGCTGTAGTCGACCATCCCGCTCATCCAGTTCAGATCGGCCCCGGCGCAGAAGATGCCTCCCGCCCCGGTGAGCACGACGATGCGGACCCCGTCGTCGTCGACCAGGTCCTCGAACGTCTCGCGGATCCGGTCGATCAGCTCGGCGTCGAACGCGTTGCGCACGTCCGGACGGTCGAGGGTGACGGTCACGACGCCGCGCTCATCCCGCCGGACGTTCAGTGGTCCGCTCAACTTCCGCCTCCTGGGATCGTGAACGGTTGCGGCAACATCTTGCCGGATGTGTTCACGATCGCGGTTCACCCGGCCATCCCTGCCGCTCCAACTCCGCTCGGACCTCGGCGACGAAGCCCTCCGGGTCGTCGTCGAGGCGCTGCCAGGTCAGCCAGATGATCCGCCATGGGATCCGGCGGAGGGTGTTGCGGCGACGGATGTCCCTCTCGAGCTGCCACCGTTCGGCGTGTGCTCCCATCCCCTCCGCTTCGACGGCGACCCGGTACCTCACGAACGGCACGTCCAGGTGGACCGTGACCCCGTTCGGGGCGTCCACCGGGTGCTCGGAGCGGTCGGGGCGCATCCCGGCGTCCGTCAGGATCCGACGCGCCCGCCAGGCGAGGACCGAGTCGCACCGGCTCGCATCGAGCTCGTAGCACAGCATCCGCAACTTCGGCAGTCCGGTCGTCCCGGCCATCAGCGCCTGTCGCTTCATGACGTCCTCGAGGTCGACGAGGCGACGTTGCCGACCGTCGATCAGGTGGCCGCGCAGCTCCGACGTGCGGGTGACCGCAGCGAGATCGCAGATCGTCCGATCCAACGCGGTCGTGGGAAGCCCCCTCGGGTTGGTGACGTCTCGTTCGAGGAGGGTCCGGCTCCGCCAGATGCTGACGGACGGGCCGGGTGACCGCGGGTTGCGGTCGTGAGGCACGACCAGTTCGACGCGCGACGGGGCGCGGTCGAGTAGCCCGTGGATGTACGCCGCCGACCGTCGACTCGCGAGTACGCGTCCGCCGACCGCGAGCAAGGCCGCGCTGACCCGGCGCTCGAACGTGTCGGAGCTCGCTGGGTGGAAGCGCACCCCGTGGCCCGGGAACGGGTCCTCCCATCTCTCCTGTCTCGCCGTCCACCTCAAGGTCCGTGCCGGCACGCCGACCTCGGGGCCCTGCCGGACCGCGACCGCGCCCCATTGTCGGGCGATGAGGTCGTGGAGCCGGCGGGGCACGGACATGCCGACATCGTGACGAAGGCACGGGACCGGTGGGGGCATGGGTCTCCGGACCCTGTGGATACGTGGGACCGTGAAGATGTGCGGCAACATCTTGCCGGAAGTGTTCACGATCCGACGTTCGTCTACATGCGGAAGACGCCGTAGGCGTTGTTCGGTTCGGCGCGGTGTTCGTTCGTTGCTGCCGAGATCGCCAACCCGAGGACGTCGCGGGTGTCGGCGGGGTCGATGATGCCGTCGTCCCAGAGCCGGGCGGTGGCGTAGTACGGGTGGCCCTGCGTCTCGTACTGCTCGCGGATCGGCGCCTTGAAGTCCTCTTCCTCATCGGCAGACCACTCCTCGTCCCGGGCCTCGAGGTTGTCGCGCTTGACGGTCGCCAGCACGTTGGCCGCCTGCTCGCCGCCCATCACCGAGATGCGCGCGTTGGGCCAGGTCCAGAGGAACCGGGGCTCGTAGGCGCGACCGCACATCGCGTAGTTCCCCGCCCCGAAGGAACCACCGACGATCACGGTGAACCTGGGGACCCGCGAACTGGCGACCGCGGTGACCATCTTGGCCCCGTCCTTGGCGATGCCCCCGGCCTCGTAGTCCCTGCCGACCATGAAGCCGGTGATGTTCTGCAGGAAGACCAGCGGGATGTCGCGCTGGTTGCACAGCTCGATGAAGTGCGCCCCCTTCAGCGCCGACTCGCTGAACAGGATCCCGTTGTTGGCGACGATCCCGACGG
>CAZHZQ010000099.1:0-8879 GCA_964537235.1 uncultured Actinomycetota bacterium | reverse complement strand
ACCGCGCGCGAGACGGTCTCGGTCACGGTGCTGTCGCGCTGCTGGGCGAGGCGCTTGAGCTCCTCGTGGGTGGCTCGATCTACGCGGATCGTGGTGGTATCGCTCATGCGACCAGTCTACTCGCGTGTAGACATTGCTGTCTACATCATCGGTCCAAGGGCCGCGGAGGCGGTGCGATCCCTTGCGCTACAACGGAGCCGGCCGTTCCACGGTGACTAGGCTCGGTCGGGTTCGATACCGGGGGTGCGATGGTCCGCAGGCAGCTGTTCGTGGCGGTAGCGGTGGCGGTCGTGGTCGCGGTGTCGACGGCCGCCTGCACCATCGGGTCCACGGGTCTCCCGCCTCTCGAGGACGCGGTCTCGTGGGTGCGGCTGGTCGGAGACGATACGAACGTGCTGCGCGGTCGGTTGGAGGTGCGCACCGACCGGCCCGCCCGACTGCGCGTCGAGCTTCGCAACGAGGACCACGCACTGGCCGTGTCCGGCGGCGCGCTGGCGACGAGCCACCGCTTCCCCCTGATGCAGCTCCGGGCCGACCGCGACTACGAGGTCCACCTCGAGGTGCTGGACCGTTCGGGAGCGGTCGTCGGTGCCGGCGCCGCCGGCACGTTCACGACCGGTCCGCTACCGGATGACCTTCCGCCGATCACCGTCGACGTGGCGGAGGTCGACGCGATGACCCCCGGGCTGACGCTGTTCGACCAGTCGTACCGCCCGCCGAAGGTCGAGGGCGTCGAGGCCGCGGACGACGAGGGCTTCCTGACGGCGACGGACGAGACCGGACAGGTCGTCTGGTACCACCGCGAACCCTTCGACATCCAGGACGCCAACCGTCTCGACGACGGTGACCTGCTGTTCATCTCGGATGAGACCGGGGCCCGTCGCATCACGCCGTTCGGCGAGACCGTGGCCGAGTGGCGCGGGACCTCGCCGGGGAGCGACGAGGAGGACATCGGGTACGGCCTCGACCGCGAGGACGTGATCGACGTCGACATCCACTCCATGCATCACGAGATCCTCGAGCTGCCCGACGGCAACCTCGTCACCCTCTCTCGCGAGATGCGGGAGGTGACCTACCCCGAACCGCTGTGCGATGAGGACGGCGGGGGGCCCTCCGTGGAGCAGATCGTCGGCGACACCGTGGCGGTGTTCGAACCGGACACGGGGCGGGTCGTGGACGAACACTCCCTGTTCGATGCGCTCGATCCGATGGACGATCCCCGGAAGCTGAAGAGCGACCTGTGCATCGACTACCTGGACCGGCACTTCCCTGACGCGGAGCCCAGGGACTGGACCCACGGGAACGGGGTGATCCCCATCGACGACGGACGCCTGTGGCTCGTGTCCCTCCGTCACACTGACGAGCTGGTCGCCATCCACACGCAGGACTCCCCGAACGGCGAGGCCGGTTCGCTCGCCTGGTCCCTGGGACCGGATGGCGACTTCGAACTGCAGGGAGACGGCCTGTGGTTCTGGCACCAACACGCGCCGGAGCTGCAGGAGGACGGCACGATCCTCGTGTACGACAACGGCAACGGTCGGCTCGATGCCGACACCCCATACAGCCGCGCCGCTCGCTACCGCATCGACCCGGAAGCCCGCACCGCCGAGGAGGTCTGGCAGCACGATCTCGGCCCCGACCTGTACGCCTTCTTCGTTGGGGACGCCGACCGGCTCGACGGCACCGTGCTCATCGACCACGGCGGACAGGCGAACGACTGCGAGACCACCGAGGACGAGGACGACGTGTACGCCTTCGGGCGGATCATCGAGGTCGACGAGTCCAGCGGCGAGGTCGTGTTCGACCTGCGTACCGAGGACCCCGAGACCTGCACCGGCTGGGCGATCTACCGTGCCGAACGCATCCCGACGATCTACCCGCCGGCGTTCGAGGTCGAGGTGCTCCGACGGTAGTCGGCGTGAGGTGACGCCGGTCGATCGTCTACGCCGGCGGGCCCCGGTCTCACGACGGCGTCGGCGTGGTCAGGAGGCGTGGGACGCTTCGTGCGCCTCGATCTCAGCGCGGACCTCGTCCATGTCGAGGTCCTTGACCTTGCCGATCAGCTCATCGAGGGCTTCGCCCGGCAACACCCCGGGTTGGGCGAACACCAACACCTCGTCACGGAAGGCCATGAGCGTGGGGATCGAGCGGATACCGAACTCGGCAGCGAGCTGCTGCTCGGCCTCGGTGTCGACCTTGCCGAACACCACCTCCGGGTGGCGTTCGGAGGCCTCCTCGTAGATCGGTCCGAAGGTACGGCAGGGGCCACACCAATCGGCCCAGAAGTCGATCAGGACGATGTCGTTGTCCTCGACGGTGTCGGTGAAGCTGTCGGCGGTGAGCTCGGTGGTGGCCATGGGGAGGGGCTCCTCGGGTGGATCGACCGCGTCGTGGCTTCAGCGGTCTCATCCCTTCCAACGTACGAGACCGATCTGGCATTCCACCGACCTCCCCGCAAGGTCGGGGCCTACCCTGCAGGCATGAGCTGGCCGCCGTGGTGACGGGGCTGCTGGACGGCGTCGTGGCCCCGCGTGTGCCGACCTTGCCGGAGACGGTCCGCGTGCCCTTCTTCGTCCTCAACGTCGGCGCGGTCTGCGGGACCTCGTTCCTGTTGCTCCGTCACGCGGTCCGACAGCGCGACCGAGCCCGCGCCGAGCTGGAGATGGAGCGGCAACGTTCGGAGCAGCTCCTCCTGAACATCCTGCCCGCCCCGATCGCGGAACGCCTCAAGGACGGTGAGGAGGTCATCGCGGACCGCGCCGAGGAGGTGACCGTCGTGTTCGCGGACATCGTCGGGTTCACGGCGCTCGCGGCGTGGCTCCCTCCCGAGGAGGTCGTCCAGGTCCTCGATCAGGTGTTCACGCGACTCGACGAGCTCACCGAGCGGTACGGCCTCGAGAAGATCAAGACGATCGGGGACGCCTACCTCGCCGTGAGCGGGCTGCCGGAGCCGCAACCCGACCAGACCGGACGTGCCGCCGACATGGCGCTGGCGCTGTGCGCCGAGTTCGAGTCGGGTGAAGCCTTCACGTCCTACGACCTCCAGGTGCGGGTGGGCATGGAGACCGGGCCGGTCGTCGCCGGCGTGATCGGTCGCAAGCGGTTCGCCTACGACCTCTGGGGCGACACGGTCAACACGGCCAGTCGGATGGAGTCGAACGGGGTCCCGGGGCGGGTGCAGGTGACCGAGCGTGTCCGTGATCGACTGTCGGACCGGTACGTGTTCGCGCCACGGGGCACGGTCGACGTCAAGGGCAAGGGACCGATACGCACGTGGTTCCTGGTGGACCGCGTGAGGTCGGATCTGCGTACGACGTCCCGTCCCTCGGGGGACGCCCGCCCCTAAGATGCGGAAAAGCAGCGAAGGGCGCCCCGTGGGCGAAGACGTCCAACCGCGGGATTTCACCCGCGAGGACCGGCAGCGGTACCGCGAGAAGGTCAAGCGGTGCCTGGACGCGCTGCGGCACATGCTGGACGAGGAGATGTTCGAGACGGGCCGGCAGCGCGTGGGCCTGGAGCTCGAGATCTACCTCGTGGACCGCCAGGGCACACCGATGATGCTCAACGACGAGATCCTCGCCCGGATCGAGTCGGACGACTGGCAGACCGAGCTCGCCCAGTTCAACATCGAGTTCAACCTCCCCCCGCGCGACCTCGTGGGTGGCACGCTGAGCGAGATGGAGCGGGAGCTCCGCAAGATCCTGAACCACGCGCTGGAAGAGGCCGAACAGCTCGACGCCCGGATGCTGATCGTCGGCATCCTGCCGACCCTGCGCGATCTGCACGTCACGCGCGAGAACCTGTCGAAGAACCCCCGCTACCACCTGCTCAACGATCAGATCCTGCAGATGCGGGGCGAGGACCTGCGCATCGAGATCGAGGGGTCCGAGCGGCTGGTGACGATGTCGAACTCCATCACGATGGAGGCGGCATCGACCTCGATGCAGCTGCACCTGCAGGTCGACCCGGACGACTTCGCCCGCTACTGGAACGCCGCCCAGGCGATCGCCGCCGCGCAGTTGGCGGTCGGGGCCAACTCGCCGTTCTTCCTCGGCAAGCAGCTGTGGCACGAGACGCGCATCGCGCTGTTCGAGCAGTCGATCGACACGCGCACCGAGGAGCTGCAGGCGCAGGGCGTCCGCCCGCGGGTCTGGTTCGGGGAACGCTGGATAGACGGCGTCATCGACCTGTTCGACGAGAACGTGCGCTACTTCCCGTCCCTGCTGCCGATCATCGAACCGGAGGATCCCTTCGAGCAGCTCGAGCAGGGTCGGATCCCACGGATGAAGGAGCTGACGCTCCACAACGGCACGATCTACCGCTGGAACCGACCCGTGTACGGACCCGGACTCCAGGTCGACGTCGACCGACCACACCTGCGTCTCGAGAACCGCGTCCTGCCCGCCGGACCGACCGTCGTCGACGAGATCGCCAACGCCGCGTTCTTCTACGGGCTCCTGCGGGCGGTGGCGGACGGGGATCCGATCCGCCAGCAGCTGTCGTTCTCCGCCGCCAACGAGAACTTCTTCGCCGCCGCCCGCGAGGGCCTGGACAGCCAGCTGTACTGGCCGATCGTGGGACCCGGTCCGGCCGACGAGCTCGTGCTCGAACACCTGCTGCCGATGGCCTACGAGGGCCTCGACGCCTGGGGCCTGGACCCCGACGACCGTGACCGCTTCCTCGGCATGATCGAACAGCGCTGCATCCGTCACCGGACCGGCGCAGCCTGGCAGATCGAGGTCGCCAACGCCCTCTACGACGCCGGCAACGACCGCAGCTCCGCCCTGCTGGAGATGACCAGGCGCTACCTGCAGCACATGCACAGCAACGAGCCGGTCCACACCTGGCCCACGGACTGATCGGCATGGACCCCGACCGCCGCACCGAACACTTCAACCGTTTCGAGGACGGCCTGCCGGACCGGCTGCTCGACCTCGATGACATCGAGCTGCTCGAAGAGCTCGAACGGCCGACTCTGATCCGGGTTCCGGGCACCGGCGAGCTGCCCCCTCGCGGCATCGCGACGCTGCTCCACGGCGACGAGGACACCGGGTACCGAGCGGTGATGCGGGTGCTGCGCCGTCGGCGGACCTACCCGTTCGACCTCTTCGTGATCGTGGGCAACGTGCGTGCGGCGCTGGCGGGCGACGGCTTCTCGCACCGGTTCCTCGACGACCAGGAGGACTTCAACCGGATCTGGGGGGCGGAGCCGACGACCCGGATGCGGCTCGCGGCCGACGGCATCCTCGCCGAGTTGCGCGAGGCCAAGATCTCGGCGGTGGTCGACATCCACAACAACAGCGGGATCAACCCCTTCTACGCGATCGTCACGCGCCTGGAGGAACCGTCGCTGAACCTCGCGACGCTCTTCACGACGACGGTGCTGCACTGGCAGCTGGGCGTCCACACCCTCATGGAGGCGCTGGCCGACGTCTGCCCCGCCGTCGCGGTCGAGTGCGGACTGCCGGGGCGCTCCGACTCCCTGTCGTTCGCCGTCGACGGGATCCGACGTTTCCTCGGCAACCCCGAGATCGCCGCCGCCGAACTGGAACGCGACTACGACCTGTACGGGGACCTGCGGAAGGTCACGATCCGTCCCGAGGTGCGGTTCTCGTTCGGCGGCGAGCTCAGCGACGAGGTCGACTTCGTCGTTGATCAGGACGCCGACGCCTACAACTTCGAGACCGTCCCGGCGGGCCACGTGATCGGCCGGATCCCGCCAGGGTCGTCCGTACCGCTCCAGGTGGGGGGCATCGGCGGCGAGGACGTCACGGACCAGTTCGTCGACGTCCACGACGGCCAGGTCGTGATCACCCGCGAGATCACCCCGGTGATGATGACGCGGACGGCTGCGGCGGCCCGCAAGGACTGCCTGTTCTACATCGCCACCCCGGAGTTCGACCCGGTGCTGCCTGCCGCCGATCTGTGAGGACCGGGGCGAGCATCAGCCGCGAGCGTCTGCCAGCTCCTCGAGGCTCGACTCTCCGTGCAGCTCGATGCCGTCGATCGGCTCGGGGAACAGGAACTCGAGCTCTCCGGAGCGTGAGGTGAAGACCTCGCGGTCGAGCACCAGCTCGGTGCGGGCGTCCTTGGCGTTGTAGCAGTAGCTGAGCTTCCCGTCGGGGTGCAGGTAGCGCAGGCCGGCGGTGTGCTCCGGGTCCAGCTCCATCTCCAACCGCGTCCGCACCTGGCCCTTGCCGCCGCCCCAGGCCATCCACCGCGGGAAGTCCACGTCTCCCGACTGCCGGAGGGTCGCCCACATGGTCCCCTTGCCGTACGGCTGACCGTCCCGCAGGCCGCGCAGCAGCGTCAGCCACGGCGACCGGATACCCGCGACCAGCTCCACGCGGACGGTGATCCCCTCCACGGTCAGGTCGGCACCGTCGTCCCAGATGTTGCACGCACCGAACACGTAGCGCTCCGCGTGCTCGGTCCCCCAGTTGTGCTGACGGTGCCCGATCCAGCCGTCGACGTCGATCGTGCGGTCGCCGACGTCGAACGCACCGTCGAACACCGCGCGGGGCGAGCCGGTGACCGCCTTCTTCCGGGGGAAGCCCTTCTCGTACATCCAGTCCGCCCCGAGGTGCCGCAACGGCGGCAGCTCGTCGCGGATCGCCAGATCCCAGCGGACGTCGGGGTCCCCGGACCGCGACCCCGACCGCTGACCGGACAGCTGACCGGCGACCCGGTCCGGTTCCAGGCGGACGTCGCCGGCATCCATCGCGACCCGGTCGCGTCCCAATTCGACACGGTCCAGGGCCACCACGCGCTTCCAGACCCGCGGCGTCCAGTCCTCGTCGGCGAGCCACAGCACGCACCAGAACTCGGCGACGGCAGGAGCCTGTCCGGACCGTGCCGGCGTGAGCACGTTGTGCTTGAGCCAGAACGCACCGCTGCCGTCCGGGGCGTTGCCCTTCAGGTAGTTCGACTCGTACAGCCCGGGCGGGGCGTCCGCCGCGATGATGCGTTCGTAGTAGTCGGTCACGGGCTCGCCTCCTCGGTCGCCCCGTCATCCACGTCCAGCCCCGCGAACAGGTCGTCCTCCCGCTCGCCGGTGTCGACGTCCGAGCGCAGCCGCGTGAAGCACTCCCACGGGAAGACCTCGCGCTCGAGGTCACGGGGCCAGCCGAACCACATGCCTCCGGGGTCCACCTGGGTGACGTGCTCCCGCAGCGCCTCGTCCCGCCGGTCGATGTGATCGGCGACGTCGATCCGGGCGTCGCAGGGCCACCCGTCGTCGGGGCGTCGGTCCTCGGCGGCCTCGTTGCGCGCCTGCCGCTCGGCCTGGCGCTCCATCCAGCCCTCGAACGGGCTCTCCTCGCCCCGTTGCAGAAGGCCCTCGTGGAGCGCCAGGACACGTTCGGGCGGGAAGGCGTGACACGCGTAGATCTTCGGGACCCGCCACGGATCGCCGTCGACGTCCGCGTCGGGATCCTCGGCCAGGTCCAGCGCCCGCTCGGTCATCTCGTAGGTCATGATGTGGTCGGGGTGCGGGTAGCCGCCGTCGGGCGGGTACGTCACGACGACATGGGGACGCTCCTCGCGGAGGATGCCTGCCAGGTCGGCCGCGGGTTCGTCGACGGGCAGACGTGCGAAGGTCCCGTCGGGGACGCCCGCCGGATCCTCGTGGTAGCCCGAGTCGGCGTACCCGAGGTCGTAGCGAGCGTGGAAACCGATGACCTCGCACGCCGCTGCGAGCTCCTGCTTGCGAGCCGCCGGCAGGTCGTCCGGCACCTCGCAGTCGGGGTTGAGCACCTCGCCGGCCTCACCGCCGGTGCACGTGACCAGCACGACCCGGGCGCCCTCGTCCACGTACCGCGCCGCGGTGGCCGCGCCCTTCGAGGACTCGTCGTCCGGGTGGGCGTGGACGAACAGCAGGCGCCCCGCGGTCACGATGCGCCCCCGGAGAACCGCTGCGCCCAGGCCTCCCGCACCCCCACGCCCGGTCCCGCTTCGAGGTCGGCGAGGTACTCCTCGACGAGGCGCCGGGCGTCCTCGACCTCGTCGGGATGTCCGCGCAGCCGGACCAACATCGGGGCGCCCGGGTACGAGCCGATCTTGACCTCCGGCCAGCGTTCGGCGATCTGATCGAAGCAGTGGTTCATGACCGACTCCGGGTAGCCGTGGGTGATCTCGACCATGGTCTCCTCGATGCCGCGGCCGGCGAGCAGGTCCGGTTCGACGGCCTCGGTCACGATGCGGTGGAACTGCGACGGCACGCCCGGCAGCACGACGATCGTCGCCCCGTCCGGGGCGTCGACCCCGCCGTCCACGTCCACCCGGATGCCCGGCGCGAAACTGCCGCTGTCCCGCAGGCGTTCCGCGCCCCGCGGGATCCGGGCCATCTGCATCATGTGGTCGACGAACCGTTCGTCGGCCTCCAAGCCGTGCTCCTCGGTCCAGCTGACGGCCCCGTCGATGCGGTGCGCGAGGACCGGGTCGACCACCAGGTCGCGTCCGAGGCTGGCGGCGACCCCCTGGTAGGTCAGATCGTCGGGGGTCGAGCCGATCCCGCCGCTCGTCAACACGATGCGGGGGCGGGCGCGTCCGAGCTCGGCCTGCAGGGCCTCGTCGATCGCCCCGAGGTCGTCCGGGATCGTCACGATGCGGGACAGCTCGACCCCGTGGTGCTGCAGGCGGCGCGCGAGCCAGCCCGAGTTCGTGTCCTGCACGAACCCTCCGAGGATCTCGTCACCGATGACGATGACGGACGCCTCGAGGGGTCGTTGCGACATGTTGGCAGGCTAGTCGGACCACGACAACCACGAGGTCCCGGAAGGCAGGCGGGCCGGCTAGCCCCCGGGCTAGTCGGACCACGACAACCACGAGGTCCCGGAAGGCAGGCGGGCCGGCCAGCCCCCGGGCTAGTCGGACCACGA
>CAZHZQ010000098.1:0-8885 GCA_964537235.1 uncultured Actinomycetota bacterium | reverse complement strand
ACCCGGCGAGCACGCTCACGGCCGGGTTGGTGAACCCCTCCTGGGCCACGGTCGGCGCGGCGTCCGGGTTCAACAGGATCCCGAAGATGTCCAAGGCATCCCGCTGGGCCCACGCTGCGATCAGCTGGAGCGGACCGAAGAGCGCGAGGGTGATGAGCACGATCGTGCCGGCGTCGGCCCGCAGCAGCTTGAAGGCCCCGTCGAGGATGTCCCCGAGAGACATCGGGTGGAGGGGCAACGGGCCGGTGCGCGGATCGCCGCCCTTGGATCCGTCGGAGGCCGCTGCTCCTGTCGGGCCCGGGCGGGAAGCGGCCGGCTCACCTCGTCCTGCACCTGGTCCCGGCGACGTCCGACCGGAGTCGGGTGGCGTCCAACCCGCGCCGGTGTCCCGGCCGTCGGAGGCCTGCCGGTCGGAGCCCCGCTCCGACCCCACCGGTCCCTCGGGCTGGTCCTCCACGGTCTCGCGTCTCCACGGTTCGCTCGCACGCGCCGGTCGGCGCGAGTATCCCGGGGCGATCGGCGAGTGGCAAAGGGGCGTGTGCTCCGCTCCACGAGGCATCTACCGGTCGACCTGCCCGCAGGCCGCCTCAACGGCCCATCGCGCCGCACCCTCGGTATGGGGTCGCCGGTTAGATCGTCGCAGCGTCGAACTCAGAGCGTTCTCCCAGGTCGCCGTCCCGGTACGGATCGAGCCAACGTGGATCGAGACCGCGGGAACGGGTCGCACGGGCGTCGGGGGGGGGGGGGCTTCCCCGGACCCCCGGTCAGCGCGCGGCGCCCCACGTCGCGGGTTCGCCGAACCTTCGTCGCTACTTCCAGGTATCACCTAGACACGTGGGGGCGTGGCGTCCCTGTCGACGCGATGGGGCCTGGGAGACCCTCCCATTCTGACCGACCGCCGACCTCGGGCCTCCCTCAACCTTCCCTCTAGGGTCGCCAGGACCGACGATCGGGGCGCCGGTCCCCGTCCGCCACTAGCTGAGGTTGCGGACGACCGCCGCGTCGGGGCCGTTGTGGTACAGGTCGTTGAGCAGCTCCGCGATCGCCTCACGGACGATCCGACCGCGGTCCACCTTGATGCCGAACTCGGCCTGGAGCCGCAGACGCGTCTGCTCGAGGTCGAGGAGCTCCTGCTGGGTCATGTAGACGGTGATCTTGGTGTCGTGCGACGTCCGTCCGCTGGCCTCGGCTGGGGTCTCATCGGCGTCGCCCTGCTCCTCCGACCGCTCCGAGGCGGGTTCATCGGGCTCTGAGCCACGCAGCGGCGTGACCCGGCTGTCGCCGCCGGTCGGACGGAACAGCTCATCGGCTCCGGGCAAGCTAGCTCGTCGATTCACGGGAAAGGACCTCCCTCGCCAGTTGTCGGTAGGCGTCGGCACCACGGTTCTCTGCGGCGTAAGTCAGGATGGGTTCGCCGGCCACGGGGGCCTCGGCGAAGCGGATCGTCTTGTTGATCGTGGACTTGAACACGACGCTTCCGAACGCCTCGTGGACCCGTTCCAGGACCTCCCTGGCGTGGATCGTGCGGGTGTCCACCATGGTGGCAAGGATCCCCTTGACCTCCAGTTCAGGGTTCAGTCGTTCCTGCACCTTGCGGATCGTGTTCATGAGCAGCGTCATGCCGCGCAGCGCGAAGTACTCGCACTCGAGGGGGACGATCACGCCGTCAGCGGCCGTCAACCCGTTGATGGTCAACAACCCGAGACTGGGCGGGCAGTCCACGAGGATGAAGTCGTAACGATAGCGCAGCCGGTCCAGAACCCGTCGGAGGCTCTGTTCCCTGGCCACCTCCTGCACCAGCATGATCTCCGCCGCGGCCAGATCGATGTTCGAGGGCAGGATGTGCAGGTTCTCGAAGGCGGTCTGGAGGATCACCTCGTCCGCCGAGGTGCCGTCGTTCATCAGCAGGTTGTAGACGGTCAGAGACAGGGTGTGCGGTTCCGCCCCGATGCCGACCCCCAGCGATCCCTGCGGGTCCATGTCCACCAGGAGCACACGGTTGTCGAGCTCCGCGAGCGCTGCCCCGAGGTTGATGACGCTGGTGGTCTTCCCGACGCCGCCCTTCTGGTTCGCCAGCGCGATGACCCGGGCCGGGCGACGGACCGGCGGTCCACCGCCCGGACGCAGGACATCCTGGTCGGGGCGCTCCGGTGCCGGTTCGAACCCCCCGGGGCCTTGCCGATCGTCCTCATCCGCTAGAGGGGCATCGGTCGGCGCGGGGCTGTGGATCCCGCCGTCCGGGGACGCGTGGATCGACGGCGTCGCCTCGGCAGCGGCGAGCGGATCCGCTCCCGGGGGCAAGGCATCCGCACCCGGATCCAACTGCCGAGCGGCCTCCACGATGTCCTCTGGGGCGCTTTCGGACGCCGGGTCCGGCCCGTCGGGAGTCGCCGACGGCTCGTCCGGCTGCGGCGCGACGGGGACGTCCTCGCCGTCCCCCGTTGCCCAATCGGCTCCCCGTTCGTCGTGATCCCGCTGCTCGGGCACCGTCGCACCTTCCCCTCTCGGCGACATGTCGACAAAGAGATATCTCGCCTCGTCGCCACGTCGACGACCAGCGAACCTAGCGGCGGTCCACCCCCCGGCACAAGGGCAGCACCCGGATCTGCACCAGGATCTGCAACAGGATCCGCGGCCGGTTCTGTGCCAGGTCTCGACCGGTCCCTCCTTCGAACGGCCCTCGTGCCACCAACCTCGCACCAACTTCACGCCGTCCCGTGCGGTCGAGGCAGGTCCGCCCACGTCAGGCGCGCTCGCCGGCGTCCCGCACGGCGAGTCCGCACGCCCCCGCTGTCCGTCCCCCTGGGGAGCGGTTGGGGAGGGGTCGGAGTTATCCACAGTTTTATCCACATCGGTGGAAAGCTGACGGGAAGGCGCCGCTCGCTCAGCAACGTTAGTGACACATTAGGGAGACTTTAGGCGGTCTTCCTGTGATTGCTGATGCGTATATCCGACGCTCTTTTACGCCAGCGGGGCGGACCCCCCAGGAGACGCTGAGAACGCGTCTGCCGCTGGGCGTACTCGGCCCGTAGCGACGCCCCTCCCCCGGCTCGTGCCTCCCAGCAGCGCCGATCCGACCTCTCCCGGATCGCGGTCGTTCGCGCGCTCCATGGGGACGTTCGGTGGGAGGTTCGGGGTCCGATCCCCCGCACGTCAGGGCGAGTTCTCGGGGCCAACCCCCGACGTATCAACGTCTCGACCTATCGACACATCGACTGTCGAGAGGTCGATCTGTCGACACATCGCCCACTCGATCGACCCCCAGCCACGAACGTCAGAGCCGTGACTCAGAGCTCCGCGGCGAACGAGCGTCCTCCCGCGGGCAGCGACGGATCGAGATGGAAGAGGTCCAGGATGGTCGCACTGACGTCGGCCATGGTCTCGCGCACTCCCAGATCGGCAGGGGCCGCCAGGTCCGGTCCCCACACGAGGAGGGGCACCCGCTCTCGGGTGTGGTCGGTGGTCCTGGACAGCGTGGGGTCGGTGCCGTGATCGGCGGTCACGAGCACCCGGTCCCCCGGCCGCACCTGCGACAACAGGCGACCGAGCTGTTGATCGAACGCCTCGAGGGCCCGGGCGTAGCCCTCCGGATCGTTGCGGTGCCCGTACCGCTGGTCGAAATCGACGAGGTTCACGAACACGAACCCCCTGCCGTCGCTCGACAGCACCCGCTCCAGCGCCCCGATCGTGGAGTCGTTGTCGCCCGGGTGTTCGGACCTCGTGATCCCCCGCCCCGCGAACAGGTCCTCGATCTTGCCGATGCCGTGCACGGGGACCTCCGCGTCCGAGAGGCGGTCCAGCGCCGTCTCTCCCGGTGGAGCCAGGGACAGGTCCCGGCGGTCATCGGTCCGTTCGAACCGGCCGGATTCGCCCCGGAACGGCCGGGCGATCACGCGCCCCACCGCGTGCTCGCCGGTGAGCAGACCGCGGGCGACCTCGCACCAGGCGTACAGCCGCTCCAACGGGACGACCCCGACGTGCGCAGCGATCTGGAGCACCGAGTCGGCGGACGTGTAGACGATGGGACGACCGGTGCGCAGGTGCTCCTCACCGAGCTCCTCGATGATCACGGTGCCGCTCGCCGGCCGGTTGCCCAGCACCTCACGGCCGATGGCGGCCTCGAAGGGGTCGATCAACTCCGCGGGGAACCCGGCGGGGTACGTCGGGAAGGGGTCCTCGAGCCGGTAGCCCATCAGCTCCCAGTGGCCGCTGGTGCTGTCGGTGCCCGCACTCGTGGGCGTGAGGCGTGCGATCACCGCACCCGGGTCTCGGACGGCAGGCACCCCGGCCACATCGGTCAGGTTCCCGATGCCCCAGCTCCCCAACGTGGGGAGCGCGAGCCCGCCGACCGCCGCGGCGACGTGGCCCAGGGTGTTCGCATCCGGATCCGGCCCGTCCGGGAACCCGCCGATGCCGAGTGAGTCGGCGACGATCAGGACGATCCGCCGGTCGTCAACCGCCCAGGTGGTCACTCGCCCAGCTCGTCACCCGGCCTTGGATGCGCAGTCGACGCAGCGGATCGACAGCGGCCGTGCCTCGAGCCGCGCGGGGTTGATCTCCTCGCCGCAGTCGGCGCAGACGCCGTAGTTGCCCTCGTCCATCCGCTCGAGGGCCTCGTCGACCTGGTGCAGACGGGTACGGGCCTGCTCGATGTGCGCCAACGCCTCGCTGCGCTGCTCGGTGACCTGTCCGGAGTCCGCGAAGCCCTCCTCGTCACCCCCGAGGTTCTTGACGGACTCGCCGTAGGGATCGGCGCCGTACTCCTCGAGTTGGTCCAGCTGCTGCTGGCGGTCCTCCTCGAGCTGTTGGCGCAGCTTGTCCTGCGTGTCCTGATCCATCTCAGCGTCCTTGTGACAGCGATCCTGTGCTTCAGCGTTCCGGGTACCGCGCCCGCGGGTGGGCGTCGTCGTAGACCTTGCGCAACCGCGTGCGGCTCACGAGCGTGTAGATCTGGGTGGTCGTCACCTGGGCGTGCCCCAGCAGTTCCTGGACCACCCTGACGTCCGCACCGCCATCGAGCAGGTGGGTGGCGAACGAGTGTCTCAGGGTATGCGGTGACACGGAGGAGCGCAGACCGACCGCGTCCGCATGGTCCTTGACGATCTTCCACGCGCCCTGACGGGTCAGACGGCCGCCTCTGAGGTTGACGAACACCGCGTGGCCCTCGGGCCCCACCGCCGCCCGTCCTCGGACCAACCACGCGTCCAGGGCCTCGGCGGCCGCTCCCCCGAACGGTACGACACGCTGCTTGTCCCCCTTGCCCGTGACGGTGACCGAACGATCGATCCGGTCGACGTCGTCGATGTCCAGGCCCACGAGCTCGCTGATCCGTAGGCCGGCCGCGTACAGCATCTCGAGCATCGCCCGGTCCCGCAGTCCTGCCGGGTCGTCGCCGGTCGGAGCCGCCAGCAGGCGCTGGACCTGGGCGGCGCTCAGCGCCTTCGGGAGCGGTCGTTCCGGCGACGGGGCGTCGACGTCGGCCGCCACGTCCTCGGCGACGTGGCCCTCACGTGCGAGGAACCGGTGGAAACCGCGGACGGCCGAGACGGTGCGGGCGATCGACGACTCCGCGTACGGTTCGCCGTCCGGGGTGGTCCGCTCGCGACACCAGGCGACGAACTCCTCGATGTCCTGGATGTGGACCTGGGTGGGGTCGTCGATACCGCGTGCGTCGAGGTAGTCACCGTAGGCCTGCAGGTCGCGGTCGTAGGCCACCACGGTGTTGTCGGCCAGGCCGCGTTCGACCCGGAGGTGGTCCAGGTAGGAGCGCACGTGCTCGCGGGTCACGTGCCGGGTCACGTGGCGGTCCCCGTCCCGCGCCCCCGTGGCATCCTGGGGCCGGCCGTCAGCCGCCGCGGCGGACGTTGGCTGCACGACCGCCTCCTCGTCGTCCTGGATCGTCTGGATCGTCCTACGACCGGTTGTCGCCGAGGTCGAGGACCTCGTCCACGTGACGGTGGTCGAGACCGTGCGCCTCCGCGACACCCGGGGTCGTGATCTCGCCGTGTGCGACGTTCACGCCCTTGCGCAGACCCCGATCGGCCTCGAGTGCCTGGCGCACACCGTTCGCCAGCCGCACCGCGTAAGGCACGGTGACGTTGGTGAGCGCGTACGTGGAGGTGTGTGGGACCGCCCCCGGCATGTTGCCCACACCGTAGTGGACGACCCCGTGCTCCACGTAGGTGGGATCGCTGTGGGTGGTCATCCGACTGGTCGCGATGCAGCCGCCCTGATCGATCGAGATGTCCACGATCACCGACCCCGGCTGCATGGTGGCGACCATCCCCTCGGTGACGACCTCCGGGGCGCGGGCGCCGGGCACGAGCACCGCCCCGATCAGCAGGTCCGCGGTCGGCAGCAGCTCCTCGATCGTCAGCCGGTTGCTCATCAGCGTCTTGATGCGCCCCTTGTGGATCGAGTCGATGTAACGGAGCTTGCCGACGTCGAGGTCCAGGACGGTGACCTCGGCCTCCATGCCGGACGCCAGCCACGCCGCGTTGCGGCCAGCCGTGCCCGCCCCGATGACGACGACGTGCGCTGGGGCGACTCCGGAGACACCTCCCAGCAGCACGCCCCGGCCGCCCCGTTCGCGTTCGAGGGAGTTCGCGCCGACCTGGGGCGCCATGCGACCCGCGACCTCCGACATCGGGGCGAGCAGCACGAGGTCGCGGGCGCGATCCTCGACGGTCTCGTAGGCGATCCCCACGGTCCCGGCGTTCACGAGCGCCTTGGTCAGCTCCGGGGCGGCCGCAAGGTGCAGGAACGTGAACAGCGTGAGGTCCTCACGCAGGTAGCCCAACTCGGGCTCGGTCGGCTCCTTGACCTTGAGGACGAGCTCCGCGCTGCCCCACGTCTCCTCCGCCGTGTCCAGGATGCCGGCCCCCGCCCGTTCGAAGTCCGAGTCCCAGATCGACGACCCCTCGCCTGCACCCGTCTCGACGAGGACCTCGTGTCCCGCCAGGTGCAGCTCGCGCACCCCCGCGGGCGTGATCGCCACGCGGAACTCGTCGTCCTTGACCTCCCGCGGGACACCGACCCTCACCGTGCTCCTCGCCCGTCGAACGCTCCGTGTCCGCAGCCTAGTTGCTGCACCTCCACCCGCACCCGGTCAGCGGTCGGCAGCCAGCAGCAGCCCGATGATGGTCTTCGCGTCGGTGATCGTGCCTGTGCGGGCCTCCTCGACCGCTGCGGGGAGCGGGAGCCGCACGATCTCCATGTCCTGCTCCTCCGCCTCGGGCTCGAAGTCGTCGGGGACCCCCTCGTGGGTCAGCCCCGTGCCGAGGAAGATCGTGGTGACCTCGTCGGTCCAACCCGTCGAGTTGCGGAACGTGGTCAGGCGCTCGAGGGTCTGCGCCCGGTACCCGGTCTCCTCGACGAGCTCGCGGGCCGCGGTCTCCTCGGGGTCCTCGCCCTCCTTGTCGAGCTTGCCTGCGGGGATCTCCAGCACGTAGTCGCCGAAGGGCTGGCGGTACTGGCGCAGGAGGATCACCGTCCCGTCGTCCATCAACGGGACCACGGCGGCCGCATCGTCCTGCTCGACGACCTCGCGCTGGGCGACCGAGCCGTCCGGCATGCGGACCCGGTCGACCCGGACCGTGGCGAAGGTGCCCTCGAATTCCACGGTCCGGTCGAGCGTCTCGAACCAACCCGCGCGGTCGTCCTCCGCGTCCCCGCTGTCCGTCAAGAGTCGATCTCGACGACACGGTCGAGCGCGCCGGACGAGCCCTCGCGGAGGGCCGCGTCGCGGACCTCCCGCACCGTGGGCTCGTCGAGCTCGACCGGGAGCTGTCCGCGGGTCTCGCGCAGGCGTTGGATCGCGGCCCGCACGAACCCGGCGAACAGCGGGTGGGGCCGGTTCGGCCGGGACTTGAACTCGGGGTGGGCCTGGGTCGCCACGAACCACGGGTGGTCGGGGATCTCGATGAACTCGGCCAGGCGACCGTCCGGTGACACACCGGAGAACACCAGCCCGGCGTTCTCGAGCGGCGTGCGGTAACGGTTGTTGACCTCGAAGCGGTGCCGGTGGCGCTCGTAGACGACCGCCTCGCCGTACAGTTCGGCGACCTCGGAACCCTCGGTCAGCTTCGCCGGGTACGAACCGAGCCGCATCGTGCCGCCCATGTCGGTGACGTCGCGCTGGTCGGCCATCAGGTCGATCACCGGATCGGGCGTGTTGGGTTCGAACTCCGACGAGTGCGCGTACTCGAGGTCGGCCACGTGACGGGCGTACTCGATCACGGCCACCTGCAGGCCCAGACACAGCCCCAGGTAGGGCACCTGGTGCACGCGGGCGTACTCGGCGGCCTCAATCTTGCCCTCGATGCCCCGCACGCCGAACCCGCCGGGGACGAGGATCCCGTGGCACTCCGCGAGCCGGCGGACCGGATCCTCGTCGAGGAGGTCGTCGGAGGAGATCCACCGGATGTCGACGTTGACGCCGTGGGCGAGGCCGCCGTGGCGCAGCGCCTCGGCCACCGACAGGTAGGCGTCGGGCAGTTCGACGTACTTGCCGACCAGCCCGATCGTGACCGTCTCTCGGGCGGTACGGACCCGGTCGACCATCGCCTCCCAGTCCTCGAGGTCCGGTGCCGTCTCGGGCAGACCCAGCCGCCGGCAGACGACCCGGTCGAAGCCCTCCTCCCGCAGCATCAGCGGGACCTCGTACAGGGACTCGGCGTCCTCCGCGGACACGACGG
Organism: uncultured Actinomycetota bacterium; assembly: GCA_964537235.1. Lineage (GTDB taxonomy): Bacteria > Actinomycetota > Nitriliruptoria > Nitriliruptorales > JAHWKO01 > CAZHZQ01. The sequence continues at coordinate 189 of CAZHZQ010000098.1, read as the reverse complement.
CGTCGAGGTCGACGTCGCACAGCAGCGCGATCTTGCGCTTCAGCCCGGGTGACAGCGGCCGGTCGGTGCGGCAGACCAGCACGTCGGGCTGGATACCGACGGCCCGGATCTCGCGGACGGAGTGCTGGGTCGGCTTGGTCTTGAGCTCGCCGGACGCCGCGATGTACGGGACGAGCGAGACGTGCACGT
>CAZHZQ010000097.1:5840-8932 GCA_964537235.1 uncultured Actinomycetota bacterium | reverse complement strand
GGCGACAACCTGTGGTCGATCGCCGAGCGTCACCTCACGGTCGCCCGCGGGACCCCACCCGACATCGGCGCTGTCGCCCGCTACTGGCACCGGCTCGTGGAGGACAACCGCGGCGCGCTGCGCTCCGGGGACCCGGATCTGATCCACCCCGGCGAGACGATCTCGCTGCCTCCGCCGGAGCCGCCGCACGAAGGGGACGAGCGGTGAGCCGCAACGCCGTCACCGCCACCGCGCTGTGCGTCGCCTGGGTGGTCACGATCGCCACGGTGGTCACCCAGTGGGGACCCTTCGCCGCCCCGGCCGCCGCGGAGGCACCCGCCCCCTCGCCGGCGGTGATCGGCGTCGCGGAGCAGGTCGTGTCGGCCTGGCTGACCGCCCCCGGCGACGACCGCTCACCGCTGCGGCCGCTGCTCGCGACGGCCGCCCCCACGACCGGGATGCGGGACGGAGCGTTCTACGTCCGGACGGCTTCCGGGATCGACGCACGAGCGATCGGTTCACACACCTGGGCGGTGACGGTCGTCGCGGATGTGCTGGTCCTCGAGGAGGACGGCTACCGGGCAGGGGGAGCGCGCTGGTTCGTCGTGCACGTCACCGACCGGGGTCCCCGACCGCTCGCGCTCGGTCTGCCGGCCGAGATCGATGCGCCCGGCGTCCGACACCTCGACGCGGCGCCGGATCTCGCGGTCCCCGAGCCGGGCCCCTTGACCGACGCGGTCGCCGAATTCGTCGACCGCCGCCTGACCGAGCGTCGTGCGCGTCTGCGAGCGCTGGATCCCGGAGACGACGACCGGTCCGTGTGGGTCGAGGTCGTGGCCACCGACCGCGACGGGCGCTCGATGGTGCTGCACTACCCGCTCGACGTGACCAGGTCACCGGATGGCGTCGACGTGAACGGGGTCATGGGGGTCGACGGCTGAACCGCAGGGCCCCGACCGCGACCCGCACGTCCGGGCAGCCTGGCCGCGGCCCGCAGGCCGCGGGACGCCTAGGGTCGCAGCCCGACATGGCTGACCGAGAACCCGGAAACCTCGTCGGCGACCGCTACCACCTGCGTCAACGCATCGGACACGGCGGCGCCGGCGAGGTGTGGCGCGCGACCGACACGGTCCTGGACCGTGAGGTCGCACTGAAGATCCTCCACCGTCACCTGATCGGTGACGACGCGGCGATGGACCGGTTCCGCCGCGAGGCGGTGACCGCAGCCGGGATCAACCACGTGAACATCGTCGTGGTCCACGACATCGGTGAGGACGACGAGGACGTCTTCCTCGTCATGGAGCTGATCGACGGTCCGACCCTGGCCCGGATCGTGCACCGGGCCGCTCCGCTCGACCCGGCCGTCGTCGTCGCCATCGGCCAGCAGGTCGCCGTCGGGCTGGGAGCGGCCCACGCGAAGGGGCTGGTCCACCGCGACATCAAACCGGCGAACGTCCTCCTGACGGTCGACGGCGTCGCCAAGATCGCCGACTTCGGCATCGCGAAGGCGCTGGGCAGCGCGCAGACCTCCTTGACCCAGCCAGGGGAGGTCGTGGGTACCGCCTCCTACCTGGCACCCGAGCAGCTGAGCGGAGAGGACGTGGACGCCCGGGCGGACGTGTACGCCCTCGGGCTCGTGCTCCACGAGGCCTTGACCGCCCGACAGGCTTTCGAAGGCGAGACCGTCACCGAGGTCGCCGTCGCCCGGTTCTCCGCCGAAGAGGTCCGTCCCAGCGAGGTGAACCAGGCCGTCCCCGGCGAGCTCGACGACCTCGTCGCCCGTGCGACCGGTCTGGATCCGGACGTCCGGTTCGAGGACGGGGGCTCGATGGCCGCGGCGCTGGCCGAGCTGCGGATCTCGGGGGATCGCCGGGCCGTCGTCGACCTCGTCGACGACATCCGCTCCGGCGGCGACGGTTCCGGGGGCCGTTCTTTCCGTACCGGAACCCAGGTGCTCGCGGAGGAACGACCGACCGAAGCCGCGTCCGCTGGGGCGGCGACCACCCGCGCGGCCCGCGAACGGGCGCCTGAACGTCCGCGCGGACGACGCCCCGACCGCGAGCCGCCAGGCCCCGCGGAGGTGGGCGACGGCCGTCCGGCCTGGCGCCGGCTGGGCTACGTGATCCCCACGCTGATCGTCCTCACCGTGGCGGTGTTCCTGGCGGTCCAGGCGCTGAGCGGCGGAGGAGCCGGTGACGGTGGTCCCACCGCCGTGTCGGTGGCCTCCGCGTCGGACCTCGACCCGCTCGGCGACGACGGCCGGGAGCATCCCGAGGACGTCCCGCTGGCGTACGACGGCGACCCGGACACCGCGTGGCGGACCTCCCGGTACAACTCCGCGGACCTTGGTGGCCTGAAGGACGGGGTCGGGATCGCGTTCCAGCTGGCGGACGGTCCGCCCGTCGGGGAGATCCACATCCACACCGCGACCCCGGGTATCGCCTACGCGGTGTACGGGCTGGAGTCGCCACCCCAGGGCGACCCGTCCGGATGGGGCGAGCCCGTCGCGACCGTCGACGGCGCCGAGGAGACGGAGCCGATCGATGTCGGCGGCTCTCAAGCGCGCCACTGGGTGATCTGGATCACCCGCGTCACCGACGGTGGCGGCAGGGCGAGGATCTCCGAGGTGACGTTCCTCACCCGATGAACGGTGCCCGATGAACCGTGGCCGATGAATGGTGCCGGCTCACGCGCGGGTGGGAGGCCGCCCGTGCCGCCACAGGCCGGTGCCCTCGCACCAGGACGCGATCCGGATCAGCAGATCCTCGCGCCCGAACGGCGCCACGACCTGCACCCCCACCGGCAACGCCTCCTCGGACACCCCGAGCGGCAGCGACACCGCCGGCTGCCCGGAGGCGTTGAACGGCATCGTGAACACCACGAGCTCGCTCGCCCGCAGGACGGCCCGCAGCGGTTCGTCGGGGTCCGACACCATCTCGCCCAGCCGGAACGGCCGCTCGGGCAGGGTCGGCGTGATCAGCAGGTCGTAGCCGTTCCACCAACGTGCCAGGCGACGGCTCCACGCGTAGACCCATTCGACCGCCGCGACGTGGTCGGTCGCCGGACGCCCACGTCCGTGGCCCGCCACCGCCCAGGTCGTCGGCTCGACATCA
>CAZHZQ010000097.1:0-5740 GCA_964537235.1 uncultured Actinomycetota bacterium | reverse complement strand
CCGACCTCGTCGCTGAGCGGACGGGGCAGGGCCGGGGCGCCGTACGGATCGCCGGGTATCCGCCCGGCCGTGACGTCCAGCAGCAACGCCACGTCACGCACCGACCGGGCGAGGTGCCCCAGGACGGAGAACCCCTGCCAGGTGACGGCCCGGTCAGGTCCGTAGGAGATGCGCGCCCGCGTCGGCTTGAGCCCGACGATCCCGCAGACCGCTGCGGGGATCCGCAACGATCCGCCCCCGTCGCTGCCCGTCGCCGCCGGGACCATCCCGGACGCGACCGCCGCGGCGGAGCCACCGCTCGAACCGCCGGCGCTGTGATCAAGGTCCCACGGGTTGCGCGTCGGTCCGAAGGCGAGCGGCTCGGTGCTGACCGTCAGACCGAGCTCGGGGACCTTCGTCCGACCGACCGGGAGCGCCCCGGCCCGTCGGAGACGCTCCACGATGTAGCCGTCGTGCTCCGGCGTGTACCCGAGGTCGCGCAGCAGCGCCGTGCCCGCGTAGTACGGATCACCCGCGGAGGGGACGTCGAGATCCTTGAGCAGGACCGGCAACCCGCGCAGCGGCCCCTCGGGTGGCCCGGCCTCCGCTTCCGCCCGTGCGCGCTCGAACCGCTCGGACACCAGCGCCCCCACCTCGGGCTCGACCCGCTCGATGCGTTCGACCGCGGCGTCGACGGCCTCGGTCGGGGTGACCACGCCGGAGCGGACCAGCGCCGCGTGTCCGGTGGCATCGGTGCGTGTCAGGTCGTCGGTCGGAGCGGGCATGTCCGCGACCGTAGTCGCGGCGTGGCGACGGAGGCCGATGTCGCGCGCTCCCGCGACTACGGTCGACTGCCGGTGGTGGCCTCGCTGCCGGAGCCGGAGGTGGGACCCTCGTGGGCCTGATGGAGCCGGACCTGCCGGCGTTCGATCTCGAGCGGTGGCGGGAGCGGCCCTACCCGGATCGCCTCCGGGCGATGTGCCGCAGCTGGGCGGTCCAGGGGTTCGGCGCCCCGGTCGGGGTGTACGCCTTCTACCTCGTGAAGGTCCTGGTCTACGTCGGCGGGTGGGCCCTGTTCGTGGCCGCCACGCCCGGCGTCGGCGGCCTCTCCGAGATCTGGTCGTGGTGGGCGGAGCCGATCGCGTTCCAGAAGGCGGTGCTGTGGTCGCTGGCCTTCGAGGGGCTGGGGCTCGGCTCGGCCAGCGGGCCCTTGACCGCCAGGTACGTGCCGCCGTTCGGTGGGGCGCTGCACTTCCTGCGCCCCGGCACCACCCGCCTGCCTCCGTTCCCGCGTGTGCCGTTCACCTCCGGCCACCGACGCTGCGTCGTGGACGCTGGCCTCTACCTGGCGTTGTACGTCCTGCTCACCCGCGCCCTGCTGGCACCACAGATCACGAGGACGGTGCTGATCCCGATCTTGGTCGTCCTGGCGCTGGTCGGCCTGCGGGACAAGACCGCGTTCCTCGCGACGCGAGGGGACCACTACCTGACCGCGGCGCTGGTGTTCCTCTTCCCCGGGGATCTGATCGCCGGGTCGAAGGTCGTGCAGGCGGCTCTGTGGTTCTGGGCGGCGACGTCGAAACTCAACCACCACTTCCCGTCGGTCATCACGGTCATGGTGAGCAACAGCCCGGTCCTGCGGTGGCGGCGGCTGCGCGAGGCGATGTACCGCGACTACCCCGACGACATGCGGCCGTCGCGCCTGGCGACCTGGGCCGCCCACGGCGGCACGGTCATCGAGTACACGATCCCGGTGCTGCTGGTGCTCGGGTCGGGAGGCTGGGTCACCGTGACCGGCCTGACCCTGATGCTCCTGTTCCACCTCTACATCACGAGCAGCGTGCCCATGGGCGTGCCGATCGAGTGGAACGTGTTCTTCGTGTACGCCGGGTTCGCGCTGTTCGGCGTCCACGCCGAGGTGAGCGTTCTGTCGATCGGGTCACCGCTCCTGCTCGCGATCCTCGCCGTCATGCTTCTCGCGGTCCCGCTCGCCGGCAACCTCTGGCCCTCCAAGATCTCGTTCCTGTACTCGATGCGCTACTACGCCGGCAACTGGGCCACCAGCCTCTGGGCGTTCCGGGAGGGCTCGGCCGACCGGTTGGACGCACTGGTCAAGGCCGCCCAGAACCTCCCCGACCAGCTGCACCGCTTCTACGACGAGACCACCACCCGCGCCCTCCTGGGCAAGGCGCAGGCCTTCCGCGCCATGCACCTGCACGGACGGGCGCTCAACGAAGTGCTGCTCGCAGCCGTCGACGACATCGGGCGCTACGAGGTCCTCGACATCGAGCGCTACGAGGTCCTCGACGGCGAGGGCGTCGCCGGCATCGTCCTGGGCTGGAACTTCGGCGAGGGGCACCTGCACCACGAGCAGCTGCTCGGGGCGATCCAGGACCAGTGCGGCTTCGAACCCGGCGAGCTGCGGTGCGTGTTCCTCGAATCCCAGCCCCTGCACCGCACGACCCTGCACTGGCGGATCGCCGACGCCGCGGAGGGTCGCCTGGACGAGGGGCACGTCGAGGTCGGCGACCTGATGGCCCAGCAGCCCTGGCCCGACCCCGTCCCGAAGCGCGGGAGGGGCGCGGAGAGCTAGAAGGGCGGCTCGCCGAGCCCCCAGACCGAGTACTGGGGTCCGTCGGAGTTGACGATCGCGACGGCCTCCTCGCCGTCCTCGACCTCCAGCTCGACCCGGGTGCCCTTGTCGAGGTCGATCTCCGTCTCGAGCACCCCACCCCAACGTCGGGCATCCTCCGGAGATCGTCGGACGCGCAGCTCGCCCTCCCCCAGGGGCAGCGAGTGTTCGTCACGGATCGTCGTCGGACCTGCGTAGTTGCTCATCGACGCGGCCTTCGATCGTGAACGCGGAACACGCACCCACGACGGTAGGGGCTCGAGCGGCCGCGTCCCTACTACCGTCGCTGCGTGAGCCGATGGAAGACGGCAGGCTCAACGTGGGGAGGTTCGACGTTGTCCGACACGTCCGGGGGCTCGTCCGGGTCCGAGAGCCGGGGCTACGGCACGTTCGAGGGCGTCTTCGTCCCGACCGTCCTCACGATCCTCGGCGTGATCATGTACCTCCGTGAGGGGTGGGTGATCGGCAACGCCGGCCTGCTCGGCGGGCTGCTGATCATCGGGATCGCCTTCGGGATCAGCGGCGCGACCGGCCTGTCGATGTCGTCGGTGACCACCAACATCCAGATCGGACCCGGCGGCGCGTACTCGATCATCTCGCGGTCGCTGGGCCTGGAGGTCGGCGGCAGCATCGGGATCCCCCTGTACCTGTCCCAGGCGCTCGCCGTCTCGCTGTACATCTTCGGGTTCCGCGCCGGCTGGCTGACGATCTTCCCGGACCACCCGGCGCTGGTCGTCGACCTGGGCGTGTTCCTGGTCCTGTTCGCGATCGCGTCGGTGTCCGCCAGCCTGGCGTTCCGGGTCCAGTACGTGATCCTCGCCATGATCGTGGCATCGCTCGTCTCGATCGGGTGGGCGGCCGCCACCGGACCGATGGACCAGCCGATCCAGCTGTGGGGACAGTTCCCCGGCGCCCCGGAGGACGGCTTCCCCGGCACGTCCTTCTGGGTCGTCTTCGCCGTGTTCTTCCCCGCGGCGACCGGGATCATGGCGGGCGCGAACCTGTCCGGCGAGCTGGAGGACCCCCGCCGCAGCATCCCCCTCGGGACCATGGCGGCCATCGGCGTGAGCTTCGTGATCTACGCGCTCCTGGCGGTGTGGCTCGCGCGGACCGCCTCCCCCGACGAGCTGGCCTCCAACTACACGATCATGGTCGACCGGGCCGCGTGGGGACCGGCCGTGCTGGCCGGGCTGCTGGGTGCCACGTTCTCGTCCGCCCTGGCCTCGATCGTCGGGGCGCCCCGCATCCTGCAGGCGCTGGCGACCCACCGGATCCTCCCGGGCGGTTCGTGGATGGCGCGGACCACCGCCGAGGGCGAACCTCGCAACGCCATGGCGATCACCGCCGGCATCGTGTTCGCGGCGCTGATGCTGCGCGACCTGAACGCGGTCGCCCCGCTCATCACCATGTTCTTCCTCATCACCTACACGATGATCAACCTGGTGGTGGTCATCGAGCAGAGTCTCGGGCTGGCCAGCTTCCGACCGCTGTTGCGGGTGCCGCGCATCGTCCCGCTGCTGGGGACGCTGGGGTGCGTGTTCGCGATGTTCATCGTGAACCCGACCTTCGGCCTCCTCGCGGTCGCCGTCGTCATCGGCGTCTACGCCTACCTCGTGCGCCGGCACCTGGCGGCTCCCTACGGCGACGTGCGCAGCGGCCTGTTCGTCGCGGTCGCCGAGTGGGCCGCCAAGAAGGTCACGGCGCTGCGTGGGACCCACGAGCGTGCCTGGAAGCCCAACCTCCTCGTCCCGGTCCAGGACGACCGGGAGCTGCAGGCGACGTTCCGCCTGATCCACGCGATCGCCTTCCCGAAGGGCTCGGTCCGGATCATGGGTGTCCAGAGCGCGGACGACGCCGGCGGCCAGCTCGTGCCCGTCCGCCTCGACCGCCTCTGCGACGCCTTCCAGGACGAGGACGTGTTCGCCTCCTGGACCGTGGCGGAAGCCCCGTCGCTGTCCGGTGGGGTGATCACGGCGCTCGGGGCCGTCGGTGGCTCCTTCCTGCGACCGAACATCGTCTTCCTCACCCTCCCGGACGATCCGCGACGGACCGCCCACGTCCACGAGATCGCGTCACGCGCCCGCGATCACGAGGTCGGGGTCCTGCTGTACGCGCCGCACCCGACGACGGGATTGGGGCGGCAGCGGTCGGTGAACCTGTGGCTGCGCAGCCCGACGCTCGAACCCGAGGCTGAGGCCGCCGAGACCGATCTTGCACTGCTGACCGCGTACAAGCTGCACCGCAACTGGACGGGCCGGATCCGTCTGCTCACCGCGATCCCGGAGCTCGAGCGCAAGCAGGAGGTCCGCGACGGCCTCGAACGGCTGCTCGACTCGGCGCGACTGCCGGACGCCGAGGTGTACGCCATCGAGGGCACCTTCCTCGCGGCGATCGACAAGGCGCCGACCGCGGATCTGGACGTCCTCGGCCTCCCGACCGACGTCGACCTCGGGTGGTTGAGCGAGATCGTCGACCGGTCGCGATCGTCGTGCCTGTTCGTGCGCGGTTCGGGGCGCGAGAGCGCGCTGGCCTGACCGCGGGGCGGATGGACAGTGGCCACCCGCCGTCTCCCCTGTCCGTTCGGACGGAGGCCGCTGCAAGCCCCCCGGGGAAGCCCGGAACCGAGCCCCGTTCCGACAGGAGATCCCATGCGCCGCCTCCGCTCGCGTCCGATGGTCCCGCTGCTCGCCGTCCTCGGCTTCCTGCTACTGGCCGCGAGCCCTGTGCTCGAGATCGGCCCCCGGGACGGGAAGGCACGAGCGGTGTCGTCCGGCGACATCGACGTCGAGGCCCTGCAGGAGGGTGCGGTCGCCGAAGGCATGGCGAACTCCGACGCCTCGACGCTGCCGGTGGGAGGCGTCGAGTGCACGAACGGCTTCGCGGGTCCGTACCCCTGCGAGAACACGGACCTGCTGTCGATCGTCCACAACAGCGAACTGTTGGGCGCCACCGGATCGGACGTCTGGGGCTGGACGGATCCCGTGACCGGACGTGAGATCGCGATCCCCACCACCACGTTCGGGATGGCCTTCGTCGACGTCACCGATCCGAGCGACCCGGCGATCCTCGGCCGTGTGTACGTCGGCTACGAGGGCTCCGACCGGGACGTCCTGTGGCGGGACGTCAAGG
>CAZHZQ010000096.1:0-9094 GCA_964537235.1 uncultured Actinomycetota bacterium | reverse complement strand
CGGCAACTGGCTCGAAGGCGGCAACTACACCCTGTACCTCCTCGGCCAAGGCGACGACTCCACCGGCGGGTCCACCCCCTACCGCGCCTACGACATCACCGCCGTCAACAACCGCTTCGGCGACCACAAGCACGGACCCCTGCTCGCCGAGGACCTCGACGCGAACTTCACCTGGGACTGCAACGTCTGGGACGACACCGGCGAACTCCTGCAACTCGACGGCCGCCCCCAGAACGGCACCGACTGCAACACCCCCGACCCGGTCGACGTCCGGCGTCTCGCCGGAGCAGACCGTGTGGCGACCTCCATCGCGGTCTCCCAGCAGAGCTACCGATCGTCCGACTCCGTCATCCTGGCACGGAACGACGTCTACGCGGATGCACTGACAGCCGGACCGCTGGCCGCCGAGAGGAGCGCTCCGATTCTCCTCACGCCCCGGGGGGAGGTCGACCCTCGCGTGATCGAGGAGATCGACAGGCTGGGGGCACGCGAGGCGGTCCTCATCGGCGGTGGGTCCGCGCTCGGGTCCTCTGTCGCGGCGGATCTCCGACGTCACGGGCTCACGGTTCGTCGGATCGCCGGCTCCTCCCGGTTCGCAACGGCAGCCGAGATCGCCGCGGAGCTGGACGTCACCGACGTCGTTCTGACCGAGGGTGCGCACCAGAACCCGGCGCGGGGTTGGCCCGACGCTCTCAGCGCCGCCGGGCTCGCATCTCACGAGCGGATGGCCGTTCTCCTCGTCACGCGCACGTCCGTCCCGGACGCCACCGCCACGGCGCTCCGAGGGCGGGCACGAGTGCTCATCGTCGGAGGTGAGGCCGCCGTCAGCCGGACGGTCGAGGACCGGGTCCGTCGATCGGTCCCCGAGGTCCGTCGACTCGCCGGTTCCGACCGGTACGCGACGTCCGCAGCCGTCGCACGAGAGCTCCAACGCCGCGCAGGGCCACCGGCGAACCTGACGGTCGCGACCGGGGGTGCGTGGCCGGACGGGATCGTGGCCGGCGGGTCGGTCCGCGCCCTGCGAGCGGGCCTGCTGCTCGTGCCGAGCCCTGATCCTTCGTCGGCATCCCAGCCGTGGCAGTGGCTCGCCGATCAGCCGGCGCCCGGAACGATCTACGTCGCCGGCGGGAGTGCCGCCGTGAGCGGTGACACGGTGCGCCGACTCCGGAACGGGACGTCACCGGGCAGGTGATCCAGAGATCCAGACGCGAGGAGCTCACCGTGCGGTACGAGCCAGCGCCTCCGGGACATCGGCGGTCGACGTCCAACCGAGCACGGTCCGTGCCGCGGTGGTGTCGTAGACGTCCTCACGAACCATGCCGTCGATGATGCTCCGTGCGAGCCTCGGAGGCGCGACGGCACCCCGCCGAGTCGCGCGTCGCTCCAACCACGACGCAACCGCTCGGACGAGGGACGTCGGGATGCGGATCGACGTGACGTCGCCGTCAGTCGCATCCAGGACCTCCCGCGCGCTGACCGCCGGCTCGTCCACGATGTTGAACGCACGACCGTCGATGTCCTCGACGGTCGCGGCCAGGAGAAGCGCCTCCACCACCGCGTCGACATGTGTGTACGGCAGCTTCTCCTCCCCCGATCCCAGGAGCAACCGCACCGAACCGATCCCTGCCACCTCCGCCGTCGGCGCGCGTCCGGGCCCGTAGATGATCCCCGGGCGAACCACCACGGTCGACAGCCCACCTCCGCGGTGCCCCGCCACGAGCCCTTCTGCGGCGCGCTTCGCCCGCTGGTAGTTGGCCCATCGGTCGGGCTCGGGCAATGCAGCATCCTCGATGACGGGTCCCTCGTGGCGACCGAACCCGTACACGGCCACGGAACTGACGTGCACCACGCGGCCGACCTGGGCGTCGACCGCCGCGCCGAGCAACGTCCGGGTGGCCTCGACCGTGTCCCGCTGATGCACCGACCACGGGTCACGGTTCCGCGTGGCGGCCGCGCAGTGGAACACCACCTCGATCCCGGCCACGAGCTTCCTCGCCACCGTCGGGTCGGTGAGGTCGCCCACGACGACCTCGGTGTGATCCTCGAGCTCGAACGGCACCCGCGACCGGTCCCGGACCAGCACGACCGGGTGGAGGCCGCAGCGCGCCAGCGCTGCGACCAGATGCTGACCGAGGTAGCCCGACGCCCCGGTCACGGCCACCCGGTCCGGGAGGCTCGGATCGGCGGCGAGGCGGCGCTCGACACGGGTTCGCGGCTGCGGTCGGGGAACGGCAGAGGACACCGGCGGAACCGACTCCCGGATCCTCTCCAGCACGCGGGCGACGGCGGCACCGTCCCGCGGATCCACGGGAGGTGGGCCTGCAGCGTCGATCGCGCCGTGAAACCCCCGAACGACCTCCCGCAGGCCGGGCATGGAGGCCCACCGGCCGGAGACGACGTGCGCCGCGCTGCTCGCCGTTCCAGCCAGGATCTGCAGGGCGACGTCGACGTTGCGGGTGACCTTGGCGATGCTCCCACCCACAGGATGGTCACGGTGAACGGTGCACAGCTCGCTGACGAGGTCGATGTGCAGGGTGCCCGCCGTTCCGACGACCTCGACGAACTTCCGGTACGGACGGGCACGGACGGAGACGACCATCGTGCCGATGCCGCCCCGCCCCCGCAGCAGCACCTCCAGTTCCGTCGCACGCTGCGGATCGACGTCGGCAGGGCCGATCGAGACCCCGACCACCTCGTCGGTGCGGCCGAGGAACGTCTCGACGAGGTAGATCATGTGTGGAAGGAAGTTGGAGAACACGCCTCCGGGAAGTCGCCACGCCCAGTGCCCGCCCGGGCTTCCGTCCCCGTAGGAGCTGCGTTCCTCGGAGATGCCGTAGTACGCACGGACGGACACGACGTCACCGATCGCACCCCGTCCGACGAGCCTCCGGGCGCGGACGACCGAGGGCTTGAGGAGGTAGTTGTGGTTTGGACACAGGATGCGTCCGGACTCGGAGGCCGCAGCGATCATGCGCGTCGCGTCATCGACGCTCAACGCCATGGGTTTCTCGACCAGGACATCGCACCCCGAGCGCAGCGCCAGGATCGAGAGCTCCGCGTGGCTGGACGGCGGTGTGAGAACGTGGATCGCATCCGGACGGACCTCGTCGATCAGCGTCGCCAGATCCCGGAACGGCGCGGCGCCCGGTAGCCCGTCGGCGAACGCGACTGCCCGCTCCAGGTCGCGGTCGGCCACACCGACGATCTCGACGCCGGCCAGGGCGCGGAGTGCGTCCGCGTGGATAGCCGCGATGCCCCCGCACCCGACCAGCCCCACCCTCGTCATCTCGAACCTCCTGCCGGCGACCGCACGTCGTGCGGGTTCCTCGGACGGTTCCTCCACAGCTGTCGGTGCGCTGCGGCGCGTCCCGTGGCCGCACGTCGCAGCTCACCGACGAGCAGCGCCGTCCAGAAGGCGAGGATGGACGTCCTCCCGTGGTGTCGGGCGAACAACCGGACCTTGTTCGCCAGCAGGAGCGGGCGGAGCCGACGGGAGGCGGATCTCGGACCTCCGACGTGGATCGCGGTCGCCTGCGGTACGAAACGGACGGCGTAGCCACGACGCCGGCACCGCATCGCGAAGTCGGTCTCCTCGGAGAACAGGAAGAAGCCCTCGTCCCAGGGGCCGACGTCGTCCAGGCACCGGCGGGAGATCATCATCACCGCCCCGCTGGCCCAATCCACGTCGCGCGTGCTGCTGTACGCCGCCCGAGCGGTGACCGTCTCCCCGAGTCGGGGTACGTAGCCTGCCAGCCGCCCACCGAGCAGTGCCTCTCCCCACGCCCGCGCGACGGTGGGATCCCGCCGCAAGGTCCGGAGCAAGGCGCCCCCCGGGTCGACGACACGTGGGACAGCGATCCCGACGCGTGGGTCGTGGAGCGCCTGCTGCAAGAGACGGACCATGCCCGGCTCGAGGCGCACGTCGGGGTTGAGCACGAGCACATCGTCGTCCGGGCGGGCGAACTCGATCGCGCGGTTGATCCCCGCCGCGTAGCCGGCGTTGCAGCCCATCTGGACGGTGACGGCATCGGGGATCGTTCGGCCGACGAGCGCCAACGTCCCGTCGTCGGAGGCGTTGTCGACGACGACCGTGTGGGGGGCGTCGCCACCGTGTGATCCGCTGCCGAGGCTCGTGAGCAGCTCCGGGAGAACGTGTCGGCTGTTCCACGTGACGATCGCGGCCGTCACCCCCCGTCCGACCGCGTCCTCTGTTCCCCCGGTGGGCACGGGTATCACGCCGGTGCCCTGGACCGGTCGTCTCGATCCCACGCGAGCATCTCCCCGGCCCGGAGGCGTCCGCGTGCGCGCCAGCGCGCAAGGCCGACCACCACCGCGTACACGGGCAGCACACCGAGCAGCCGAGGACGGCGTCGGAGTACGTGGATCCAGCCGGTGCTGCGGCGTGTGGGGAGCCGGTAGCCCAACCACTGCAGGTGCGTCGCGCCGACGTACGCCCGGGTCTTGGTCGCGACCAGATCGCGGAACGTCCGGGGTGGTCGCACGATCGAACGGGCCTCCGCCACCTTCCCCATCTCCCGGATGCCGAACCGCCCTGAGTCGAAGTGGCAGCTGACCAGGAGATCGTCGGACGCGACGGCGATGAACTCATCGAACCGGCCCCGACCTTCGCGGGACAGGGCGTACGCCCCCGCCCCGATCAGGCTCTCCTGTACGACCGGCAGCTGGGTGTAGACCGCGTAGACCGCTCGGACCAGGGGGCTGCACCGCTCGAGATCGAAGGTGGGCGTGGGACCCGCAGCCAGCCTCCCGTCCTCCCGGAGGGCGTCTCCGAGGGCGCGGACATCCCTCGCTCGGACCTGTACGTCCGCATCGAGGTAGAGACGCGGGAACGCCCGGACAGCCGCATCGCCGGCGTTGAGGGCCTGCCACTTCGCGGCCTCGGGGATCTCCACCACGCGCACCGGCGAGCCGAACGACCGCGCGAGCTCCGCCGTGCGGTCCCGGCAGCCGTTGCACACGACCACGACCTCGAACTCACCGTCGTGCGCGTCGGCCAGCAGGGTGGTCAACGTCTCCACGATCACGGACTCCTCATCGTGCGCGGGGATCACGACGCTGAACATCCCGTGCTCCTGTCGTGGGCTGCCGTGGGCTGCCGTGCTCTGCCGTGCTCTGCCGTGGGCGGTGACTCCGACGACGCTACGGCCGGGCACGGGGATCAAGCAGTGACGCATGTCCCGGTCGCGCGCCCGCCGCGTGACCGATACTCGGCGTGTTGAACGGAGCAGCTGTTGGATCGCCGGGACCGCCCTCATGTGGTGATCGTCGTGCAGAACCTCCCTGTGCCGTTCGATCGACGGGTCTGGCGACAGGCCAGAGCCGTCGCCGCCGCGGGGCTGCGGGTCTCGGTGATCTGCCCACGTGGATCCGGACAGCGATCACGTGAACGGTTGGACGGGGTGGATGTGCATCGGTACCGGCCCGTGCCGGACCGTCCGGGGAAGCTGTGGTACGTCGCGGAATCGGCGTGGGCGTGGCTGGCCACCGCGGCGACCGTCATCCGCATCCACCGCCACGATCGGATCGACGTCCTCCAGGCGTGCAACCCACCGGACACCTACGCCATCCTGGCGCGCGCGCTCCGTCCGTTCGGAGTGCGGTTCGCGTTCGACCAGCACGATCTGTCCCCCGAGCTCTACGTGGCGAAGTTCGGCCGTCGCAGCGATCTACCGCACCGCTTCTTGCTTGCGCTGGAGCGTCACAGCTACCGGGTCGCCGACCACGTGATCGTCACGAACGCCTCACACCGGGAGATCGCTGTCGGTCGCGGAGGCGTGCCCCGTTCGCAGGTGACGGTCGTTCGCAACGGTCCCGAGCTGGAACGCCTCCACCCGGTCGATCCCGACGACGAGCTCCGGCGGGGACGACGGTTCCTCTGCTGCTACGTCGGGATGATGGGCCCCCAGGACGGCGTGGACCACATCGTTCGGGCGGCGGCGGACCTCGTGCACCGTCGTCGTCGTGACCTCCACGTCGCGCTCCTCGGCGATGGCCAGGAGCTGCCGCGACTCCGTGCGCTGGCCGCTCGACTGGACGTCCAGGACCACCTGACCTTCACCGGACTGGCGGATGACGACACGATCCGCAGGTACCTGTCGACGGCCGACCTCGGCTTGTCGCCGGAACCACCCGACGAGATGAACGACATCTCGACGATGATCAAGGTGAGCGAGTACCTGACCTTCGGCCTCCCGGTGGTCGCGTTCGATCTGCGCGAGACACGCCGGACGGCCGGGGACGCGGCCGTCTACGTACGGCCGACCTCGGCCTCAGCCTTCGCCAGCGCGATCGAAGAGTTGTTGGACGACCGACCTCGTCGACAGCAGATGGGCAGAGCCGGTCAGCGCCGGGTCCACGAGGTGCTGGCCTGGCAGCACCAGCGGGACAGCTACGTCGACCTGATGTCCGGACTGGCGCGATAGGAGCCGCGCCGGTCCGGATGGGAGAAATGGCTCCCCAGGAAGGATCACCTGTCCTGTCTGGGTCGACGGGTGACCGTGAGCACGGCACCGCCGCCCACGACGAGGGCCAACGCGACGATCGCGGCCACGGTCACGCCTGCACCCGTCGCGGGAAGTCCCTCCGCCTCGACGGCCGGCCGCGGCTCGGTTGCCGGTGCCGGGGCCTGGTCGATCACGGTCGGGAGCACCTCGACCGGTCCCTCGGGTGGCGGGTACGCGTCCTGCGCGAAGGCTGACATCGCCCCGAACAGCACAACGAGACCGACAAGTACCACACTGAGCGAGAACCTCAAGACGCTTCTCCGCATGACTGCTCCTGTCTGATCCGACGCACCCATCATCCGCCGACAGCCCGGCGCACAGGAGGGTCACCTGTCCCTCCTCTCCCGGAGGGGAGGTCCGTACGTTCCGGCCGGGATCGTCGGTCCCGGCGATCATGAACGACGGAGGATCCAACCGTGCGGCGTGCAGTGACGATCGTGCTGGTTGCGGTCACGGCGATCGCGCTGGTGATGGGGGTGGACGCCGTCAGGATCCGGGGCGATCTCGCGGTCGTTCGTGACGACATGGGGCGGGTCCGCGCGACCGTCGCTGCCGCCGACGTCCCCGGGGACGCCCTGGCCACAGCGGTCGCGGCCGCGGAGCGTGCAGACGAGCGTTCCCATCGTCTCCACTGGACGGCCGCTCGGCACATCCCGCTGCTCGGTCGATCCGTGACCACGGTGCGGCGCATCGCGACGTTGACGGCCGCCGCGACCGATCTCGTCGACCGCCACGTCCGAGCGGTGGCGCCTGTCCTGGACGGTCGGAGCTTGGACGGGGCCACCCTGCGCGCCGCCCGCATCGCGCTGTCGGATGTGCCGGACGCCGCCGTGAGGTCCGCCCATGAGGAGTTGGCTGCCACGCCCGAAGCGTGGTTGCCAGGACCGATCGCCGAGGCTCGGAGCGAGACCCTGTCCGCCGCCTCCGAGCTCATCACCGTTCACTC
The DNA here is from genome assembly GCA_964537235.1 of uncultured Actinomycetota bacterium. Lineage (GTDB taxonomy): Bacteria > Actinomycetota > Nitriliruptoria > Nitriliruptorales > JAHWKO01 > CAZHZQ01. The sequence goes on along the minus strand of CAZHZQ010000096.1, from coordinate 1,624 downwards.
CCGGTTACGGGTCGGGCTGCGGACGATCCCGGCCTTCTCGGGAGCCGACGGAGAACGGCGGTACCTCGTGCTGCTGCAGAACAGCGCCGAGCTTCGCGGCACCGGAGGTCTCATCGGATGGTGGGGCGTCGTCACCGTCACCGACGGTCGGTTCCGGCTCGAGCGACTCGGTCGCGAGAACGAGCTCGGGGAGTTCACGGACCACACCGACGTGACCGCCGACCCGACCTTCGCCCGACGGTACGCCCACGCCGATGCGCTCGGCGACGTTCACAACGTCAACGTCGATCCCGACCTGCCCAGCGTCGCCCCGGTGGTGCTCGAGCAGTTCCGTCCCCTGGTGGGCGGCCCGCTCGACGGGATCATCGCGATCGATCCGTTCGCTCTGGCAACCGTCCTGGCGGGCACGAGGATCGATCTGCCGGACGAGCTGGTGCCGTCCGGCGTCACGGATCCACTGCCGTCCGAGGACCTGCCGGAGGTCACGACCGTAGATGCCTACCGGCACTTCGGAGGGACCAGCCCGGAGCGGGCACGGTTCCTCGCGGCCGTGGCCGAGGCAGGGTTCTCTGCGCTACTGGACCTCGACCGCGATATCGCGACGGCAAGACGGGTCGGCCACGCCGCAGCGGGACGTCACCTCCAGCTGTTCAGCGTGCATCCGGAGGAGCAGGACGGCCTCGTCGCACTCGGCGTTGCGGGCCACCTGGGCGGACCGGAAGGAACCGACCTGCTCTCGGTGACCGCGAACAACGCTGCCGGCAACAAGCTCGACGTTCACGTTCGTCACCGGATGACCGGCAGGATCCGACTCGTCGCTCCAGCCGACGCCACCCCCGCTTGCGCTCCCCTCCGGCGGGAGGCGACCGTCCGGGTCTCCGTGGACAACCGGGTCGTCGACGCTGACCTCGACCCGTACGTGATCGGATCACCCGGACCGACCGGCGACCTCGATGGACCGCTGGGGCTGAACCGCACGTGGTTCACGGTGTGGGCGCCTGGGGACACCGCCGCGGTCGCCGGACGTGACGGCACCGGCGATCCGATCCGTGCCAGGGTCGATGCGATCCGTGAGCACGTCGCCGTCGATCACGTCCTGAACACACCCATGCGCACGACGCGTGCCTACGAGATTGATCTGGTCGGTCCGGTACCGGCCCCGTGCGAAGGCACCGGTCGGCGGTACGAACTGACGTGGTGGCGGCAGGCCAAGGGGATCCCCGACGAACTGCGGATCGAGTTGGAGGCCCCGGGCTGGACGTTCGACACGATCCAGGTCAGGGGCGGTGTCGATCCTGCTGGGACGTGGGGGTCGACACCGCCGGTGACCGTCACCGACACCGGACCGACGGCGACGATCACCGGCACGATCGGAAGCGATCTGCATGTGTCCGTCCTCCTCCGACCTGACACGAGCGCAGGACAGTGACGGCCCCGGTTCGAGCTGCTGCCACGATCGCGGCGATGGCCCTCGTCATCGCCACCATCGCGATCAGCGTCCTGACGGCACGGGGAGGACCGGACGGGCGGGGAGACACGTCTGGTGATCTCCTCGGCGTGCCCGAGTGGATGCCGGATGCGTCCAACACCGGGGTGCCCGACGGGGTCACCCTCCAGCCGCACA
>CAZHZQ010000095.1:2196-9168 GCA_964537235.1 uncultured Actinomycetota bacterium | reverse complement strand
AGCAGGACCGGCTCGGACCACCAGCGGCCGATCAGCTGCAGGCCGATCGGCGCCCCGTCGTCGATCGGGCGCACGGGTACCGACACCGCGGGGGTCCCGGCCAGGTTCCACACGGACGTCAGGCGCGTCAGTGCCGGGGTCACGTCCTCATCGCCGCCGGGCCACGTCACGGTCGTGTCCGAGGTCGCCGGCGGCGGCATCGGGAGCGTGGGTGTCGCGGCGATCGTGCCCGGCGGCAGCAGCGCGTCGATCCGGGCGCGCCAGCGATCGCGTTCGTGCAGCGCTGCGGCGACCTCCGTCCCGCTCAGGTCACGAGCGGCCTCGAGCCGGGCGCGCACATCGTCACCGAAGACCTCCGGTTCCCGGTCCAGGCGGTCCCGGTGGACGGCCAGGGCGTGAGCTGCCAACAGCGTCGCCTGCGCCCCGCGCGCCTCCCGAACGCCGTCCAGCTCGACCTCGGTGACGGACGCCCCGGTTGCGGCGAGGACGTCGACGGCTTCGCGGCAGCGGGCGACCACGGCGGGATCCACCCGGTGCCCCCACAACGGTCGCGGCAGGACGATGCGAGGCCGGTCGATCTCGACCGGCGCGGACGGATCCCACCCGCCGGGCGGATCCTGCGCGACCGGGTCCGCTCCATCCGGTCCGGCGACGACCGACAGGAGCAACCCGGCGTCCGCGACGTTCCGAGCGATCGGACCGACGGTGTCCTGGAGCCAGGACAGCGGCTGCACGCCGGTCGTGGGCACCGCTCCCCGTGTCACCTTGCACCCGACCACCCCGCAGGCGGAGGCGGGGATACGCACGCTCCCGCCGGTGTCGGTGCCGAGGGACAGCGCCACGGCGCCAGCCGCCACCGCGGCGGCCGACCCGCTGGAGGACCCGCCCGCCATCCGCTGCGGTGCCCGTGGGTTGACCACGTCGCCGGTGTGTGCGTTCAACCCCGTCACGCCGTACGCGAGCTCGTGGAGGTTGGCCTTGCCCACCTGGATCGCGCCGGCCGCGACCGTCCGGGCCACCGCCGTGGCGTCGCGGCCGGGGCGGTGGGAGAACGCCGGGTTGCCGCAGGAGGTGGGGAAGAGGGCGGTGTCCAGCAGATCCTTGTGGGCGACCGGTACGCCGGCCAGCGGCAGGCCCTTCCCTCGCGCCAGCCGCCGTTCCAGACCTGAGACCTGGGTCCTCACCGCGTCGGGATCGACCGCCAGGAGCGCTCCCGCGGGCGCCTCGCGGGCACGGTCGACCAGGGCGTCCGCCAACTCGTCGAGGTCGACCTCCCCCCGGCGGACCGCGGCGGCGATCCTGCCTGCGTTCTGGCCCAGCAGGTCATCGAGACTCATGGCGAGCGACCCTACGTCACCCGCCGCCCGCACCTGCTCGTACCCTCCGGACCCGACGGATCCGGGAGGCGGGCGGCTTGTCGTACGAGGTGCTCCGGAGTATCGCCCTCGCCCTCATCCCGGTGATCCTGGTCGCCGCCTGCTCCTCGGGCGATGCGCGCGCCCGCTGGCGTGACCTGAGCCTGGAGGTCCCCGACGGTTGGGTCGTGGCCGAGCGCGACGAGCAGAAGCTGTCGATAGCGAACACCGAGTTCGGACCGGGACGGGCCGACGAGCTCGAGGCCGCGGTGTTCCTCACCCACGAGCCCGGTGCGTCGATCGACGGCTGGCGTGACCTCGTGGCAGAACGCGACGGGATGGTCGCCTCCGACGGGGCGATCACGGTCGACGGGGAGCCGGCGAGCCGGCTCGTGTTCGATCACGACGCGAACGGCACACCGATGCGCGAGATGGTCGTGACCGTGCCCAGCAGGGACATCGTGATGCTGTTCCAGCCGGTGGTCCCCCGGGGCAGCACCGACGGGGAGGACACGTTCCGGCGCTACTCCGACACCTTCGAGCGGGTCCTGGCGACGGTACGATTCGAAGGTGCCGGTGGCGGGGTCTCACCCCCACCGGAACTGTCCAGAGAGCTGTCGAGGAGCGGACGGTCGTGATGGACGGTCGTTACCGCGACCCCTGGGGGACGGGGTGACGGACCAACCGCAACGTTCGGCGGAGGACCAGGCCGTCCGCGACCGTGACGAGGCCGTCTCGGCCCTCCTGCGCCAGCTGTCCCTCGGCCTGTCCACCTACCGGCTGTTCCCCGGCGACCTGCAGCAGCCGGCGTACGTCGCGGCCGTCCAACGGATCCGGGCGGCGGCCGAGCGGGCGCTCGAGGCCGGGGTCGTCGTGGTGCAGGTGCACGGCGAGGGGTTCGTGGGTGATCGGTCGGCGGGCGGCGAGACCCGTGCCAAGCTGGCGTCCGCGCTGTTCGATCGGCGCGTGGAGCAGCTGGAGGTCCGCGGCATCCCCGACCACCACGACCTCGCGGCCTTCTACGAGGCCCTCAACACGCCTGCCGAGGAGCTCGTCGGGTCCGGAGGGGTCCCGCAGCTCCTGCGCCAACGGGGCGTCGCGAGCATCGGCGTGCGCGACGTCGAGCCCGAGGCGTCGCTCGAAGAGCCCGAGACGGCGAGCCTCAGCGCCGAACAGCGCGAGATCTGGGAGCGGCTGCAGGATCCGGCGGGGTTCGCGACCGACCTGCTGGTGCGTGGGCTGGGCGGTTCGCCGGCCGACCAGGCCGAATCGGTCTACCGACGGTTCCGCACCCTGGTCGCGGGTCTGCCGGCGTCGGTCGCGGGCCACCCGGATCTGTACGCGCGGCTGCACGAGATCGTCGCGCACCTGCCCCAGGGGGTCCGCCGCGCGTTCGCCGGACATGTCATGGGGCGGGTCGAGAGCGAACGGCTCGCCCAGGGCTACCTCGGCACGATGACCGACGCCGAGCTCGCACGGGTGATCGTCGAGCTCGGGGAGTCCGGGGAGGGTCCCAGCCCCGTGGACATCGCCCGGCGCCTGATGGGGGCCGGCGATCGCGACCAGGACCTCGTCGACCTCACGATCGCGCTGACCGCTGGCCGTGACGACGAGGGCACGATCCTCGTGGACCTCGAAGGTCAGGCGGGGGGGCTCGACCCGTCGAACCAGATGGTCACGGAGAGCATCTCCGAGATGCTCGCCCGGTCGGTGCAGGTGACCGACGACGAGGACGCGACGACGATCCGCAACCTGTTCCCCGCGACCGCGGAGGACCGGCGGACGCTCGGTCTGCTCGCGCTGCGCGACTACCTGAGCGTCGAGCAGGAGCTGGAGCAGCTCGGCGCGGTGCTCGAATCGTGGGCGGAGGAGACCCGCGCGGCGCTGCTCGAACGCGACCGCAGGACGGTGGAGCGTCTGCTCCATGCCGCGAGCGACATCGGCGACGGTGACGACGACCGGCGGGCGCTCCTCGAGCGTCGACGGGACGGCATCGTCGATGTTTCCACCGTCCGTGGACTCGTCGACGACACCCCGCTCGAGCAGCACGACGAGCTGACGGCGCTGCTGCGTCCCTTCCGTGAGGCGGCCCTGGACCCGCTGCTGGAGGTGCTCGCGGACGAGGAGGACGCCGGTGTGCGTGGACAGCTCGTCGCGGTGGCCACGGAGCTGGGGCGGGCGGCGGGTGACCGTCGGAACACGACCGCCCCGGTCGTGGCGCGACTGTCGGACCGTCGGTGGTACGTGGTGCGCAACGCGCTGGTGATCCTGGAGCGGATCGGTGGTCAGGACGAGTTCCCGCAGATCGCGACCGCTGCCCAGCATCCTCACGCGGCGGTGCGGCGTGAGGCGGTGCGTGCGCTGGCGCAGGTGGGCGGGGCGCGCGCCGTGCCCTACCTCACCCGCCTGGCCCTGGACCGTGACGAGGTGGTCCGGACCACGGCGCTGCAGACCCTGGCCGGGATCGCCACTGCGGAGGCGGCGGAGGGGCTGGCCGAGGTGGCGCGTCGCCGCAACGACAGCAACGAACGCAAGGCTGCGCTGGAGGCGCTGGCCGCGCATCCGGCGGACGGGGTGGCCGACCTGTTGGGTGCGCTGGGGAGGCGTGGCTCGACGCCGCGGCTGCCGTTCCTGTTGCGGTGGCGTGCGCGGCGCCTGGCGCGGGAGCGCGAACGTGGCTCGGAGGGTGGCTCGTGAAGCGCCCCGCTCCGTCCCAGCTCGCCCTCGCCGCGGCCCGGGAGTGGCTGCGCGCGATCTCGGCGGCGCGGCAGGTCTACACGCTGTACGACGAGGGTCATCCCAACCGTCGCCAGGCCATGCGCGACCTGGTCGAGCGGACCCGGGAGCTGCGGCTGTCCTCGGCCACCGACCCCGTGCTGTTCGCCACCCGGCACAGCTTCTACCTGGGCCCGACGCTGATGTCGCGGGAGTCGCTGTCCTACTTCCGGCTGGTCGAGGCGTTCGAGCAGGCGGGGATCGAGGCGATCGAACCGTGGACCGATGTCAGCGTCGACGACCTGGACGCGCTCATCCGGATGCTGCGGGGCGAGCAGCCGATCACCGACGAGCTCGAGGGACTGGACATCAACCGGGTGCATCCGGAGGTCGACGAGGGGGACGAGACGGCGGAGGCGTCCGAGCTGCGCCGGTCGTACGGGATGGGGTTGGAGTTCCTCCGTGATGCGGCGATGCGGGCGGCGGCCGGCCGGACGGTCGATCTCACGGCCACCCAGTCGGTCGTGGACCGCCTCGTGAGCCAGATCAAGCGCGACCCGACCCAGGCCCTGCTGCTGACGACCGTGAAGTCGTATGACGAGTACACCTACTACCACATGATGAACGTGTGCCTGCTGACCGTGGCCCTCGGCCACGCGATCGGGTTGCACCACGACCAGATCGTCGTGCTGGGGATGGGCGCGCTGCTGCACGACGTGGGCAAGCTCAACGTCCCCCGCGAGGTGCTGAACCACGTGGGGCCGCTGTCCGAGGAGCAGTGGCGGATCGTGCAGCGCCATCCGGTCGAGGGGGCGGGTCTGATCTTCTCGACGCACGGGGGGCTGTTCCATCCGGCTGCGCCCGTCGTGCTGGAGCACCACGCCGCGTTCGACCTGTCCGGCTACCCGCACCTGGAGGGACGACCGCATCCGTCCGTGCCGGCGCGACTGGTGGCGGTCGCGGACTGCTTCGACGCGGTGACCTCCAAGCGCTCGTACCGGCGGGCGGAGGAACGCCGCCAGGCCCTCAACATCCTGATCGCCGGGGCGGGGCGCGGGTTCGACCCGCAGATCGTGCGCTCGTTCGTGCGGCTGCTCGGGGTGTACCCGGTCGGGTCGATGGTCGCTCTGACCACCGGCGAGGTCGCCGTGGTGACCGAGGTCTCGGGGGACCGGCTGTCCCGTCCGACGGTGCGGGTGGTGCTGGACGCCCAGGGCGACCCGGTCCAGCCGCGCGAGCTCGACCTGTCCGCCGTCGAGGACGTGGGCGTGAAGCGATCGCTGGATCCGTCGAAGCTGGGGATCGACGTCTCGCAGCTGCTGACGACCGGCAGCGTCGAGCAGGCGGTGCTGCAGCCGACCGGCCCGGTCGGGCTGGTGCACGAGCCGTCGCCGGGGGAGCCCCCGCCGGCCGGGTACGTCGACACGCACAACCAGGCCGGGGCGCCGCACGAGCGGGACCTCGACGGGACGGTCGACCCGGACGTGGCACCACCGTTCGAGGAGTAGGCCCCGCTCGTCCGGCTCGCCGCCGCTTCACCACGGGGGCGGCCGTAAGGTATAGCTGATACGCTATCGCTCGTCGGAGAGCTGATTGGTCGGAGGGCTGGCTGACGGAGGAGACCTCTTGGATGCAGGGGAGCTGCTGCGCCGGCGACGGCTCGCCCACGGGTTGTCGCAACGCGAGCTCGCAAGACGGGCAGGCACCCGTCAGTCGACGATCAGCCGCATCGAGACCGGTCGTGAGACGCCGACCGTCGATCGACTCGATCGTCTGCTGATCGCGCTGGGTGAGCGCCTCCACCTCGACGCCGTCCCGTTGGACCCCGAACGCTCGGCCGGGGACATCGCCGGCGATCGCGCGAGGTCGATGTCGGCACGCCTCGAGGACGGTTTCGCGCTCGCCTCGTTCGCGTCCGAACTGGCCGGGAGCGCCAGCCGGTGACGGTGTTGGATCCCGCCCGGGTGTTCGCCGCGCTCGACCGGCACGGCGTCGACTACGTGGCCGTCGGAGGGTTCGCCGTCATCGCGCACGGCTACGTGCGCGCCACCGCGGACATCGATCTCGTCGCTCGGCAGGACGAGGACAACCTCGTCCGGCTCGCCGCCGCGTTCGATGAACTGGACGCACGTCTGCGGGGCGTGGATGCGGACCTCCTGGACATCGACCCCACGGATCCCGAGGCCCTGGCGAGCGGTGCGAGCTTCACCCTCGACACCGATGCCGGGCCGATCGACTACCTCAACGACGTGCCCGGGGCCGACGACTACGAGCGTCTGCGGGAACGCGCCGTCGAGACCACTGCCGCCGGCGCCCTCGTCCGGGTCGTCGGACTCGACGATCTCATCCGCATGAAGCGCGCCTCCGGCCGCCCCCAGGATCTCCGCGACATCGCGAACCTCAGCGCGCCAGATGTCGCCGACGACGGTGCGTAGCCGGGTCACGCCGGGGAGGCCCCGGACGGGTCAGCCGAGCTGCGCCAGTGCGATCGCGAGCCCACCGAGGCTCAGGACGGTGCCGATCATGGTGAAGATGATCGCTCGCGTCTGCCCCGACACCGCTGCGGCGATCTCGCCGCGGTAGGCGGCGAGCACCTCGTTCTTCGCCTGCGCGATGGCCGAGTGGACCGCCTCGAAGCGTTCGTCGATACGCCCGAAGCGGCCGCTCATCCGTTCCTCGAGCACATCGATGCGGTGGTGCAGCTCTCCGCGGGTGGCCGCGATCTCGCCACGCAGGTCATCACGGGTGGCAGCCAGATCGTCCTTCGTGGCCAACTGGTCGACGTCGACCACCTCGAACTCCTCCACCAGCGCGGTCGCGGCCTCGGGTCCGAGCGTCGGCTCGAACAGCCGCAGCAGTTCCGAACGTGTCCTCCTGGTCATGGTGCACCTCTGGGGTCGGG
>CAZHZQ010000095.1:0-2096 GCA_964537235.1 uncultured Actinomycetota bacterium | reverse complement strand
GACCCGGGAGGGGTCCGTGGCGACGGTCACCTCGGCGATCAGGTGGTCGGAGGTGAACTGGGACGGGTGCAGGTCGGCCCGGAGCAGCGTGACGCCCTCCATCGTGTCGGCGATCTCTTCGATCCGCGTGGTGGCCGCGGCGGCGGCGTCCTGGCGCTGGCCCCACTGGCTGCCGAGCCACTGGGAACCGACCATGCCGGCCACGACGATGCCACAGACGGCCAGCGTGACGGCGAAGATCCGTGGGTTCCCCCTGCCGAGGCGGGCCTGCTGGGGTCGGAGCCCGTAGAGGCGGAACACCGTCGCGGCCACGAGGTTGATGCCCACGAGCTGCAGCACGACGATGAACGCCGCCCGTCCGAGCAGGTCCCCGCGTCCGAGCGCGAGCGCCGTTCCGAGCACCCCGGCCGGCGGCGCCAGCGAGGCCGCGACGAGCATCCCGACCGCGGCCCCGGACACGAGGCTGCTGTGCTCGGAGGAGACGAGGTACAGCGCCCCGGCTGCCCCGGCCGCGAGCGGGAGCAGCACGTGCACGATCGACAGGTCCGTGACGGTCACCATCAGCCCGGTCGCGGAGCGCTGGCCGACGACGAGCGCGAGGAGGGCGGCCGCTGCAGCCCCGGTGGTCACCCCTGCCGCGTACCGGCCGACGCTGTGCCGCAGCAAGCCGGTCCGCCCGGTGGCTGACGCGATCGCCGTGTTGATCGCCGGTCCGGCGAACGGGGCGATCAGCATCGCGGCCGTCAGCAGGTAGACGGTCTCGAGGTACAGCCCCACCCACACGACGATCCCCGACAGCAGGGAGTAGCCGAGGAAGGTCGGCCACGAACCGGCGCTCTGCAGGCCGGCCAGCAGGATCTCGATCGGGGCGCGCGGACTGACGTCCAACAGCGGGTCCGGCGGCTCCCCGGGAGGAGGCGACAGGGTCAGGACCCCCTGCGGGTCGATCGTGGCGTGCAGCTCGCCCAGGGACTGCACGATCTCGAGGACCTCCCCGACGGCGTCGTTCTGGACGTGCAGGAGCACCAGGTCGCGGTCGTCCTCCACCGTCCGCGCGGTGAGCACGAGGGCGTTCGAGGTCTCGAGGTGGGAGGTCCGCGTCAGGACCTCGTCCCCGAGGCCGGATGGGACCTGCAGCAGCAGCTGTCGCACGGAGCCTCCTCGTCGCCGGTACGACGCTAGGTGAGCGCCTCGCGGCGGGTACCCTCCGACCGGGCGTACCGGCCGGTTCCGGAGAGGTCCGCAGAGGTCGGGGCGTTCGGTCCTGCATCGTCGTCAACAGGGGTGTCGGTTCAGATGCATGTAGCGGTGATCGGTGTCGGCCACGTGGGGCTGGTGACGGCCGCGTGTCTGGCGCGCTGGGGCCACGACGTCGTCGGGATGGACGACGACCAGGCCAAGATCGAGTCGCTGCGTACGGGCCGCACCCCCTTCTACGAGCCAGGCCTGGACGAGCTGATCGCCGAGGGGCGCGACGCGGGCCGACTGCGCTTCACCGATGAGGTGTCGGACTCGCTGGACGGGACGGAGGTGGCCTTCGTCTGTGTCGGCACGCCGTCGCTGCCGGGCGGGGCGCCGAACCTCTCCTACGTCGAGGAGGTCGGCCGCCGCGCCGCCGAGCACGCCACCGGGGACCTGTTGCTCGTCGAGAAGTCGACGGTCCCGGCGAACACCGGCGTGCGCCTGAAGCAGGTGATCGAGCGCGAGCAGGCCCGCCACGGCAGCACCGTGTCGATCCAGGTGGCGTCCAACCCGGAGTTCCTCCGGGAGGGTTGCGCCGTGGAGGACACCCTGCACCCGGACCGTGTGGTCGTCGGTGTGCCGGACGGCGAGGCCGGCGAGCTGCTGCGCGAGGTGTACGAACCGATGCTGGTCGGGCACGACGTCCCGTTCGTGCAGACCGACCTGGCGACCGCCGAGCTGATCAAGCACGCGTCCAACGCGTTCCTCGCGACCAAGATCAGCTTCATCAACGCGGTGGCGCGGATCTGCGAGCTGGTCGGGGCGGACGTCGAGCAGGTCGCCGACGGCATGGGGCTGGACCACCGGATCGGCCGGTCGTTCCTCAACGCCGGGCTGGGCTACGGCGGCTCCTG
>CAZHZQ010000094.1:0-9317 GCA_964537235.1 uncultured Actinomycetota bacterium | reverse complement strand
GTTCGGTCTCGCGCAGGACGGCCCGGTGGTAGCCCCAGACCGCGATCCCGACGAGCAGGCTGGCGAGGGAGGCCGGCACGACGTCGAAGTAGGCACCCGCCGAACGGTCGGCCGCACCGAGGAACCACGCCAGGACGCGGTGCAGGAGGACGCTCCCGGAGATGACGACCGTCGCGGTCCCCGACAGCACCCCGACCAGGAACAGGTACACGAACCAGCCGGTGGATCCGGTGTCGTCGCGCGCGACGACTAACCAGTGCCACGACCACACCGCAGCGCCGACCACGGTCACGACCGAGGCCGTCCGCAGCTCCGGGCCGATGCCCTGCCCGACGAGGGGCGCGACCCCGACCACGAGCTCGTACAGCGCATCCAGGGACCTCGCGAGCAAGCCGCCGGCCGATGTCGCGAGCAGCGCGAACCCTCCCGTCGCCGCGAGGTACACCTCGACGCGGTCGACGCGCTGGGTGTGCTCGCCGCCGAAGGGCACCTCGCGCGCCACGCCTTCGTGGTAGGCCCAGAACAGACCCCAGACGAGCATCCGGGCGACGGCTTCCGCCCCGTAGGGCTCCGCCCCGACGAGCCACCGGCCCGTCTCGATCGCGTACGGGACCGCGATGCCCAGGGCGATGGCTCTGGCACCCGCGAGGAACAGACGTCGTCCGAGCGTCCGTCGCTCCGCCGGGCTCCCGGCGACGTCGCCCTGCGCGGCACGCCACGCGAGCAACCAGACCGGCAGACCGACGATCGTGAGCGAGAGACCCAACGCGAGCCCGCTGTCCGTCTCGCTGACGAGCGCGGTCCCACCGAAGGTCTCCAGCGTCATCCGCACGATGCCCGAGAGGCCCGAGGCGGTGAGGAGCGCACCGAGCAGTGCGAGCGAGTACACGAACACCCGCCGCAGGGTGCCGTGTCCGTCGTCCTCGTCCGTTCTCAGCATCGACATCAGGCCGGACAGAGGTAGTAGGGCCAGAACGCCTCGGTGATCGCCCACGTCCCGTCGACGCGCTCGAGCCGGAAGACCTCGGTGTGGTCGTAGCCACCCCCACCGAACGGCGGTTCACCGGAGAACTCGGTGATGCGCACCTCGACCTCGACCAGATCCCCGTCGAGATCGCGGACCTTCGACAGGTCGGCATCGAACGACCTCCGCTCCCGGGGGAACGGCGGACGGTGTCCTGGTTCCCGCTCCTCACAGCGTCGGCGCAGGTCCGACGAGTACGTCTCGAGCACCACTTCCCGGTCCCCCTCGGCCACGGCCTGGAGGAACCGCTGGACGGTGGCCTCCGGGCTGCCTTCGGGCTGGGTCGGCGGCTCGCGCACGCTCGTCACGACGACCGCGATCACCGCGACGAGGACGACCCCCACGAGGGTCGCGATCATCCAGCGGGTCGAGGACACGTCGATCGCCCTTCCTCCGGTCGATCCCGGGCCGGGCTCAGCCGAGCCAGGCATCCAGTCGTTCGCGTTCGTAGGCCTGCTTCTGCTCGAACCGCTCATGGTCCGCGGGCGAGATCTCGACATCGGGCGGGTCGGCGTAGAAGTCGCCCTGGACGAACGCGACGCGCTCGCCGGGGAGCTCGAGGAAACAGTGGCCGTGACCGTCGAACCGTGCCTCCTCGCCATCCCCGGTGACGTCCACGGCGATGTTGCGGGCAGCGACGATCGCCTCGGCGGCAGCGAACACGCCGGCCATCGGCAGCGCCCCGGTCGCGGTGGGGATGTGGGTGCAGTCGCCGACCGCGTACACCCCCTCGAAGTCGGTCCGCAGGGTGTGACGGTCCGGCTCGATCCACCCGGACCGACCTCGCAGCGGGCTCTCGCGGACGACATCGGGTGCGACGTTGGCCGGGACGCCCAGCAGCACGTTGAAGTCGATCTCTGAGCCGTCCTGGAACCGGATCAGGCCGCGCTCGGGGACGACGGTCCGCACGGTGTGGTCGGCCAGCAGCTCCACGTCGTGGTCATCGAGCTGGTCGGCCACGTAGCGGCTCGCGTCCGGCCCCGCGGGCGGGAGCGCCATGGGCAGGGGCGTCGCCACGAGGACATCGACGGAATCGCGGACCCCGCGCGACCGCAACCGCTCGTCGACCAGCAGGGCCGCCTCGTAGGGCGCCGGCGGACACTTGTAGGGGCCTCCGAGGACCGCGACGACCACGCGCCCCTCCTGAATCGAGTCGAGGTCCTGCTTCATCGCCGGCAGCGCGCCCCCGTCGTAGAGATCGTGGATGCCCTCCCCTCGCAGCAACTCGCGATGGTGGGGCGCATCGGTGGCTCCCAGCGCGACCAGCAACGCATCGGCCTCCAGCTCGCCGTCGGCCGTCTCGATCCGCCGCGCCGCGGGATCGATCCCCCGGATCTCGGTCCGATCGAACTCGACGCCGTGACGACCGAGGTTCGTCAGGTCCGCGGTGCCGTCCTCGAGCGGCCGGACCCCGGCCAGATCCCACAGCTTCGCGAAGCCCATGTAGAAGCGGTCGTTGCGGTCGACGAGGGTGATGCGGTCGTCGTCGTCCAGGAGGCCGCGGAGCTCGTGAGCCGCCGCCAGACCACCGAACCCGCCTCCGAGGATCACCACGTGTGCCATGTCGCCCTCCGCGCCGCGTACGCCGTGGGAGCCTAGAGGCAGGACGTCGGCTCCGGAGCCAACGAGGCCGCGATCTCGGCGGCGCGGTCAGCTCCTAACCCTCGTCGGGGCCACCGCCGGAGCCGTCGGAGCCGCCGTCGGCATCCCCGCCGGAGTCGCCGCCTCCCAGCACGAACCCGCGGATCTCCTTGCAGGTGGGACAGATCGGGTAGCGGTCCGGGTCCCGGCTGGGCACCCAGATCTTGCCGCACAGGGCGCGTACCGGTTTGCCCTGGATGTAGGCGCGATCCCAGTCGGACTTGCGGATGTAGTGCGCGAACCGGTCGTGGTCACCGTCGTCGGTCGACGTGTCGGGCCGGGTCTCGACCCGTTCGCTCGTCCCGACGTCGGGACGGGTCCGGGGACGGGTCTGGGGCCGCGTCTCGGGGCGCGTCTCGGGGCGCGTGGGAGCGGGGGCGTCCGTACTCATGGCACGTCCGAACGTACCCCGCCGCGACCGTCCTCAACTACCGGTCCCACATCCGCCCAGGTCGCACCGACCGCTGCCAGGAACGGCGCCGCCTTCAACCGGGCCTCCGCGTACTCGGCGGCCGGGTCCGAATCCGCCACGATCCCCGAGCCGGTGCCGTACGAGACCGTCCCGTCCGCACGCAGCACGGCCGTGCGGATCGTCACCGCGGTGCGCATCGCCCCCGGCGCGACCCAGCCCACCGCCCCGCAGTACCAGCCGCGCGGGACGGGCTCGAGCTCGTCGATGATGCGCATGACGCTGCGCTTCGGCGCTCCGGTGACGGAACCGCAGGGGAAGCACGCCATCAGCGCCGACGCGTAGCCGACGTCCTCCCGGAGGCGTCCCCGCACGGTGGACACCAGCTGCCAGACGGTCGGGTGCGCCTCGACCGCGAACAGCTCGGGGACCGTGACCGCGCCGATCTCACAGACCCTCCCCAGGTCGTTGCGCTCGAGGTCGACCACCATCACGTTCTCGGCGCGCTCCTTCTCGGAGCGCCGCAGCTCCTCGGCGGCAGCCCGGTCCTCGGCGGCGACGTCGTACCGGGGCCGCGTCCCCTTTATCGGGCGGATGGTCACACGCCGCGCGTCCGCCTGGAGGAACGCCTCCGGCGAGACCGAGGCCAAGCCGACCCCCGGTGCGAACTCCACCACCCCCCCGTGAGGCGCGGGGCTGGTCGCCCGGAGCCGCTGGTACAGCTGGTGGACGTCGCCCGGGAACGTCGCGGTGAGCTGTTGGGTGAGGTTGACCACGTACGCATCCCCGTCCGCGATCCGTTCGAGGGCCCGGCGGGCGGCCGCCTCGAACCGTGACCGCCCCAACGATTCCGTGACCTGGACCGGGCCGCGGTCGGGGCGCGGGTCCGCCGCCCGGGGCGGGGGATCCCACGACCGGTCGAGGTCCTCCGCCAGCGCGCGGGTCGATGCCTACGGTCCGACGACCCAGGCACGATCGGCCTCCACGACCACCGCGACGTCCACGGCCTCGACGAAGGCCGTCGCCCCGGGCCTCGTCCCGAGGTCGTACGGGATGGCGAGCACGTGACCGCCCACCGGGTGGTCTCCCGGAGCGCCCGACCCCGGCGGTCCGAGGAGGTGGTCGAGTCGGGCGAACGTCCCCGCGGTCAGCCGATCCACCCGTCCCGTGGCCGGCACCAGGACGCTGCGGCCGGTCCCTCCCGGCACCCCGGCAGCGGACTCGAAGCGGTGGACCCGGCCACCTCGTCGGAGGCCGGCGACGACGGCATCGACGTCGACCCGCCCGTCCGGATGGCGCGGGAGGGATGCGACGGCGGTACGTGCGGGCCGGTCAACCATGGCATGGCCCCTGACGACGTGGCACCAGACGCTGTCCACACGGACGCTGTCCACACAGGCACGCTATCCACACAGGCACGCGATCGACACCTGGGAGACGACGTCTTCCAACCCTCCAGACGTGGCCGCCACGTCGAGGTTCACGCCCCGTTGTGGCAGAATCGTGCATGAGACGCAGGAGAGGCCAGCCAACCATGACCGTTCGTGTGGGCGTGATCCTGGACCGCAAGGGTGACGAGGTCTTCACGATCTCACCCGACGCCTCCATCGCCGAGGCGACGCGGACCCTGAAGCAGCACAACATCGGGGCGCTGGTCGTGTCCGCCGACGGCCGGACCGTGCGCGGGATCCTCTCGGAACGCGACATCGTGCGCCGTCTGGCCGCAGCGGGGGCGGACTGCCTGCACGAGACGGTCGGTGAGGTCATGACCACCCAGGTCACGACGTGCGGGCGGGACCGCACCGCGGACGAGCTGATGGCCCTGATGACCAACAGCCGGATCCGTCACGTCCCCGTGGTCGAGGACGACGAGCTGGCGGGGATCATCTCGATCGGTGACGTCGTCAAGTCCCGCATGGACGAGCTCGAGACCAAGGCCCAGGCGCTCGAGGAGTACGTCACCGGCAGCGGCTACGGACCCAACCGCGACTGATCCGAGCGGACCGGTCAGGCCGCGGCGACGGTGTCCCATCCGGGTGTGGCGGTCACGAAGCCGGCCCAGTCATCGAGGAACTGTTCGACACGGCCGTGCAGACGGTCGCGGTGCTCCTCGGTGGGCATGACGACGAGCATCGTCCCGGCGCGGGCGATCCCCACCATGGCCTCGGGATCGACGATGTCGAGCTCCGCCACCTGCTCCTGGATCGACGTGAACGTCCCGTCGTGGCCACCGCCGCGGAGGTGCTGATGCAGCACGACGTTGGACCCGTCGAGGTAGTCGCCGAGCTCGACGGTGCTGACGTGCCCGGTCCCGCAGGAGCTCGGCTGCAGCCCCGTGTCGGGGTCCAGGAAGACCGTGTCGCAGGCACCCACCGTGCCGAGCGCATCGAGATGCCAGTCGTCCCGCTCGATGTCGTAGAGGACCCGATCGAACGATCCCGACAGCTTGCCCTCGAGGACCCCTCCGGTCACCGGTGACAGCGTACGCAGCCGCTGGGTGATCGAACGCAGGGCGTTGAACAGGAACGGGTCCAGGTCGCGGTTCAGCTCGTCCTCGAGGTAGCGGTAGTCGCTGAGCTCATCGAGACGACCGTCGAGCGCCGGGCCGGGGCACGCGCAGGTGACGTACCAGTTCGCCCCCGTCGTCATCCGGACCTTGTCCCGGTCGGTCAGCCCGAGCAGGGTGCGGAGGAAGCCGAACTTCAGGAAGTCGCTCTCATCACCGATCCAACGGTTCTGCACGTGTGGTCCACTCTCTCTTCGGGCCCGGACCCCGAGGGTGGGTGAGCGCGGACGGGTTGGCAACCTGACCGCTGGTCACCGACCGGTGAACCGCGCCTCGCGGCGCTCCAGGAAGCTCTGCAGGCCCTCCGCGGCGTCCTCGCTCTGGAAGATGTCCGGCAGGATGGACCGGAGGTGCGCGATCGCCGCCTCCTCTCCACCGTCCCGGGCGATGCGAGCGTTCGCGAGCGTCCCGCGGACCCCGAGCGGAGCCTGCGCGGCGATCAGCTCGGCGATCTGTCGAGCCCGGTCGACGTGGTCACCGGCGGGCACCACCTCCTGCACCAGGCCGATCCGGTGCGCCTCCTCCGCACCGAACTCCTCGGCGGTCAGCAGGAACCGCATGGCGTTGCCCCAGCCCAGCTGGGCCGGGGCGCGGAACGTGGCCCCGCCGAACGGCAGGATCCCGCGACCGATCTCCAGCTGACGGAAGCGCACGTCGTCGGCGGCGACCACGACGTCGGACGCCAGGGCCAGCTCGATGGACAGCGTGAACGCGATCCCGTTCACCGCCATCACCACCGGCTGCGAGACGGGCTCGCCCCACACCCCGAACGGGTCGTAGGGGCCGGCCCCGGCGATCGCCTCCGGCCCCCGTTCGGCGACGGCCGGGCCGACGTCCGCGAGGTCGAGGCCGGCGGAGAAGTGGTCGCCGTGGGCGTACAGCACCCCCACGCGGGCGTCGTCGTCCTCGGCCAGCCGCCGGTAGGCGTCCGAGAACGCCGCGATGGTCTGCAGGTCGAAGGCGTTGCGCTTCTCGGGGCGGTTGACGCCGATCATCAACACGTGCCCGTCCAGCTCGACGGTGATGCGGTCAGCCATGTCTGATCTCCTCTGGTCCGGTGCGAACCCTAGGCGTACGGTCGTGTGAGGCCGGAGACACCGGACGACGGTCAGGAGCAGCCGTGGAGGAGAGCCTGCGTCTCGGGCGCGTCGCGGGGGTGGACGTCGGCATCAACTGGAGCGTCCTGGTGATCTTCGCGCTGGTGGCCTTCAGTCTGTCCGCCGGTCGGTTCCCGACCGACTACCCCGATCTGTCCACGCTGACCTACGCCGTCGCCGGCTTCGTCGCCGCGGTGGTCTTCTTCCTGTCGTTGCTGGCGCACGAGCTGGCCCACGCGATCGTCGCCCGCCGCAACGGCATCGAGGTCGAAGGCATCACGTTGTGGCTGTTCGGAGGTGTCGCACGACTGTCCGGCGAGGCCCGCGATCCCGGCGCTGACCTCCGCGTGGCCGGGGTCGGCCCGCTCGTGAGCCTCGTCCTGGCCGGCCTGTTCGGACTGCTGTACCTCGCAACCCGCCAGATGGACGCCGGGATCTCCGGCGGCGTCGTGGGCTGGTTGGCGATCATCAACCTCGCCCTGGCGATCTTCAACCTGATGCCGGCCGCCCCGCTGGACGGGGGTCGGATCCTGCGGGCGTTCCTCTGGCGACGCCGGGACGACCGCCACTCGGCGACCGTCACCGCCAGCAAGGCCGGCCGGGTCTTCGGGTTCCTGCTGATGGGGCTGGGGCTCGTCCAGTTCGCGTTCCGTGCGGGCTTCGACGGTCTCTGGCTGATCCTGATCGGCTGGTTCCTCACGAACGCCGCGAAGAGCGAGGAGCAGTACGCCACCCTCCAACAGCAGATCGGCGGCGTCCGCGTGCGGGACGTGATGACGCCCGATCCGCTCGTGGCACCGCCGTACCTGTCGGTCCAGGAGTTCCTGGACCGCTACGTCTTCGACCACCGGTACGCCACGTTCCCCCTGGTCGAGGACGGACGCCCCGTCGGCCTGCTGGGTCTCAACCGGATCCGTGAGGTGCCGCCCGGCCAACGGGGCGCGACGTCGGCACGGCGCGTGGCCTGCCCGATGGAGGAGGTCGCCACCGCGACGCCCGACGAACCGCTGATCGAGGTGCTGCCGCGGATGCAGGGCTGCGCTGACGGGCGGGTCCTGGTCGTCGACGACGACGGTCGCCTGGTCGGGATCGTCTCCCCCAGGGACGTGGCACGGGTCATCGAGCTGTCGAGCTTCCGGGACCTGCGGGACACCCAGCACGTCTGAACGGGACGGCTAACCGCCGACCCGGCCCAGCACCAGCCGGCGTTCGCCAGGCGGTTCCGGGGCCGTCACCACCGCAGCCGCCGCGGTCTCCGCCGCCCGCTGAACGCGGTCCGCATCCGATCCCTCGACCACCAGGACCGGCTGTCCCTCCTCGACCGGATCACCGACGGTCGCCGACCACCGCACGCCGGCCGCCGGGTCCACCGGCGCACCGGGCACGGAGCGACCGGCGCCGGCGTGCCAGGCCGCCAACCCGATCGTGCGGGCGTCCAGGCGGCTGACGTACCCCTCGTGGTCCGCCGGGACGGCCACCCGGTGGTCGGGGCGCGGGAGATCCGCCTCCGGATCGCCGCTCTGGGACGCGACCATGACGGCGAACCGCTCGTACGCCGCTCCCGATGCGAGCACGCGGGCAACGTCCGCATCCACCGCCGCGAGTCGGCACATCTCGGTGACCTCCGCGACCACGAGTTCGGTGACGTCCGCGGGCCCTCCTCCCTGGAGGACCGCCACCGCCTCCTCGACCTCGCAGGCGTTGCCCGCGGTCCTGCCGAGCGGGGTGTCCATGTCGGTCAGCAGCGCGACGACGTCGACGCCACGGCGGGAACCGATGTCGACCATCGTCCGCGCCAGTTCCTCGGCCCGCGCCCGCGTCGCCATGAACGCGCCCGAGCCGACCTTCACGTCGAGCACGAGCCGACGGATCCCCGCGGCCGTCTTCTTGGACATGATCGATGCGGCGATCAGCGGGACCGACTCGACCGTCCCGGTGTGGTCGCGCAGGGCGTACAGCCGGGCGTCGGCCGGGGCGAGATCCGGGCCGGCCCCGGCGATCGCACAGCCCACCCGGTCGACGATGCGCCGGAACCGCTCCACCTCGAGATCGACCTGCAGCCCGGGGATCGCCTCGAGCTTGTCGAGCGTCCCGCCGGTGTGACCGAGACCCCGGCCGGACAGCATCGGGACCGCGAGCCCGCACGCGGCCGCCAGCGGGGCCAGCACGAGGCTGACCTTGTCCCCGACACCCCCGGTGGAGTGCTTGTCGGCCGCTGGACGGTCGAGGTCCGACCAGTCGAGCTGCCGCCCCGACCGGGTCATCGCGTCCACCAGGGCATCCAGTTCGGCGTCGACGAGCCCGTGGATGCAGACGGCCATCGCGAACGCCGCCATCTGCGCATCGCTGACCTCGCCCGAGGTGAAGCGCTCGATCAGGGTGGTGACCTGCGCGGGCGTCAGACGTCCGCCGTCGCGTTTGGTCGCGATGGCCGTGTAGGTGTCCATACCGGCGGGCCTCTCAGCCCTTCACGGCGCCCATCGTGAAGCCCTGGATGAACCGCTCGAGCAGGATGTTGAACACGAAGGCGATCGGGACCGCGACGAACACCGCGGCGCCCTGCAGCGACTGCCAGAAGAA